>JAUXWU010000093.1 GCA_030680085.1 Rhodocyclaceae bacterium | reverse complement strand
ATGATCAGCGAGATCTGCGGAATCACGCCCGATGCCATGACGTTGCGCTGAAAGACCTCGGCATAACCGCCCAGCGCCGCGACGCCTTCCTGGATGCGCGCGCCGCCCGAGTCGTTGAGGCCGATCACCGGTGCGCCGACCTGCATGGCCTTGTCCATGATCTTGCAGATCTTCTCGGCGTGCGCCTCGGACAGCGCGCCGCCGAAGACCGTGAAGTCCTGCGAGAAGACGAACACCATGCGGCCGTTGATGGTGCCGTAGCCGGTGACGACGCCGTCCGACGGCACCTTGTTGTCCGCCATGCCGAAGTCGACGCAGCGGTGCTCCTTGAACATGTCCCACTCTTCAAAGGTGCCGTCGTCGAGCAAGAGTTCGATGCGCTCGCGCGCCGTCAGCTTGCCCTTCTTGTGCTGCGCGTCGATGCGCTGCTGGCCGCCGCCGAGGCGGGCCTGCGCGCGCTTGTCGTCGAGTTGCTGGATGATTTCATGCATGTTGTCGCTCCCAGGCTAATCGTAGTTCGGCGTTTCATAATCATGGCTCAGGCAGCCAAGCAGTTGCAGCGCGGCGGCGGCCGGCGTCACCGCGCCGGCCTCGACCGCGTCCATGAGTTGCGGCAGCGCCGCGCGGACGCCGGGATGCTGGCGAAAGCGGCTCTGCAGGCCCGAGTCGATCATTTGCCACATCCAGTCCAGATTCTGGTGCTGCCGCTTCTTGGCCAGTTCGCCGGTGGCCGCCAGCGCGGCGCGGTGCGCCTCGATGCTCTGCCAGAATTCGGCAATGCCCTCATTCTTCGCGGCGCTAACCTTGAGTACCGGCGGCTGCCAGTTCGCCGAGGTCGGCCGCAGCAAGGAGATCGCGGCGCGCATTTGCGCCATGGCGGTTGCGGCGGCCAGCGGGTCGATGTCGGCCTTGTTGAACACGACGATGTCGGCCAGTTCGACGATGCCCTTTTTGATCGCCTGCAGATCATCGCCCGCATTGGGCAGTTGCAGCAGCACAAAAACATCGGTCATGCCGGCCACGGCTGTTTCGCTCTGGCCGACGCCGACGGTCTCGACGATCACCACATCAAAGCCCGCCGCCTCGCACACCAGCAGCGCTTCGCGCGTCTTCTCGGTGACGCCGCCGAGCGCGCCGGAGGACGGGCTGGGCCGGATAAAAGCCGCATCGCGCTGGCTCAGCCGTTCCATGCGCGTCTTGTCGCCCAGAATCGAGCCGCCCGAGCGCGTCGATGACGGGTCGACCGCCAGTACGGCGACACGCTTGCCCTGCGTGATGAGCAGCAGCCCGAGCGCCTCGATGAAGGTGGATTTGCCGACGCCGGGTACCCCGGAAATGCCGATCCGCAGCGCCTTGCCGGTATGCGGCAGCAAGGCGCGCAGCAGCCCATTCGCCCGCGTCTGGTGGTCGGCGCGGCTTGATTCGATTAGCGTGATGGCCTTGGCCAGCGCGCGGCGTTGCCCGGCGATCACGCCGGCGACAAGCTCATGATCATCGGCCTTCAACAACCTCGCGGGCGGCGCATCAGACAATCTCGAATCTCCGCCCATCCGGCAGCCGATAGCGCTCGAAATCTGCATAGTCGGTGGTCATGATATCCGTCACGCCGGTATCGGCGGCCAGCCAGTAGAGCGACGCGTCCGCCAGGTCCATTTCGCGCTTTCCATCTTCGGTGTAACGGCGCATCCAGACGAGCATCTCGCCCAGATGCCCGGTGTCGAACGGATAAACCACGAGGCCGCCGAGTTCGACCCATTGCAGCAACTCGAAACGGCGCGGGGCGGCCAGGAGGTGAGAAGCTTCGACGATGCACGGCCAGGTAGTAATCAGCCGAAAACCGTCCTCCATCAGCGCGGCAAGCTTGCCCTCGACTTTGGCACGATAAGCGTCATGGGGCGAAAAGGTCGCCACCAGCGGGCCGGCATCAACGATGATGTTTCGCACACAACTTTTCCTTCACCCGTACAGAGACATTTTCCGCATCGAAGGTCGTCGGCTCGCACACGCGATAGGCCTCCGGGTCGCGCACCTGCATCAGCAACGCATAGGGGTCTTTTATGCCAAGCACACGTTCCAGCGCATCCTTGACGAATTCGGATTTAGTGACGCCCAGACGCTTCGCCTCCTGGTCGAGACGCGTTTCGAGAATAGGATCAAGACGGACGGATAAAGCCATGAGAGTTTCTCCTGAAAGCAATCGGCGTCTTACTGTAATACCATCATACAGTAGATGCAAGCTTCCTTACAGATTTTCTGGTCGATGTGCCGCCCGGATTGCGCGCAGCACGGCATGGGCGGAATGCAGGATCGGTGTGCCGGGGCCGAAGATGCCGGCGACGCCGAGTTGGTGCAGGAAATCGTAGTCCTCCTGCGGGATGACGCCGCCGACGAACACGGCGATGTCTTGCGCCCCCGCTTGATGCAATGCATCGACCAGTTGCGGCACCAGCGTCCGGTGGCCGGCGGCCAGGGTCGATACGCCGATGGCATGAACGTCGTTCTCGATGGCCTGGCGCGCGGCTTCCGCGGGCGTCTGGAACAGCGGGCCGATGTCGACGTCGAAGCCGAAGTCGGCGAAGGCGGTGGCGACCACCTTGGCGCCGCGGTCGTGACCGTCCTGGCCGAGCTTGGCCACCATGATGCGCGGCCGGCGGCCTTCGGCGGCGGCGAAGGATTCGATCTGGTCGTGCAGTGCGGCGATTTCGTCGCGCATCTTTTCATCCTGTCCGAGCATGGCGCCATAGACGCCGGAAACCGTCTGATGGGTGGCGCGGTGGCGGCCCCAGACTTTCTCCAGCGCATCCGATATCTCGCCGACTGTTGCTCTTAGCCTTGTTGCCTGGATGGCGAGATCGAGCAGATTACCCGCATTTTCCCCGTTTGCCCCTGTCGCGGCGGTGCTCAGCGCGTCGAGCGCGGCCGCTACTGCTACGCTGTCGCGCGCACTGCGCACCGCGGCGAGGCGTGCCAGTTGCCCTTCGCGCACGGCGTGGTTGTCGATACGCAGCGTGTCGACCGGTGCCGCTTCCTTAAGGCGGTATTTGTTCACGCCGACAATCACGTCCCGGCCCGAGTCGATGCGCGCCTGTTTCTCGGCCGCGCATTTTTCAATTTGCAGCTTGGCCCAGCCGGATTCGACGGCGTGGGTCATGCCGCCCATCTTCTCGATTTCCTCGATGGTGTTCCAGGCCATGTCGGCCATGTCCTGGGTGAGCTTCTCCATCAGGTAACTGCCGGCCCAGGGGTCGATCACGCTGCCGATATGGGTTTCTTCCTGAATCAGGATCTGCGTGTTGCGGGCGATGCGCGCCGAGAATTCGGTGGGCAGGGCGATCGCCTCGTCGAAGGCGTTGGTGTGGAGTGATTGCGTGCCGCCGAAGACGGCGGCCAGCGCCTCGATGGTGGTGCGCACGATGTTGTTGTAGGGGTCCTGCTCGGTCAGCGACCAGCCCGAGGTCTGGCAGTGGGTGCGCAGCATCAGCGACTTCGGGTTCTGCGCGCCGAACTCCTTCATGATCCGCCACCACAGGAGGCGTGCCGCGCGCAGCTTGGCGACTTCCAGGTAGAAATTCATGCCGATGCCGAAAAAGAAGGACAGCCGTCCGGCGAAGGCATCGACATCCAGGCCGGTCTTCAGCGCTGTGCGCACATATTCCATGCCGTCGGCCAGCGTGAACGCCAGCTCCAGCGCCTGCGTCGCCCCGGCTTCCTGGATGTGATAGCCGGAGATCGAGATCGAGTTGAACTTCGGCATGTGCTGCGCCGTGTAGCCGATGATGTCGGCGATGATGCGCATCGACGGTTCGGGCGGATAGATGTAGGTGTTGCGAACCATGAACTCCTTGAGGATGTCGTTCTGGATGGTCCCGGCGAGCTGGTCCTGGCTGACGCCCTGCTCCTCGGCGGCGACGATGTAGCCCGCCAGCACCGGCAGCACGGCGCCGTTCATGGTCATCGACACGCTGACCTTGTCGAGCGGAATGCCGTCGAAGAGGATTTTCATGTCCTCGACCGAATCGATGGCGACGCCGGCCTTGCCGACATCGCCGACGACGCGCGGATGGTCGGAATCGTAGCCGCGATGGGTAGCCAGGTCGAAGGCCACCGACACGCCCTGCGCCCCGGCGGCGAGCGCCTGGCGGTAGAAGGCGTTCGATTCTTCGGCGGTCGAGAAGCCGGCGTACTGGCGGATGGTCCACGGCCGCGCCGCGTACATGGTCGCCTGTGGCCCGCGCACGAAAGGTGCGAAGCCTGGCAGGGTGTCGGCGTAGGGCAGGTCGGCGGTGTCGGCCTTGGTGTAGAGCGGCTTCACCGTCAGACCCTCGGGCGTCGTCCAGTCCAGCCGGGCCAGGTCGCCGTCTGGCGCGGATTTGGCCGCGGCCTTTTGCCAGGCGTCCAGCGCCGGAATCCTTACTTCAGGGTGCTTGCTCATTGTTCCGCTCCCGCCGTTTTCCCATTGAAGAACAGGATGATAGCAATGCGCCGTCCTGCCAGAGCCGACTTTGCCACCTGCCGCGTGTATTCTCGGGCTTTCAATCCACCCTTCTGGAGCACCGCATGGCGCATTTAGCCTGGTCGGAGATCGACACCGTCCTGCTCGACATGGACGGCACGTTGCTCGACCTGCATTTCGACAATCATTTCTGGCAGACCCATGTGCCGCTCGCCTACGCCGCGGCGCGCGGCCTGCCGCATGATGTTGCCCGCGAGGAGCTGATGGCGCGCTACCACGCCCGCGCCGGCACGCTCGAATGGTATTCGGTCGACTTCTGGGAAACCGAGCTGGAGCTGGACATCATGCGTCTGAAGGAAGAGGTGGCGCACCTGATCGCCGTGCATCCGGCCGTCATCGAATTCCTCACCGCGATGCGCCAGAGGGGAAAACGGCTGGTGCTGGCCACCAATGCTCACCACAAGGCCCTGACCCTCAAGATGGCGAGGACCGGGCTGGAGCCACATTTCGACGCCCTCGTCAGTTCGCATACGCTCGGCGCGGCAAAAGAGGCGCGGACTTTCTGGGAACGTCTGCGCGTGATCGAACCCTTCGACCCGGCGCGCACCCTGCTGGTCGACGACAGCCTGCCGGTGCTCGACGCCGCCCGCGTCTACGGCATCCGGCATCTGGTCGCCGTGCGCCGGCCCGACACCCGCCAGCCAGAAAAAGACACTGGTGACTATCCGGCTATTGACAGCTTTGCCGATCTGCTTGCATAATGAGAACCGTTCTCAACTAAGCAAGCTTTATTTTGTCCCTCCCTGCCCATACCTTTCCCCTCGCGGGCCCGCTGCTGCGCGGCTCGCGGCGTCCGCGCGTGGCCATCGTTGGTCAGGCAAACACCGGCAAAAGCTGCATCTTCCGCGCCGCGTCGAGTACGGCGGTGCGCCACGAACGGCTGGCCGGCATCGGCCCGGCTTACGATGAATGCCAGGTCGAGGTCGGTCTTGACCAGATTTCTCTAGTCGATCTGCCCTCCATTGATACCTTCCACCAGTTGCAGGGCGATGTGCCGGTCGTCCTCAAGTATTTGCTGTGGGGCGACCGCTGGCCGGCCATTGCCCGCCACGAGGCGCATCAACCCGAAAAGGCCTTCGCCGCGCCCGACGTGCTGCTGCTGGTGATGGACGCCACCGCGCTCGAACGCGATCTCGAACTGGCGCTCGAACTCGCCCAGATGGGCCGGCCGCTGGTCATCGCGCTGAACCGCATGGACGAGGCGCGCGACAAGCGGCTGTTCATCAACGTGCGCGCCCTGTCGGCAAAACTTGGTGCGCCGGTTGTGCCCACCGTCGCCCACATGGGCATCGGGCTGGCCGATCTGTTCAGCGTGGTGGTGCGCGCCGCGCGCGAAGCCCGCAGCCCGCAGCCGCAACCACCCAGTCCGCATATCGCCGCCCATTTGTCGGCCATCGCGGCCATCGCCGCCAGCGCCGATGTCGCCACCGCCTTCGGCGTGCCGCCCATGCTGCTGACGATGCAACTGGCCGAGAATGACGACTACTTTTTCGACGAGCTGCGCTGCCATTTCCCCGCGCAATTCGCCGCCCTGCTGCAGGCGCGGGACGCGGCCTCCGCGGCGCTGCCGCGTCCTCTGGACGACGAGATTCACGCCGATCGCCATCACCGCGCCGCGCTGCTGTATGAGGCCGTCACCCGCCCCGGCGGCGAACACGCCGCGCCGCGCTGGCAACGCTTGGCGGACGAACTCTTCCTGCACCCGCGCTGGGGTTTTGTCGGCAGCCTGACGATCTTCGCGCTGGTGCTGTTTTTTGTCTTCGAGGTCAGCGCCTTCCTTGATAGCCACACCGTCGCGCGCCTGATCGAGTGGGCCGAACCCTGGCAGCCCACCGACGTCGGCGGTGTCGTCGCCCGCGCCGTGCTGGACGGCTTTATAGGTCTGGCCGGCATCGTCATTCCCTACATGATTCCGCTGGTGCTGCTGCTGGTGCTGCTCGAAGAGTCGGGCATCATGCACCGCGTCGCCTTCGTCGTGGATCGCGGCTTTCACCGCCTCGGCCTGCACGGCGGCGTCGCCCTGCCATTCCTCATGGGACTGGGCTGCAACGTGCCGGCGCTCGCCGCCACGGCGGCCGTCACCCACGGCCGCGACCGCACCGTCGCCGCGCTCCTGATCACCTTCCTGCCCTGCTCGGCGCGCTCGGCCATCCTGCTGGCGCTGGGCGGCAAATATCTTGGCGGTTTTGGCGTGTTTGCCCTGTTCATGCTGGCGCCCATCGTCGTCAGCCTGATCGGCAAGTTGCTGAAACGCCGCTATCCGGAAACCACGCCTGGCATGATTCAGGAAATTCCGCCCTATGCCGTGCCCACCCTGCGCGCATTGCTGGCCAATACCTGGGAACGCAGCCGCGACATCGTCACCGTCGTGCTGCCGCTCTTGGTGGCCGGCAGCGTGGTGCTGGCGCTGCTGTCGCACTTCGGCGCCGATTACTGGATCAACCTGGCGCTGACGCCGATTACCGTCTGGTGGCTCGGCCTGCCCGTCGTGCTGGGCGTGCCGATCCTGTTCGGCGTGCTGCGCAAGGAGCTCTCGCTGCTGATGGTCTTTCAGGCGCTCGGCACGCAGGAGCTCGAAGGCGTGCTCACCATGACGCAGATCGCCACCTTCCTCGCCTTTCTGACCTTCTATGTGCCCTGCGTATCGACCTTTGCGATGATGCTCAAGCTGCTGGGACGGCGCGAGGCGTATTTTTCAGTGGCGCTTTCGGTGGGTGCCGCGCTGGTGGTGGCCTTGGCGGTGCGGCTGCCGCTGGAACTGGTTTTGTAACGCCGTCACCGGTCATCAATAAACCGCATCGTGGTCGCCGACATTGACGGGAATGATCTGCTCATCCTGAATCAATAATTCCAGCGTAATGCGATACGACACATTGATGGAAACAGAATGGACGCCGTGCAGCTTGCCGCTCAGTGCGTGCAGGCGCAGCGATGGATGAAACGGATTGGCTTCCAGCAGTTGCAGGGTTTTCAGGTATTGCTGGCGTAAATCAGGATGCTTTTTTAACCAGCGCGCGGCGCGGCGGTTGTAGGCCTCGGTGAAAACCAGCGAATAACTCATGTCGGGTTTTCCAGCCTTGCCAAATGCGCTTCCACCGATTCCCGCACAAATCGCCCCGCCGCCACATCGGCTCGCGTCTCGGCCAACGCGGCCCCAAGCTCGCACTCGCGCAGATAATTGTATTGGGCGATGCCCATCACCACGAAGCGATCTTTTCCGCGCACCGACACAATCGCCTCGGAATGCTCGGCCAGCATGGCTTCGATAGCGGCCACGCCTTTTGTTTTTAACTCATTAGCACTGATATGAGACATCGCAACCTCCTATTAACAACATGATAACTTAGTGATTTAATCACACGATTAACAGCACTGTAAAGCGTGCGAATCAAGGCTTGTAACCCGTTCATGAGATCAGCAACGGACCGGGGGAAGGCTGCAACTGCACTGTGCGCAGTTCGGCGCCGTCCTACCGGCGCCGACTTTTACTTGCCCAACGCCGCGATCACCTCCGGCGGCGCCTGCACCAGTTCGATCAGCACGCCTTCGCCGCCGATGGGGAACTCGTCGCTCGCCTTTGGGTGCAGGAAGCAGATGTCATGACCGGCCGCGCCTTTGCGGATGCCGCCGGGCGCGAAACGCACGCCCTGGGCGGTGAGCCAGGTGACGGCCATGGGCAGGTCGTCGATCCACAAGCCGACATGGTTGAGCGGGGTTGCATGAACGGCGGGTTTTTTCTCCGGGTCGAGCGTCTGCATCAGGTCGACCTCGACCTTGAACGGGCCGGCGCCGATGGTGCAGTTGTCTTCATCGACGTTTTCGCGTTCCGAAACGAAATTGCCGGTGACGGCGAGCCCGAGCTTGTCGACCCACAGGGTTTTCAGGCGCTCCTTGGACAGGCCGCCAATGGCAATTTGCTGGATGCCCAGCACCTTGAATGGTCGGCTCATGGTTGTTTTCTCCAGCGCATGAATAAATAAACCCCGACGACGATCATCGGCAGCGACAGCCACTGCCCCATGCTGATGGCGTATGAAACGCCAAAGATGCCGTGATCCGGCTCGCGGAATAGTTCGCCGACCCAGCGCGCGCTGCCGTAGCCGGTGAGAAACAGCGCCGACACCGTGCCGCGCGGGCGCGGCTTGCTCGAATACCACCACAGCAGCAAAAACAGCAGCAGCCCTTCGCCCAGCGCCTGATAGAGCTGCGAGGGATGGCGCGGTAGCGCATCGACCTGCGGAAAAATCATCGCCCAGGGCAGGGCGGCATCCGCCACCCGGCCCCACAGCTCGCCATTGATGAAGTTGCCGATGCGCCCCAAGCCCAGGCCGATGGGTGCCAGCGGCGCGATGAAATCGGTGAGCTGCCAGAAGGAAAGGCCGCGTTTCCTGGCGAACAGCGCCATCGCCGCCAGCACGCCGAGGAAGCCGCCGTGGAAGCTCATGCCGCCCTTCCAGACGGCGAAAATTTCCAGCGGATGGGCAAGGTAGTAAGCCGGCTCGTAGAACAGCACCTGGCCCAGCCGGCCACCGATGATGACCCCGAGCACGCCGTAAAACAGCAGGTCGTCGAGCGCCACCGGCTTGATGCCATGCCAGGGCTGCGTCGCCGCGCGTCGCTTGCCGAGCCAGAGAAAGGCGAGGAAGGCGGCGAGATACATCAGCCCGTACCAGCGCACGGCCAGCGGGCCGAGGGAGAGGGCAATCGGGTCGAACTGGGGATGGATCAGCATGCCGCTATTTTGCCGGATAAGTCAGCCGGCACGACGGTGACCGTACTGGACCTCGACAAGCGCGCCGTATCCGGCAAGATCAAGACCGGCAACCGGCCCAAGCATCCGGCGGTCAGCCCGAATGGCAAGTGGGTGATGGTCAATCACTGGGGCCTGGACGACGGCAAGCTGCGCGTGAGCTTCATCGACACCGCGACCGATACTGTTGCCAAGAACATTGACATAGCCGTGGCCGGCAAGGCGGCCGGGCCGACCTCGATGCACAACGCCTGGAGCTACGACTCCCGCTACGCCTTCACGCTGGATCGCGTGGATGACAACTTCGTGATCATCGACACCACCGACTGGTCGGTGAAGAAGATCAAGACCAACTCCAAGCCGCACTACGTTTCCCCCAGCCCGGACGGCAAGGAAGTGTGGCTGACCGTCGAGGGCAAGGACAAGACCACCGAGCGTCCCGGCGCGCTGGTCTTCGAGATCGGCAGCTTCAAGCAGACCGCGCGCATCGTGCGCACCGTGGCTGCGGTGACGGCAGAAGGCGCGACCGGCTACCGGATCGATAACGCCCAGGTCGAACCCTATCCCTGGAAGCGGCGGCGCTAGCTGCTGGCGCCGGGCTTCTCGCGGCCGCCCCTATCTGCTGCCCACTTGACTTGACTTGGCGTACGCGTTCGCGTACCGTGCGAACTTCCTTGAGGGGGCACGAAATGAACACACTTACCGCCAGCGCGGCTCGCGCCAATCTGTATCGGCTTATTGACCAGGCAGTCGAGTCACATGAGCCGATCATCATTTCCGGGAAACGCAGCAGTGCCGTGCTGCTTTCTGCGGAAGATTGGAGCGCAATTCAAGAAACTTTGTATTTATTGACCGTGCCCGGCATGCGCGAATCCATCAAGGCCGGCATGGCCGAGCCTCTCGCCAAGAGCTCCAAGGAGCTTAAGTGGTGAGTTGGGCAGTTGTCTATGCCAGGCAAGCAATGAAGGATGCAAAAAAGCTTGCTGCAAGGGGTCTTAAACCAAAGGCGCAAGAATTGCTCGCAGTTCTTGCCAACGACCCATTCCAGAATCCTCCCCCTTTCGAGAAGCTGGTCGGTGATCTTGCTGGTGCATACTCCCGCCGCATCAATATTCAGCACCGCATCGTGTATGAGGTTTTTGCCAAAGAGAGAACAGTTCGCGTCTTGCGTATGTGGACGCACTATGAATGAGAGGCCCATCCGTCAACACGGACCAGCCGCATAAAGCGCGGCAGGCCGGTTACGTCAATCCCGCCAATCCCGCCAACCGCCGCCCGCCCATGCCACTCTCCTGGAACGAAATCAAATCCCGCGCCCTGGCGTTTTCCAGGCATTGGGCCGACGCCGGCAACGAGGACGCCGAAGCCAAGCCATTCCTGATCGCCTTTTTCGAAATCTTCGGCATCACCGACAAACGCATCGCCAGCTTCGAGCACGCGGTAAAGAAATACGGCGGCGGGGCCGGCTATGTCGACCTGTTCTGGCCGGGCATCCTGCTGGTTGAAATGAAATCGCGCGGCAAGAACCTCGACCGTGCCTATACGCAGGCCATGGACTACTTCCCCGGCATCGCCGAACGCGACCTGCTGCCCGGTGTCAATTACCTTGACCGGTCTGCGTCAATTATCCTGGCCGGTGGAAGCGAGGCATGATGGGTTTAGCTTTTCGTTTTTGACTTTGCTTTTGGGCTCTGCACAGACGGGGCGAGCCCCGTCTGTGCAGAGCGGC
>JAUXWU010000090.1 GCA_030680085.1 Rhodocyclaceae bacterium | reverse complement strand
GTCAATGTGGCTTATGCGGCCAGCGGCATCGCAGAAATCACCATTCTGGATGCGCAGGCGGCTGGTTACTGGCCGCTGGAAAACGCCCGGGACCTGCTGCCGCTCGCGGCATAAAGTCGGCGCTGGCGGGACGGCGTCAGCCGACTCGCCCAAGCACGGGGACGGCGCAAGTCCGCCCCCTTCCCCATGGCAGGTCAGGTGTTCTGAATCACGATGCTCGGGAACTTGGCGCTGTGATCCTTGGCCTGGTCGGCGATCTTGACGGCGATGCGGCGGGCGATGCTCTTGTAGATTTCGGCCACGCGGCCGTCCGGATCGGCAACCACGGTCGGCTTGCCGCCGTCGACCTGCATGCGGATCGTCATGTCGAGCGGCAGCGCGCCGAGCATCTCGACCTCGTAATCCTTGCTCATCCTGTCGCCGCCGCCGGAACCGAAGATGTGCTCTTCGTGACCGCACTTCGAGCAGATGTGGATGCTCATGTTCTCGACGATGCCGAGGATCGGGATGCCGACCTTCTCGAACATTTTCAGACCCTTGCGCGCGTCGAGCAGGGCGATGTCCTGCGGCGTGGTGACGATCACCGCGCCGGTCACCGGCACCTGTTGCGCCAGCGTGAGCTGGATGTCACCCGTGCCGGGCGGCAGATCGACCACCAGGTAGTCGAGGTCCTGCCAGTTGGTGTCGCCGAGCAACTGATTCAGCGCCTGGGTCACCATCGGGCCGCGCCAGACCATCGGCTGTTCGGGGTCGATCAGGAAGCCGATCGACATGGCCTGGATGCCGTGGGCCAAGAGCGGCTGGAGCTTCTTGCCGTCGGTGGATTCGGGTCGGCTGTCGGCGATGCCGAGCATTTGCGGCTGCGAGGGGCCGTAGATGTCGGCGTCGAGAATGCCGACACTGGCACCTTCGGCGGCGAGCGCCAGGGCAAGGTTAACAGCAGTAGTCGATTTGCCCACGCCGCCCTTGCCGGAAGCGATGGCGATGATGTTCTTCACGCCGGGCACCAGCTTGACGCCTTTTTGGACGGAGTGCGAGACAATCTTCTGATACACGTTGGCCGAGATATTGCCGACGCCGGCCACGCCCTTGATGGCGGCGACCACCGCTTGCCGGATCGGCTCGATCTGGCTCTTGGCCGGGTAACCCAGCTCGACATCCAGCGTAACGTCGGCGCCATTGATCTTGATGTTCTTTGCGCTGCGGCTGGCGACGAGGTCACGGCCGGTATTGGGATCGACCACCGCTTGCAGGGCCGTCTGGATGGATTGTTCAGTGAGAGACATGGGAAACCTCATGGAATCTGGGTGGGGCGGGGTTGAGTGGAGAGGCGGCCGGTTTTATCAGGCCGCCTCTCCCGCCAGATGGGGGTGTCCCCAGAACATTCAAGACGAGCCTCCGCCGGGCCGTCCCAAGGAGGCGACAGCCACAAGCTTGGAGCGGGCGTAGCCCGCGAACCCCAGTCACCTCCCCGAGAGGGGAGGATGGGAGGGGCGGGCCATACGCATTAGTTGGCCGTGGTCGGAGCGGGCGCGGTGGCTGGTGCGTGAATGCGGTCACGGGTCTGGGTTTGTTGTCCGGTCGGGTTGCCAACATGGTCACGCGTCTGGGTGCGGGTTTGCGTGCCCTGTTGCGTGCCCTGTCCGCTGCCGCCGCCCTGACCATACTGCTGACCGCCGCCCTGGCCGCCGCCCTGGCCGCCACCCTGGCCGCCACCGCCCCGGGCGAATACCGCCGTTGCCATGGTCGCCGAGATCATTACGATTGCGAGTGTTTTGAGTGTTTTCTGTGTGTTCATGATGTTTCTCCTGTGAAATGAATGAAATGCCGTCACCGTCCACGTCCCCCACCACCCCTGCCACCGCCACTGCTACCAGTGCCAGCGCCAGAACCTCGGCTATTTCCGCCGTCGCCCCGGCCTGCGCCATCCCCCGGATTGGTTTCACGCTGGCGGGCTTCGTAACCGCTGCCGTAGGGCTTGCGCCCCGCCTCCGGCCGCAGGTTGCGCGCCACCGGATCATCAACCGCTTCGCCCTGAAAAGAAGCGGGGGGCGAGCGAATGAGATCCTTTGGCAGTGAAAGATTCAGGGGCTTCGCAGTCCGGGCCTCGGGCGCCGCAGGGGAATCCTGTCCCCATGCGGGCGTCGTCAGCGCCAGCAGCAATAGTTGAAGGATGAAAGTTTGGGTTTTCATGGTGTCCGTGTTCCGGTGTTGCCATCTTCAGTTCAGTACGTAACAGTGCCATGTCCCGCCCGCCTCTGACTGTTTCAGATTGTTTCCGTGCGTATCCGGCTGATCGGGCAAGCCATGTCCGGCGTTACACTCTGCCGCATGACCTCCCCCGCGCTGCCCCGCATTCTCATCGTCGATGACGACCCGGCCTTGCGGGAATTATTGACGACCTATCTGGTGGCGAATGGCTTTGTCGTGGCGGCGGTCGGTGATGGCACCGCAATGCGCGCCGCGCTGGCCGACGGGATGCCCGATGCCATCGTACTCGACCTGATGTTGCCGGGCGAGGACGGGCTGGCGCTGACGCGCAGGCTGCGCGCGCAATCGACGGTGCCGATCCTGATGTTGTCGGCACGCGGCGAGGAGATGGATCGGGTGATCGGCCTCGAAGTCGGCGCCGATGATTATCTGGCCAAACCATTCGGCCCGCGCGAGTTGCTGGCCCGCTTGCGCGCATTGCTGCGGCGCGGCCAGCCCGCGTCCGCCGCGCTGGACACAGCCGCCGCGCCACCACCCCGGTTCGGCCCATTCAGCCTCGACATCGCCAGCCGCCGCCTGTTGAAGGACGGCGTGGAGATTCGTCTGACGGGCGCCGAATTCGACCTGCTCGCCGCCTTCATCGCCAGACCCAACCGCGTGCTCTCGCGCGACTCGCTGGTCGACCTGCTGAAGGGCTACGACCGCGACCCCTTCGACCGCAGCATCGACATTCTCGTCACCCGCCTGCGCCGCAAGATCGAGACCGACACCGCCGCGCCCGCCTACATCCGCACCGTGCGCGGCGAGGGCTATCTATTCACCCCGCGCGGCAACCAGAATTGAGCGCGCCGACCAGCCTGGCGCGGCAAAACACGCTGCTGCTCGCCGCCGCCTTCATCCTGATCGAGTTGCTGGCGGCGCTCGCCTTGTCGGTGTATTTGCTGCTGCCGCTGGCGCGGCGTTCGGCCGACGACCTGGCCAGCCTGATGATCCTGTCGGCGCAGACCTGGGCCGAGTTGCCACCCCAAACGCGTGTCGATTTCGAGTTCGAACTACTGGCGAATCACGCACTGGCGCTGCGTGCCGAGTCACCGGGCGTGGGGGTCGACGAGTGGCACCCGCCCTATTTTTATCTGCTGGAAGATGCGCTGGCCAACCGCACCGGCACACGGCAACATCTGGTGCGAGAAAGCGTCGCCGACACGATCTGGTATTGGATAAATTTGCCGGCGGGCCACGGCCATCTGGCGGTGGGGCTGTCGCAGCAACGCATCGACGCCCAGCCGGTGACCGCCTTGTTGATTGCGCTGCTCGGCGGATTGGCGCTGGCCGGCGGGGTTGCCGTCTGGCTGGCGCGCCGCATCACGGCGCCGCTGGCGCGTTTGGAGCAGGCGGCCACGCACATCGGCCAGGGCGAAAGCCCGGAGTTGTTGCCGGAAACCGGCCCGACCGAGCTGGCGGCGCTGGCCAGCCGTTTCAACGCCATGGCGCGCCAGGTGCGGGAATTGCTCATGGCCCGCACCACCTTGCTGGTCGGCGTCTCGCATGATCTGCGCACGCCGCTGGCACGCATGCGTCTGGCGCTGGAACTCTTGAAGCTCGCCCCGACGCCGGCCCTGATTGCGCGGCTGGAGTCCGACATCGAAGAAATGAACGGGCTGATCGGTTCCCTGCTTGATCTGGCGCGCGGACTGGAGCGCGAACCGCCGGTCACGCTCGATCTGGCTGAGTGGCTGACCGATCTGGCCACCGATTTTTCGACACCGGAACGCGCTATCACCGTGACTTGCCCGCCCTGCCAACGCGCTGTCCCGCCACGCGCCTTGCGGCGCGCCGTCGGCAACCTGCTGCAAAACGCGCTGCGCCACGCCCCTGATACGCCGGCGGAACTGGTCTGCGAAATAGACGGCGAGCATTGCCGCATCGGCGTTCTCGACCGCGGCCCGGGCATCCCGCCCGACCAGATCGAGACGATGTTTCAGCCCTTCCACCGCCTCGACCCCTCGCGCAGCCCGGCGACCGGCGGCGCCGGACTCGGACTCGCCATCGTGCGCGAACTGGCGCGCGCCAATGGCTGGGATGTGCGACTAGAAGCGCGCTCGGGCGGTGGCCTGGCGGCGTGGCTGTGTGTGTAAAAGTCGGCGCTGGCGGAACGGCGCAGCCGGTCTGCCGCCAACACGGGGACGGCGTAAAAACTCGCCTTTACGGTACATTGCATTTAACCTAAAATTCTTACCGAGACGGTAATACCACCCAAGGAGCACGGCATGCGACTCACCAGCAAAGGTCAGGTAACCATTCCCCAAAATATTCGGGAATTGGCCGGGCTCGCCTCGGGCAGCGAGGTGGAATTCCAATTCGCCGACGGGCGGGTCTGGCTGGAAAAAGCAGCAGAGGACACCGCCGAGCGGCGGCGACGCATCATGGCCGCACTGAGTGATGTTGCCGGTAGTGCAACCAGTCATCGGGAATTGCGTACCGATGACATCCTGCGCATGACGCGCGACGCGGAGTAAGTTTTGATCTTTGTCGATAGCAATGTGCTGCTGGACATTTTCACCGCCGACCCCGATTGGCTGTCCTGGTCTCAATCCGCACTGGCCGATGCCTTGCTTGCCGGGCCCGTGGTGATCAACCAACTGGTCTATGCCGAGGTATCGGTGGCGTACCAGCAACTGGCGGAACTGGATACCGTGTTGTCCCGACTGAAAATTCAGCGCGCCGAGCTCCCGTGGGAAGCCGCTCACCTGGCCGGACAGTCCTTCGTAAAATACCGCCGCAGACAAGGTGTCAAGACTTCGCCTTTGCCTGATTTTTATATCGGCGCACATGCCCAGTTGGCTGGATTGGCGTTGCTGACGCGCGATGCGAACCGCTACCGAACTTATTTTCCGAAACTGCGTTTGATTACTCCCACTTCCACCTGATAGTCTGCCTCATGTGCCCCTCATGTACCCAATAACCCGCCAGATCCTCGTCACCTCCGCCCTGCCCTACGCCAACGGCGCCATCCATCTCGGTCACCTCGTCGAATACATCCAGACCGACATCTGGGTGCGCTTCCAGAAACTCTCCGGCCACGAGTGCTGGTATGTCTGCGCCGACGACACCCACGGCACGCCGATCATGCTGCGCGCCGAGAAGGAGGGCATTTCGCCGGAGGCGCTGATCCGCCGCGTGCATGGCGAACATCTGCGCGATTTCACCGGCTTTCATGTCGCTTTCGACAACTACTATTCGACCCACTCGGACGAGACGCGCCATTACGCCGAGGACATTTACAAAAAACTGCAAGCGGCCGGCCTCATCGAGGTGCGTTCCATCGAGCAGTTTTACGATCCGGTCAAAAAGATGTTTTTGCCGGATCGCTACATCAAGGGCGAATGCCCGAAATGCGGCGCGCTGGACCAGTACGGCGACAACTGCGAAGCCTGCGGCGCGGCCTATGCGCCCACCGATCTAAAAAATCCGCTCTCGGCCGTTTCCGGCGCGAAACCCGAACTCAAGTCCTCCGACCATTATTTCTTCAAACTTTCCGATCCGCGTTGCCAGACTTTTCTGCGGCAATGGACGCAAGCTGGCCACCTGCAAAGCGAAGCGTCCAACAAGTTGCAGGAATGGCTGGGCGCGGAGGGCGAAAACAAGCTTACCGACTGGGACATCTCGCGCGATGCGCCGTATTTCGGCTTCGAGATTCCCGACGCGCCGGGCAAATATTTTTACGTCTGGCTGGATGCGCCGATCGGCTACATGGGATCCTTCAAGCATCTCTGCGCGCAAAAAGGGCTGGATTTCGACGCGTACTGGAAGCCCGACTCCACCGCCGAGCTGGTTCATTTCATCGGCAAGGACATTCTTTATTTCCACGCCCTGTTCTGGCCGGCCGAGCTCAAGCACGCCGGCTATCGCACGCCCACCAATGTTTTCGCCCATGGCTTTTTGACCGTCGATGGCGCCAAGATGTCGAAGTCGCGCGGCACCTTCATCACCGCCGAATCGTATCTGGCCGAGGGTTTGAATCCGGAATGGCTGCGTTACTACTTCGCCACCAAGTTGAACGGCTCGATGGAAGACCTCGACCTGAACCTCGACGACTTCGTCAGCCGCGTCAATTCCGATCTCGTCGGCAAATACATCAACATCGCCAGCCGCGCCGCCGGTTTCATCCAGAAACGCTTTGCCGGCAAACTGCTGCACGCGCACCTGAACGACGCCTTCGCCACCGAGCTGCCCGGCCTCAGTGAAGCCGCCGCGGAAATCGCCGGTCACTACGAAGCGCGCGACTACGCGCGCGGCTTGCGCCGCGTCATGGCGCTGGCCGACCAGGTCAATCAGTACGTCGACCAGAACCCGCCCTGGGTGCTCGCCAAAGCAGCAGAGAACGAAGAACGGCTGCACCACGTCGCGACCGTGCTGATCAACGCCTTCCGCCTGCTGACGCTGTATCTCAAGCCGGTGCTGCCCAAACTCGCCCAGCGCGCCGAAGAATTTCTCAACATCGCCCCGCTGCATTGGGCCGATGCCGGCCACCTGTTGCCGCCCGGCCACCTCATCAACCCCTACGAGCACCTGATGACGCGTATCGAGGGCAAGCAGATCGAGGCGCTGCTTGCCGCCAATCGTGAATCATTGACGCCCGCCGCGCCGCTGCCGCCAGCGCAATCGGAGCAGCGTCACGCCCAGCATCAACAGCAGGCCGTCACCCCCTCTCCCCAACCCTCTCCCGCGAGGGGAGATGGGGCGGGCGGCGGGGCGCACATTTCCATCGACGACTTCGCCAAAATTGACCTGCGCATCGCGCTGATCGCCCATGCCGAACATGTCGAAGGCGCGGAAAAGTTGCTCAAGCTCACCCTCGACCTCGGTCCGCTCGGCACCCGGCAGGTATTCGCCGGCATCAAGTCCTCCTACGACCCCGCCACGCTGGTCGGTCGCCACACCGTGATGGTATTCAACCTCGCGCCGCGCAAAATGAAGTTCGGCCTGTCCGAAGGCATGGTGCTTGCCGCTTCCGATCCCGAAGGCAAGACGGCCGGCCTCTACTTACTCTCGCCCGATAGCGGTGCCACACCCGGCATGCAAGTGAAGTGACGCACGAAGTCCGCCACCTCATCATCACCGGTCGCGTGCAAGGCGTGTATTTTCGCGCCAGCATGGCGCAAGAAGCCGCGCGGCTGGGCGTTACCGGCTGGGTAAAGAATCGCAACGACGGCAGTGTCGAAGCGCTGGTCGCCGGCAGCGACGAACAGGTTGCGGCCATCATGAACTGGGCGCGGCGCGGCCCGCCTTCGGCGCAGGTCAATCATGTCGCCGTCGAGATCGGCAGCGCTCATGAGGCCACTGAGTTCAGCGGTTTCGAACAGCGGCGCTCCGCGTAAAAGTCGGCGCTGGCGAGACGGCGTCAGCCGGCACGCCGCCAACATGGGGACGGCGTCAGCAAGATTCAGCCGTAAATTACCCGCACGTTCTCCGGCTTGAGCCAGTCGTTCAACGCATCGATGAGGCCATCCTCCAGCCGCACACGCCAGGCATCGGGCAGCGTCAGTTCGGTTTCCGCCGCGGCGTTGCGATAGCAGATGCGCACCGGGCAAACGTTGTCGGTAGCGCGCTCGGTGCAGCGATACTGCGCCAGCAGGGTGCGCAGGCGGCAGGCGGCGGCGCTGGAGGTGCCGTTCAAGGCCAGCTTCAACACCCGCGCGTGACGGCCACGCGCTTCAGCCAGGGTCATCAGTTTGTCGGCCGTCACGCGCAGGCCGCCGCTGTAATCGTCCTTCTGCACCTTGCCTTCGACCAGCAGCAGTTCGTCCTCGCGAACCTTGCTGCGCTCGGCATCCCACAGCTCGTTGAACACCGATATTTCAACCTGGGCGCTGGCGTCGTCAAGCGTGACGATGGCCATCTTGCCGCGGCGGGTCATCTGCGTGCGCACGCCGAGCACCACGCCAGCCAGCAAGGTCGGCTCGCGTTGTGGTTCGAGATCGACCAGCCGCCGCCGCACGAATGACTTGAGCTCCAGCGCGTAGGCGTTGTAGGGGTGTCCGGAGAGGAAAAATCCCAGTGCCTGTTTTTCGTTGAGTAGTTGCTCGCGCTCAGACCAGCGCGGCACCTCGACATAGTGGGTTTCTTGCTGCGCCGCGCCATCGGGGGCGTCGAACAAGCCCCCTTGATGGGCGTGGCGCTCGGCCTGATCGGCGGCTTCGAGCGCCTTGCCAACCGAGGCGAGCAGTTTGGCCCGGTGGTCATCCACGCTGTCGAATGCGCCGGCGCGAATCAGCGACTCGATGACGCGGCGGTTGACGGCGCGGCGGTCGACGCGGCGGCAGAAGTCGAACAGATCGGTAAATGGCCCTGCTGCGCGTGCCTTGAGAATCACCGTCAGCGCCGCCTCGCCCGTGCCCTTGAGGGCACCGAGGCCATAGCGGACGGTCTTCGCGTCGACCGGCCGGAAACGCACAAAACCGGTGTTGATGTCGGGCGGCAGGAATTTGATGCCATTGGCCTGGGCGTCGAGAAAGAAGAACTGCACCTTGTCGGTGTCGGCCATTTCCGACGACAGCGTCGCCGCCATGAAAGCCGCCGGGTAGTGGTGCTTCAGCCAGGCGGTGTGATAGGCGACCAGCGAATAGGCGGCGGCATGCGACTTGTTGAAGCCATAGCCGGCGAACTTTTCCATCGTGTCGAAAATTTCGTTCGCCTTGGCCGCTGCGATGTTGTTGCCGGCTGCGCCAGCGACAAAAATCTCGCGCTGCTCGGCCATTTCATCGGCCTTCTTCTTGCCCATCGCGCGCCGCAGCAGGTCGGCGCCGCCGAGCGAATAGCCCGCCACCACCTGCGCCGTCTGCATCACCTGTTCCTGGTACACCATGATGCCGTAGGTGTTGGCGAGCAGCTTTTCCATGCTCGGATGCGGATAGACGACGCGCTCGCGGCCGTGCTTCCTGTTGATGAAGTTCGGGATGAAGTCCATCGGCCCCGGCCGGTAGAGTGCGTTCAGCGCGATCAGATCTTCCAGACAGTCGGGGCGCGCCTGCACCAGGGTGTCTTTCATGCCGCGCGATTCGAACTGGAACACTGCCGTGGTGTTGGCCGCCTTGAAGATGTCGGCATAGACGGCGGCATCGTCGAGCGGCAAGTCTTCGAGATTCACCTCGACGCCTTCCACCTCTTTCACGAAGACTACCGCTTCGGCAAGTATTGTCAGGGTGCGCAGACCCAGGAAGTCGAACTTCACGAGGCCGGCCTTCTCGACATCATCCTTGTCGAACTGGCTGACGGTGACGCCACCGTCGGCGGAATAGAGCGGACAAAAATCGGTGAGCTTGCCCGGCGCAATCAGCACGCCGCCGGCGTGCATGCCGACGTTGCGGGTCAGCCCTTCGAGCTTTTCGGCGAGGGCCCAGAGTTCGCGCAGTTCCTCTTCCTGTTCCAGCCGCTCGTTGATCGCCGGCTCCTGCGTGCGCGCCTTGGCGAGCGTAATGCCGAGTTCGTTGGGAATCAGCTTGGCGAACTGATCGACAAAGTTGAAGCCGAGGTCGAGCACGCGGCCGACATCGCGAATCACCGCCTTGGCGGCCAGCGTGCCAAAGGTGACAATCTGGCTGACCGCATGGCTGCCATAGCGCTGCCGCACATAGTCGATGACCCGGTCGCGCCCCTCCTGGCAAAAGTCGATGTCGAAGTCGGGCATCGACACCCGCTCGGGGTTGAGGAAGCGTTCGAACAGCAAGCCGTAGCGCAGCGGGTCGAGATCGGTGATGTTCAGGCTGTAAGCGACCAGCG
>JAUXWU010000078.1 GCA_030680085.1 Rhodocyclaceae bacterium | reverse complement strand
CCCGCTTCACTCAGACTGGCGTAGCGGTTCTCAAGGTCAAATAGGCTGGTTTGCATGCTGTAAGCATAACATATTTTGGGGATTTATAGAAGTGCCCAAGTGCAAGTTCAATCAGTCGTCAGCGCCGGTTTGGCTTTTTCTCCGCGTAGCGGCTTCGTCCAACTTGTCATTGCAGCGGACTCGCTTCGCTCACCGCTGAGAAGGGAAATAGTGGACAGACCACGGTTTTCTGTTCTCCCTTCGATGTCCGAGAAATAGGGGACATTGCGAATACGAAAAGCATGGCATACTGCATCGCAAATGTAATACAAAAGGCCGCAAAATGAAAACAGCGACAATTCCATCCCTGAGTGTCGATCCCAAGCTCCGCCTGTCGGCCGAGAGCGTGTTGCGTGAAGGCGAAAGTCTATCCGGCTTTGTCGAACAGGCTATTCGCGCCACCATTGAACATCGGCAAGCTCAGCGTGAGTTCATCGCACGCGGCTTGGCTGCGCGCGACAAAGCGCAGCTCACCGGCGTCTACATCGAAGCTACTGCCGTCGTGAGTCGGCTCGAAGCCATGCTGGATCAGGCCAAATCCGGTGCCAAGGTTCCCCGGTGAGTTACCGGGTACGCTTTACGGAAGAGGCAGAAGCCGATCTGATCAGGCTTTATGACTTCATCCTTGATCGTGACGCTGCCGATTGGGCGGTTGCCGACCGGGCGCTCCAAGCCATCAAGGCGGGTATTCGCACCCTTGAGCTGACGCCATTTACCTGCCGCAAGGCGGATGGCGGTTCGCCTTTTCTGCGTGAGTTGGTGATTTCGTTTGGTGTCGCCGGTTATGTTGCGTTGTTCGAGATCGACAACGCAGAAACCATTACCGTGCTTGCGCTTCGGCACCAGCGCGAGAGCGATTACCACTAGAAAGTCGGCGCTGGCAGCACGGCGCTAGCCTGGATGCCGACAACCGGAAAACGGTGTCTGACACCATTTGCGCGAATTTCATTCAGTGAACAACGTGTTCCACCAGACCCAGGCTTGTTGCGGCAGCGAGTAGGCGTTTGTCTCGCGTCCACAAGGTAGCGCCAGGCACAAGGCGGGTTGTCGCAAGCAAATGTGCATCGATATAGCCTATGCCAATCCCGTAGAGACCATTTTTCTGAATGAATTGCAGCACCTCTTCCTCCGAGGCAACCGGCGCTTGCGGGAGATTCTGTAACGCATCGAGAATCATGTCGCGATTCTGGAGGCTACCCAGCGCCAGCTCGCCGGTCACGAAGGGATGAACGAACACCCGCCCCTGATTGAGCCGCTTGCTCAAGCGCTCGTCGCACTGGCGCAGATGGTCAATCCAGATCGAGGTGTCGACCAGGATCATGCCGTTTCCGTCTGACGTCTTGGTATGTCCCCCACTTGTGGCTCGGAGCCGCCAAGCAAGGCTAGCCGTTTGGCGCTTTCGCGCTGAATCAAGGCGCGCAGGGCTTCGCGGATCAAGGCGGTCTTTTCCGAAACACCGGTCAAAGTCTGGGCTTTAGCGAGCAAATCGTCATCAAGGGCGAGCGTAGTGCGCATGGCGTTCTCCTTTTTGTGAGCACACCAATAATAGCATCAAATGATGATCTATTTGATGCTTTTCAGGTCAGGCAGGTTCAAGGAAGAGCACGCCCAGCGGCGGCAGGCATAGTTGCAGCGAGCAGGGCCGCCCGTGGTTGGCGCAATCCTCGGCATTCACGCCGCCACCATTGCCCTGACCGCTGCCGCCGTAGCCGGTTGCGTCGCTGTTGAGCACTTCACGCCAGCGGCCGCCCTGCGGCACCCCAACCCGATAGTTTTCGCGCAGCACGGGCGTGGCGTTGATGACCACCAGCATTGTCTCGCCATGTTGGCCGCGCCGCAAAAAACTGATGACGCTCTCGTCACTGTCATGGCAATCAACCCACTCGAAGCCGTCCTGACTGAAATCGCGGCTGAACAGGGCAGGGCGCGCTTTGTAACAGGCATTCAGGTCGCGTAGCCAGCTTTGCACGCCGGCATGCGACCCGTATTGCAGCAGGTGCCAGTCGAGACTGGTGTCGTGATCCCATTCGCGCGTCTGGCCGAATTCGCAGCCCATGAACAGCAGCTTCTTGCCCGGATGCGCCCACATGTAGCCGAGCAGCAGGCGCAGGTTGGCGAAGCGCTGCCATTCGTCGCCCGGCAGTTTGCCGACCAACGAACCCTTGCCATGCACCACCTCGTCATGCGAGATCGGCAGCATGAAATTTTCATGGAAGGCATACCAGATGCTGAAAGTGATCTGGTCGTGGTGATGCTTGCGATGGATCGGTTCGTGGGCAAAATAGTCAAGCGTGTCGTGCATCCAGCCCATGGTCCACTTCATGCCGAAGCCCAGGCCGCCCAGCCAGGTCGGGCGCGACACCATCGGCCAGGCGGTCGATTCCTCGGCGATGGTCTGCGTGTCGGGAAAGTCGCGATAGACCGCCTCGTTCAACTGGCGCAGGAACTGGATCGCGGCGAGGTTTTCGCGGCCACCGTGTTCGTTGGGAATCCACTCACCTTCTTTGCGAGCGTAATCGAGATAGAGCATGGAGGCGACGGCGTCAACACGCAGGCCGTCGATGTGATACTTGTCGAACCAGAACAGCGCGCCGGAGAGCAGGAAGGCGCGCACCTCGTGACGGCCGTAATTGAAGATCTGGCTGCTCCATTCCGGGTGATAGCCCTGGCGCGGGTCGGCGTGTTCATAAAGCGCCGTGCCGTCGAAATAGGCCAGCCCATGCTCGTCGTTCGGAAAATGCGAAGGCACCCAGTCGAGAATGACGCCGATGCCGCGCTGATGCAGGTGGTCGACGAGGAACATGAAATCCTGCGGCGAGCCGTAGCGCGAAGTTGGTGCGAAAAAACCGGTGACCTGGTAACCCCACGAGCCGTAGAACGGATGCTCCATCACCGGCAGCAGTTCGACGTGCGTGAAGCCCATATCGACGCAATAGTCGGCGAGCAGCGGCGCGCTATCGCGATAGCCGAGGGGCTGATCGGGACTGTCCGGCGCGCGACGCCAGGAGCCCAGGTGAACTTCATACACAGAATACGGCGCGTCAAGGGCGTTCGCCTGCTTGCGCCGGGCCATCCAGTCCTCGTCGCGCCAGTGGTAGTCGAGGCTGGCAATGACCGAGGCAGTGGCGGGCGCGGCCTCGCTGGTGAAGGCGAAGGGGTCGGCCTTGTCGACCTTGTAGCCATTCACATTCGATTCGATGTGGAACTTGTAGCGCTGGCCGACGCTGGCGCCCGGCACAAACCCTTCCCAGATACCGGCATCGGCATGGATACACCGCAGCCAATGGGAATGCCGGTGCCAGTCGTTGAATTCCCCCATGACGGATACGGCATGGGCATTCGGCGCCCACAGCGCAAAATGACAGCCGGCCACGCCATCGCGGGTCTCCGGATGCGCGCCCAGGCGCTCGTAAAGCCGGGTATGGCTGCCCTCGCGAAACAAATGGAGATCAAGCTCGCGCAGGCGGCTGGTGCTGGTCTGGACGTTCGACATGGTCTGATCCTCCGCTACCGACTACAAAAACAAAAAAGCCCGACGCAATGCCGGGCTTATGGAATTGGTGGGTGGTACTGGGTTTGAACCAGTGACCCCTGCCGTGTGAAGGCAGTGCTCTACCGCTGAGCTAACCACCCGGGATGCCGACTGTGGCGTGAATCTTCACCTTATTGAGGCGGCGAATGTTAGCACGTCCGGCGCACGGCGCAAACGCCTCATCGGTAAAGTCCTGACGACGACAGTAGGGCGTACAGTGAGTGTGTTACGATGAAACACACCCATGCTTGGAGATTTCCATGAGCGCTACTTTAAGTATTCGTATCGATGATGCGCTGGAGCGCGAGCTAACGTTGGCGGCAAAGGCAGCGCATCGCCCCAAGGGCGACATTGTGCGCGATGCATTGCGCCGTCAGTTGGCATTGGCGCGGTTTCGCGCGGTGCGCGACGAGGTGACGGTGCTGGCGGAACAACAAGGATTTTTAACCGACGAGGATGTGTTCAAGGCCGTCTCGTGAAGATATTCCTCGACACCAATGTTTTGGTGAGCGCCTTGGCTACCCACGGGCTGTGTGCCGATTTGTACGAGCGCTTGTTGATGAATCACGATGTCGTCATCGGCGAGCCCGTTGTGGCGGAGGTGCTGGATATTTTGCGGCGCAAGTTCAAGGCGGGCGACGCTTTGCTGATAAAAGTCGAGGCCGAGTTGCGTTTGCTGCGCGTGATCCCCGCACAATCGGTTGCGCCAAGTCTGCCGATATGCGATGCGGAGGATCCGTGGATTATTGCCTGCGCATTGCGCGCCAATGCAGATTGCTTTGTGACCGGCGACGCCGAACTGCTAGGGCTTGGCTTGGTAGACGCCATGCCGATTGTCTCGCCCCGGGTTTGTTGGGAAAAGTGGAGCGCTTGAGGGGTACGGCCGATTCAAAAAACGAATCGCTTGCCCAGGCTGTGCTGTTGCTTCTCGAAATACGTGGCGGCGGCGCGGAATTACGCCAACGCCTCCGGGTGGAACTCGATTCTCATCGAGCGATGGCTCGCCTGATCTCTGCGAATGCTTCGTCGGCCGGGATGGTCTTGACTTCGCCGCTGCGCACTTCATCGATGCGGCGGCGGGCTTTGCGCATCCAGAGTTGGCGGATGTAACCATCCTCGGCCGGGTCGAGGCTTTCGACCAGACGGTCCGCGAGCAATGCGCGTGCCTCGCTGGGCAGGGCCAGTGCTTCATCCGTGATTTGTTCGACAGTCATGTGCATGGTGTGTCTCCCAAAAACGAGACCTTTGTAGCCTTGACGCAGGATCGAAACAAAAGTCGGCGCTGGCGAGACGGCGGTTGGGTGCGAAAACCGTGGTCTGTCCCCGGTTTTCCTGCCCTCGATCTCGATTTCGCAGGGGTGTCCGCCCAGCGGCACGTCCTGCACCGTCCGCCGCAACAGGCGATTGACCGAACCACGCTGCCTGGTGCGGTGATCCACCGGCCGACGACGCCGGTCGCGGTCGCAAATAACCCGCACCCGCCCGCTCTCTTCGTTGAACACAACGTCCTTGATCACTTGCCCCTCAAGCCCCAAAATCTTCGTCGGGATGACCGCCCCCATAATGGTTTACCTATTCGAGTCGTGGAAAACCCGCTTAGATACACCATCTCAGGGGTGTCGGTCATCT
>JAUXWU010000075.1 GCA_030680085.1 Rhodocyclaceae bacterium | reverse complement strand
ACGCGCTGGGCCTGACGCGCGAGCTGCAAGACAACTGTCTGGCCGCCTACGACCGCTACGAGTTCCACAAGATTGTCCAGGCGCTGCAAAACTTCTGCGCCGAAGACCTCGGCGCCTTTTACCTCGACATCCTCAAGGACCGGCTCTACACCAGCGCCGCCGACTCGCGCGCGCGCCGCTCGGCGCAAAGCGCGCTGTGGCACATCGTGCAATCGATCACCCGTCTCATGGCGCCGATTCTCTCCTTCACCGCCGAGGAAATCCGGCAGGTGCAAGGCGGCGAGAGTGTCATGCTCTCCACCTGGCACGCGCTGCCGGAACTTCCCGAAGCCGTAGTGCTGACGACACGCTGGCAGGCGATTCGCGCCGTGCGCGCCGAGGTGACCAAAAAAATCGAGGAGGTGAGGGCGGCCGGCCAGATCGGTTCGTCCTTGCAGGCTGAAGTCGAGATCAACGCCGCCGACGAGACATTTGATCTGCTCGCCGCGCTCGGCGACGACCTCAAGTTTGTGTTGATCTGCTCAAAAGTAACGCTCGTGAAAGTCGGCGCTGGCGAGACGGCGTCAATTACCGTAACGCCCAGCCCCCACGCCAAATGCGCCCGCTGCTGGCATTATCGACAAGATGTCGGGCAGCACGCAGAAGCGGCCGCACATCCCGAACTCTGCGGGCGTTGCGCCAGCAATCTCTTCGGCGCGGGCGAGGCGCGCAGCATCGCCTAGTTTTATTGCCGGGCGTATGATCCATCGAACGGTTTTTACCAAGGACAAGGCCATGCTCAACAGTTATGAAGCCATCTACGATCAAGGGCTTATCCAATGGATCGACCAGCCGCCGCCGCTTGAAAAAGCGCATGTGATCGTCACGGTTCTGCCTGCCGCCAACGAGCCGGAAAGGCCTGTATTGCGCAGGCCATCGCCGCTTATCGCCGGGAAAGGCCTAATCGTCGGCGACATCATGTCGCCCGTCGTGCCAGAAGAAGATTGGGAAGCATTGCGGTGATCGTTCTTGATACGCATATCTGGCTGAACTGGATCATCAAAGGGATTGCTTCCTTGCCCTCCGGTATTGCATCGGAAATCGAAAATGATGGCTGCGTGGCTGTTTCCGCGATTTCCTGTTTTGAAGTGGCTCTTCTGGCGACACGAGGGACCGTGAAACTTGAAGCGCCGATAGACCGGTGGATTGAGGAAGCGCTCGGCCCATCGCGAGTGGAATGTCTGCCGGTCAGTTGTGAAATTGCGCAACGCTCTGTCGCATTGCCTCTAATTCACAAGGATCCTTCAGACAGAATCATTATCGCCACCGCGCTTTCTCATGGTGCGCGTTTGGCCAGTCTGGACAGCAAATTCCCCCTTTATGGCGATCTTGCCGGGTTGCTGGTTTCATCCTGACGCATGACCCCCCACTTTTTCCGCTGGCTCGCGCTGGCCGGCGCGATCATCATTGCCGACTTTGTCAGCAAGGCTTGGGTGTTGTCCGCCTTCCATCTGCACGAGAGCCGCGTGGTGACATCCTTTTTCAACCTCGTGCTGGTATTCAATCCCGGGGCGTCGTTCAGCTTTCTGGCCGACGCGGGCGGCTGGCAGCGCTGGTTCTTCGTCGTTCTGGCGCTGGCGATTTCGGCCTGGCTGGTGATGATGCTTCGCCAACATGCCCACGAACGCCTGCTGCCTTTTGCCCTGACGCTGGTGCTGGGCGGCGCACTGGGCAATGTCATCGACCGCCTGCGCTTCGGCGCGGTCGTCGACTTCCTCGACTTTCACGTCGCCGGCTGGCACTGGCCGGCCTTCAACGTGGCCGATTCGGCGATTGTCGTCGGCGTGGCGCTGCTGCTCTGGCAACAGTTGACCCACAAGGAAAGTGGCAATTCTGAATAAAGGCGGCGTCTTGCAGTCGAACTGTATTAAGTCTATATTCGGTCCTGTTTAATCATCAGGTAAACGACCATGAAGCTGTCCAGTCAGATCAAGCCCATCAGCCATTTCAAGGCCAACGCGGCGGAGATTGTGCGTCAGTTGACCGAGCAGCGCCAGCCGATGATCATTACCCAGAACGGCGAGGTCACGGCGGTGATTCAGGATATTGCGTCGTACGAGGAAACTCAGGAAACCATGGCGCTGCTGAAGCTGCTTGCCTTGGGCAATCGCCAGATTGAGTCAGGCCGCGTCACTCCCGCGGTGGCGGCCATTGATCGACTGCGGGCAAAGCAAGCCGTTGCCTGATGCAGTGTTACGAAGTATTGCTGACCGAGGATGCCGAGCGGGATCTCGAAGCGCTTTTTGAGTACATCGTCGAACGTGACTCGCTGACGGCAGCCAACAGAGGGCTTGACCGCATGGAAAAAGTGATCGCCAGCCTTTCATCCCTGCCCGAACGTGGTTCGTTTCCGCGGGAACTCCTGGCACTTGGCATCAAGGACTATCGCCAGATTTTCTTCAAGCCGTATCGGCTGATCTATCGTATTGTCGATGCACGCGCCTACATTTACCTGATCGTTGATGGCCGGAGAGACATGCAGACGCTATTGGCACGTCGTCTCCTCAGTTCCTGAGTCACGGCGTCCAATCCTGGCGTCGGGTATTTTTGAACAGAAAGAAATCGTCACGATGATTGACCGCGTCCGCCCCGACAGTCCTGAGCGCATCAAGCGCGATAGCCTGATTACCCTGCATTACCGCGTCGCCACGGCCGACGGCAGCGAACTCATCGCCACCTTCGGCACCACGCCCGCCACGCTGCAACTCGGCGGGGGCGAACTCGCACCGCCGCTGGAAGCTTGCCTGCAAGGCTTGCCGGTCGGCGGGCGCCATGTATTTATGCTTGAGCCCGAGCAAGCCTTCGGCGCGCACAATCCCGATCTGGTCAAGCGCCTGCTTCTTGGCGAACTGCCGAATGACGGCGCCGACCTCGCGCCCCATGCCGTGATCGAATTCACCGCGCCCGGCGGCGGAAAATTCGCCGGCCTGGTGCGCGAACTCGACGCCACGGCGGCCCTGATCGACTTCAACCACCCACTCGCGGGCAAGTCGATACGTTTTGAAGTTGAAGTGATCGGGATCCTCTGATGCAAATCCTCCTCGCCAACCCCCGTGGCTTCTGCGCCGGCGTCGAACGCGCCATCGCCATCGTCGAACGCGCGCTGGAAAAATTCGGCGCGCCGATCTATGTGCGCCACGAAGTCGTGCATAACCGCTTCGTCGTCGACAACCTCAAAGCCAAGGGCGCCATCTTCGTCGACGAGCTCGATGAAATACCCGACGGCGCCACGGTCATCTTCAGCGCCCACGGCGTACCCAAGTCAGTGCGTGTCGAAGCCGCGCGGCGCGGACTCAAGGTTTTCGACGCCACCTGCCCGCTGGTGACCAAGGTGCACCTCGGAGTCGAGCGCCACCGCAAGCAGGGACGCGAGGTCGTCATGATCGGCCACAAGGGACACCCGGAAGTCGAGGGCACCATGGGACAAAGCGCCGGCGGTATCCATCTGGTTGAAAATGTTGCGGATGCCACGGCTTTGAAAGTCGGCGCTGGCGAGACGGCGCAATGTGTTCCATTGGCTTATGTCACCCAGACCACACTGTCCATGGACGATGCCGCCGCGATCATCGCCGCCCTGAAGGCGCGTTTCCCCGCCATCGTCGGGCCAAAAAAAGACGACATCTGTTATGCAACGCAAAACCGGCAAGATGCCGTCAGTGAACTGGCGCGCCACGTCGACCTGGTGATCGTCGTCGGCTCGCAGAACAGCTCCAATTCCAACCGCCTGCGCGAAGTGGCCGAAAACCGCGGTGTGCCGGCCTATCTGATCGACGATGCCACGCAGATCGATCCCGGCTGGCTGGCCGGAAAGACCGGCGTGGGCGTGACGGCGGGCGCCTCGGCCCCGAAAGTGCTGGTGCAGGAAGTCGTTGAACGACTCACGGCGCTGGGCGCCACCGCAGTCCGGCAACTTGACGGCGCGCGGGAAAATGTCAGCTTTCCGCTGCCGGGCGAACTGGCCTGATGGCGTTCTCACCCTCACGTCAGCCCGACAAGGCCCCCTTGCCGACCACTTAGCCCCAATTTTCCGCCGTTCGTCAGACCGGACTCGATTCGCGGCGTCGAGTCGACTAGAGTTTCCGCAAAAGGAGGAGTGCAATGAGTTACAGAAATTGCAGGGGATTCACCCTGATCGAGCTGATGATCACGGTTGCGATCGTTGCCATTCTCGCATCGGTGGCCCTTCCCAGTTACCAAGAGTATGTCAAACGCGGCAACCGGGCGGCGGCTCAGGCGCAGATGATGGACATTGCCAACCTTGAGCAGCAATACATCCTAGCCAATCGCGTCTATACCGCCACAGGTTCGGAGTTTGGATACGCGCTGCCGAGTAACGTAGGCGCCCATTACAGTTACGCCATCACGGTCAACAATGTTGGCCCCCCGCCTTCATTCACCATTACCTTTACGCCAAGCGGAACTCAGACCAGCGATGGTCCGCTGGTTCTCACCAGTGCGGGCGTAAAGACACGCGCCGGCGACCCCGCAAAATGGTAATTTCATCACACACTCCCGCGCAGTGCGGCACGACAATGATCGAAGTGCTCGTCACGATTGTCATCCTGACAATTGGCCTGCTTGGGATGGCCGGCCTGCAAGCGCGCCTGCAGGTGTCGGAGATGGAGTCCTACCAGCGCACCCAGGCGCTGATTCTGCTCGAGGATATGGCCAATCGTATTGCGACCAATCGATCCGCGGCCGCGACTTACGTCACGGGCAGCCCGCTCGGCGCTGGCACAACCTGTCCCATTCCACCCTCAACACCTACCGTGCAGCAGGTGGACGCCAGCGAGTGGTGCAATGCATTGCAAGGAGCAGCAGAAACCTCTGGCGCAAGCAAAGTCGGCGCCATGATTGGCGGGCGCGGCTGCGTTGCAAGCTCGATTGCTAACGAATACATGGTGACGGTTGCGTGGCAGGGAATGGCCCCGATCTCCGCCCCCCCGGCCAGCGTGACCTGCGGTAAAGATCTTTATGACGGAGGAGTTTGCACGGGTGACCGTTGCCGTCGCGCCATCACCACCGTTGTACGGATTGGCACATTATGATGACACCGAACCGAATACTTGGACCGTCGAAGGGTGGCGCCCGCATAACGGTGGCGCGGCCGTCGCAGAGCGGTTTTACCCTGATCGAACTGATGGTCGCCGTTGTTTTGGGCCTGTTGATCATGGCAGCGCTGTCCACGATTTTCGTCAACATTTCCCGCACCAACAACGAAATGGCCAAGACTAACGCCCAGATCGAGAATGGTCGCTTTGCCATGCAGATATTGCAGGACGACATTGTTCATGCCGGGTACTGGGGGGGGTATGTCCCGCAGTTTGACGATATGACGGCGACGGTTGCTCCAACCGATGCGCCCACCGACACCCCTCTGCCCACCCCGGTTTCCGACCTTTGTCGGGCATTCGCAAGCTGGAACGCGGCGTACCAAAGCAACCTCATCGCCATCCCTGTTCAAAGTTACGATGACACGCCGGCTGGATGTGCCGCGGTAGTTACCAACAAAAAAGCGAACACTGACGTGCTCGTGGTGCGGCATGTCGAAACGTGCTTGCCGGGCGCGGCTAATTGTGAGGCCGATACCGCCGGCAAGCTGTATTTTCAACCCTCCTTCTGCGAGCTTGAAATTGCTGGCGGACAGCGTTATAAGTTCGATAACACGACCGGATTTACCACGCTCGGAACTGGGCTGCACCAGCGCAATTGTGTCGGCAGCGGATCGCCACAGGCGCTGCCCATCGCTTCAGGTGCGTTTGCGGCTAAAAGAAAATTTATCTCCAACATTTACTATGTCCGCGATTACGCTTTGACCGTGGGGGATGGCATCCCCACCCTGATGCTTTCTCAGTTCGACGCTGCTGGCGGCGTGCTGTCGCATCAGCCCGCTGTGCCGCTGATCGAAGGCATCGAAGGCTTCATGGTTGAGTTCGGCATCGACAGTATTGGCGATGCGGGTACGGTGGTCGATTACACCCAGGCTGCCACATGGGCTGACCCACTTAACCGCGTTACGCTCTTGAATCGAGGTGACGGCGCGCCCGATGGCGCATTTGTCCGCTGCACTACTGCAGTACCCTGCACGGCGACCCAACTTGCCAACGTGGTTGCGGTCAAATTGTATGTGCTGGCGCGCAACAAGGAGAGCACGTCGAGTCATGCCGACGTAAAAACCTACGCCCTGGGTGCTACCACGCTCGGCCCATTTACTGGCGACCAAGCAAAATACAAGCGCCACGTGTTTTCCACCACGGTTCGTCTGACCAATATCTCCGGAAGAAGGGAAACCCCATGATCCGGACCGCCCCATTTCATGCCCAGCGCGGTGCAACCCTGGTTGTCGGCCTGATCATGCTGGTGCTCATCACGCTGATGGTGACGACCGCCTTCACGCTAAGCACCACCAACCTCAAATCCGTGGGCAACATGCAGTTCCGCAACGAGGCGATTGCCGCTGGCAACATGGCCATTGAGAGCGTGCTCGGGTCGCCCTTCACCACTGCGCCAAGCGCCACTGAAATTCTGGTGGACATCAACAAGGATGGAACAAATGATTACACCGTCTCGTTTGCCGCGCCTGTTTGCGTTCGTGCCTCGGTGGCGGCCCCGCCGGTTCTCAGTAGCGTGACGCTGCTGACAATGTCAACCTCCTACACTTGGAATACCGTATGGGACATCGGCGCCACGGTGACGCCGACCAGCGGCAACCCCGGCGCTAGCGGTACATCAGTGCAGATTCACGCGGGCACGCGCGTATTGTTGTCGCAGGCTCAGAAAGACGCAGTGTGCCCCTGAAGAAAACGTGTAATTAGGAGAGCAACATGAAAAACCATCCCATTAAAAAATTGTTGGCCGCAGCCTTCGCCTTGCTGGTGTTTCACCTGCCCGCGATGGGGGAAGATATTGACCTGTTTGTCGGGCTGCCTCCCTCCGCGACCGATACGCCGAATGTGCTGATCATCGTAGACAACACGGCGAACTGGAACACTGCATTTGACAATGAGATGGCGGCCTTGGTCAGTGTCGTGGGCGCATTGCCGGTGGACAAGTTCCGCGTCGGGCTGATGATGTTTACCGAAACAGGCAGCGGCAACTCAGGTAACGATGGTGCATACGTGCGCGCAGCGGTACGCCTGATGAATAGCGCCAACAAGACCAAATATCAGGCGCTGGTGAGTGGGTTAGGTCAGACCGCCGATAAGAGCAACGGAGGCAAGATCGGCAAAGCCATGGAGGAAGCCTACCTTTATTATGCCGGCCTGGCACCCCACGCCGGCAACAACAAGAACAAGACGGATTACACCGGAAACACGTCTGGCACCACCGCTTCGAACGCCATTTACGCGCTGACAGGTAACGCGCTGGCCTCGAACGCCGGCTCCCCTTATGCCAGCCCCGTTGTGTCGGGCAGTTGCGCGAAGAACTATATTATTTACATTAGCAATGGTGCGGCACAGGATAACGCCGCAGATACCTCGCAGGCCACGGCGGCGCTAGCCGCTGTTGGCGGTAGTACGACCACCATCCCCATTTCTCCCAGTGGTTCGCAGGATAACGTGGCGGACGAATGGGCGCGCTTCATGAAAAAGAGCTCCCTTGGCATCGTCAGTTATACGGTCGATATCAATAATGTGACCACGGGCCCAGGTCCGGGCTGTACCGCGCTGCTGAAAATCGTGGCGAATGTGAGCAGCGGAAAATATTTTGATGTCACCAGTTCCGGTACGCAGATTGTCGATGCCCTGAACAGCATATTTTCTGAAATCCAGTCAGTCAACAGCGTGTTTGCCTCGGTCAGCCTGCCGGTGAGTGTCAACACGCAGGGGACTTACCTGAACCAGGTGTATATCGGCATGTTCCGGCCTGATGCGGACTCTTTTCCGCGCTGGGCTGGCAACCTGAAGCAGTACAAACTCGGCATGGATGGCGGCGTGCTCAAACTGCTGGACGCGAACAACAGCGGTGCCATCAACTACCAGACCGGCTTTATTTCAGAGTGTGCAAGAAGTTACTGGACCCCTACCAGTGCCGACACTTACTGGTCGTTCAGGCCGCAGGGAAGCTGTCTGACGGTTGCCAATGCAGATAATTCCAACTACCCCGACGGCAATATCGTGGAAAAGGGCGCCCAAGCCTACAAACTGCGTAGCACGACTGCGCGCACGGTTAGAACCTGTTCCTCGGTGTTTGCTTCCTGCACCGCCATGACCGATTTTAATAACACCAATGTGACCCAGGCCATGTTGGGTGCAGCCAGTACGACGGAGCGGGATGCAATCATCAACTGGACACGCGGGCAGGATATTGCAGACGAAAACACGAATGGGCTGACCACGACCGAAATGCGCCCCTCGGTGCATGGCGACGTGGTGCACTCGCGACCGGTGGCGATTAACTACGGTACTGACGCAGCACCCCAGGTCGTGGTGTATTACGGCGGCAACGACGGCATGTTGCGCGCCATCAACGGCAACCGCGATGGTGGGCTCGGCATTGGAGGAATGGGTCCGGGGATGGAGTTGTGGTCGTTTGTTGCGCCCGAGTTTTACACCAACCTAAAGCGCATTCGTGACAACACCACCACCATCAGCTTCCCCGGGCATACCACAGGCACGCCGACACCACTGCCCAAACCCTATGCCTTCGACGGGCCAATCACCGCCCACATGGATGCCTCCAATGCCTGGATATACGCCACCATGCGGCGTGGCGGGCGGGCGCTGTATGCCTTTAACGTGACCGCCCCGGCTAGTCCAAGCCTGAAATGGAAAAAGGGTTGCCCCAATGCGAGTAACGATACCGGCTGCACTGCGGGTTTTGACGGCATTGGCCAAACTTGGTCACAGCCCAAAGTCATCAAAGCATCGGGCTATGGCTCGGGGGCTGCCCCCATGCTCATCATGGGTGGCGGTTATGATATTTGTGAAGATGCGGACCCGCCGAGCGCCTGCAGTTCGTCTTCCAAGGGCAACAAGATTTATGTGCTGGATGCCGACACGGGGGCATTGCTCAACACCCTGAACACGGATCGGAGCGTGGTTGCCGATCTGACGATTGCGCCGGACAGCGCCGGACTGGCTAAATATGCCTACGCGGCCGATTTGGGCGGAAATATCTATCGCATTACGATGGGTTCGGCTGCCCCCGCAGGCTGGACGATTACCAAGGTCGCAGCGCTTGGGGGAACCGGTACCGAGGCGCGGAAGTTCATGTTTGCGCCGGACGTGGTCGAGGATAGCGGCACTTATTTTCTGATGATCGGCTCCGGTGATCGCGAAAAACCGCTGTCCAGCTACACTAACGCATCCAGTGTGGCCAACCATTTTTTCATGGTGAAAGACAGGCCAACGGATGCTACCTGGCTGACTACCGAGAATGCTACTTGTGGTGCAAACGTGATCTGCAAGGCCTCGCTGTTGGGCATCACGACTAATGACAACCCAACCCAGGCTCAATTGGCTGCAAAAAAAGGTTGGTATCTGGGGATGGCTTCTCGCGAACAGGTGGTGACTTCCGCCATCACGGTCTTCGGTGTGACGACATTCAGCACGCACCAACCCGCCGTTCCCGTGCTCGGTTCATGCAGCTCCAATCTTGGGACGACCAACGTGTATAACATCAGCTACACCAATGCGGCGATTGCCAATGGAACCGGCTCTCGTTATGAGAGGGTTGTGGGTGACGGTTTGCCACCATCCCCCGTGGCAGGCATGGTGAGGCTGGATGACGGCACCATCGTTCCTTTTGTGATCGGCGCTAACCCGGGATCTCCACTTGAAGGTTCACCGCCGGCCCCGCCTTCCTCGGTGACTCAGCCTAAGAGCAGGGTTTATTGGTATATCAAGCGATAATTGGTAGGATGAGGATGAAACCTAGTTGGCATAAAAGGGGAGTGGCTTGCTTGCGGGCACAAATCCAGAGTGGCTTTACCCTGGTCGAACTGATGGTCACCATCGCGGTTCTGGCTATTTTGCTGGCGATCGCTGTGCCGTCCTTCAGTGAGGTCATGCTGAGCAGCAGACTCCGATCCTATGCCAATGATTTTGTCGCCAGTTCCACTCTGGCACGCGGAGAGGCCATCAAGCGCAATTCGGTGGTTAATCTTTGCGCCTCCTCCAACGGCACAAGCTGCGTGGGCAACTGGGAACAGGGATGGATCGTATTGGCCGGGACGACGGTCATCCAACGTCAGCAGGCATTGTCCTCCGGCATGAAAATGGTCGAATCGGGTGGTGCCGCCAGCCTCAATTTTCAGTCGACTGGGGTCGGCACCACGCCGACTACCCTGACCATTTGCCGCGCCACGCCCAGCGTGGGTAGTCAAGAGCGCGTGATTTCTGTTAGTGCGACGGGTCGTGCTTCAGTCACCAAGACAGCGACCGGTGTCTGTCCGTAATAAATTGCGCCATTAGTTACGCGCCATGCTTTGGGGCGCCCGCTTGTCGCATCCTATTGTTCGCCGACGGTAGCTGCACGTATAATCGCGCCGGTTCGCTGCTGTAGCTCAGTTGGTAGAGCAACTGATTCGTAATCAGTAGGTCGCCAGTTCGATTCCGGCCAGCAGCACCAGTAATACCAAGGGTTGCAGCGATGCAGCCCTTTTTCTTTGTTGGACGAAGCCGCTACGCGGAGAAAAAGCCACCCCGGCGCTGACGACTGATTGAAATTGCACTTGTAACCTTCAGGCCCCAGCACGGGGGATTCTTCAACGAACCTGGAGGTTATCGCAAATGGCCGCAACGCACCAAGCGCAATTCGATCGGCAATACCAGACGCATCTCAAGCACCTGATGTTGATGGCGGTCAATTTCCGTAGAAATTTGGCGGCGTGCTTTTTTCGGGCACGCGTTTTGCTGTCAAGGCATCCGAGCGATGCGCTAATGCATGGCGGCAAGCTCCGCATTTTGGTGCTTGCCGCCTTGCAGACCGGCGTTTTCGCCGCCAAATTTCTACGGATTTACACCGCCGCTAACAACTTCGCCACCGGTCAGATGCTGGCCGGTTTCTTGATACGCCTGCCACGATGCCAAGGCTTCCTGCTTGAATGACTCGCGCGCTTCTTCACGGTCGAGGTACTGTCGGATCGCTTCCTTCATTAAAAAATGCGGTTTGCGATTGCGCGCATCGGCAAGTGACTTGAGCCGCTCGTGCTCGGCTTGTTCGAGCTTGAGCGAGACGGGGCACAGCAGGGTTGTTTCCATAGTGATTTTCCTAAGTAGAGCTGATAAATACTAAGTGCTATCAACGACAATTACACGGGAATTTCGGATTGATGTTCGTCCGCCTCTGGCGATTGCCACGGCCTGAAAGGTGCCATGGGGGCCGTTTTGGTTTATAAAGCACGGGATTGGCTGTCCGCCAGCCGCTCAATCCCGTTTATCGTCCTTGATGAATATGACTACGCCCCTCTTCGAATCCTCCATTACCAGCCTGCCGCTGCTCGCCCGCGGCAAGGTGCGCGACATTTACGCTGTTGGCGATGACCAGATGTTGATCATCGCCACCGACCGCCTTTCGGCCTTTGATGTGGTCATGCCCGACCCGATTCCCGGCAAGGGGGCGGTGCTGACGGCCGTGGCCGATTTCTGGTTCAGGAAGCTCGGGCACATCATTCCCAACCAGCTCACCGGCATCGACCCCGAAACGGTGGTGGCGCCTGCCGAACGCGACCAGGTGCGCGGTCGGGCGATTGTCGTGAAGAAGCTGAAGCCGCTGCCTATCGAGGCGGTGGCGCGTGGCTACCTGATCGGCTCTGGCTGGAAGGACTATCAGGCGACCGGCAAGGTTTGCGGTATTCCGCTCCCGGCGGGGATGCAGATGGCGCAGCAGTTGCCGCAACCATTGTTCACGCCGTCGACCAAGGCGGCGGCGGGCACGCATGACGAGAATATCGACTTTGCAACGGTGGAGAAGCTGCTGGGCCCGGCGCTCGCGGCCGAGGTGCGGGACGCCACGTTGCGCCTCTACACAGAGGCGGCGGCCTATGCCCTGACGCGCGGCATCATCATTGCCGACACCAAGTTCGAATTCGGCCAGGATGCGGCCGGCAAGCTGTATCTGATCGACGAAGTGCTGACGCCGGATTCGTCGCGCTTCTGGCCTGCCGATACTTACCAGGTCGGCACCAGCCCGGCCAGTTTCGACAAGCAGTTCCTGCGCGACTATCTTGAAACGCTGGACTGGAACAAGCAGGCGCCGGGGCCGAAGTTGCCGCCGGAGATTCTCGAAAAGACCGCCGCGAAATACCGCGAAGCACTCGATCGTTTGACGGTCTGATCGCCGTCCCCATGTTGGCGGCGGTACCGGCTGACGCCGTCCCGCCAGCGCCGACTTTCTATGCGGACGATTGAACCCTCGTTCGCCATCCCCATTTGCAAGCCATGAACCCACTCCTCGACTTTACCGGGCTGCCGCGCTTTGCCGACATCACGCCCGAACATGTTGCGCCCGCCATCCGCCAGTTGCTCGATGAGAATCGCGCGCTGCTGTCCAAGCTGGAACAGCCCGCCACGCCGACAACCTGGGACGACTTTGTGCAGCCGATGACCGATGCTGGTGAACGCCTCGGCCGCGCCTGGGGCGTTGTTGCTCACCTGCATGGCGTGAACGACGTGCCGGAATGGCGCGAGACCTACAACGCGCTGCTGCCCGAGGTGACGCGTTTTTTTGCCGAGCTAGGCCAGAACCTCGCATTGTTCGAAAAATTCAAGGCGCTGGCGGCCAGTCCCGAATACGCCACGTTCTCGCCAACGCGCCAGCGCATTATCGACAACGAGGTCCGCGATTTTCGTCTTGCTGGCGCTGAGTTGCCCGCTGACCAGAAGCCGCGCTTTCAAGCAATCCAGGAAGAGTTTTCCGCGCTGGCAGCGAAGTTTTCGGAAAACCTGCTCGACGCGACCAACGCCCATGCCGAATGGGTGACCGACGAGCAGCGCCTGGCCGGGCTGCCCGATGACGTAAAGGCCGCGGCGCGCGCGGCGGCGGAAAAGGAAGGCAAGCCCGGCTGGAAATTCACCCTGCGCGCGCCCGCGTACATGCCGGTGATGCAGTACGCCGCCGACCGCGACCTGCGCGCGCGCATGTATCGCGCCTATGCGACCCGTGCCGCCGAGTTTGGCAGCGCGGAATGGAACAACGGCCCGCTGATCGAGCGCATGCTCCTGCTGCGTGCGGAAGAGGCGGCAATGCTCGGCTTCGCCAACTATGCCGAGCTGTCGCTGACGCCGAAGATGGCCGATTCGCCGGCCCAGGTCGCGGCCTTCCTGCGCGACATGGCCGTCAAGGCGCGCTCCTATGCCGAGTGTGATCTTGCCGAGTTGCGCGAGTTCGCGGCGCAGGAACTGGGCCTCGAAAAACTCGAAAGCTGGGACATGTCCTGGGCTGCCGAAAAACTCAAGCTGGCGCGCTACGCTTTTTCCGACGACGAGGTGAAGCAGTATTTTCCTGAACACAAGGTGCTCGAAGGGTTGTTTCGCTGCGTCGAGACGCTATTCGGCGTACAGATTCTTCCGGACAGCGCCCCGGCCTGGCATCCGACAGTGTGTTTCTTCCGTATCGAGAGAAAAGGCAAGCTGGTCGGGCAGTTCTTCCTCGATCTCTACGCACGCGAAACCAAGCGCGGCGGGGCATGGATGGCCGATGCGATAAGTCGGCGCTGGCTGGACGGCACCATCCAGACGCCGGTCGCCTACCTGTGCTGCAATTTCCCTGCTCCGGTCGGCAACAAGCCGGCGACCTTCACGCACGACGACGTGCTCACCCTGTTCCACGAAACCGGCCACGGCCTGCACCACCTGCTGACCGAGGTCGAGGAACTCGCCGTCTCGGGCATTGATGGTGTGGAATGGGATGCCGTCGAACTGCCCTCGCAGTTCATGGAAAACTTCTGCTGGGAATGGGACGTGCTGAAGGACATGACCGCGCATGTCGAGACGGGCGAGCCGCTGCCGCGCGCGCTCTACGGCAAGATGATCGCGGCGAAGAACTTCCAGAGCGGCCTGTTCACGCTGCGCCAGGTCGAGTTCGCGCTCTTCGACCTTCGTCTGCATGCCGAAAGCCGGCGTGATTTCATGGCGCTGCTGAACGAAGTGCGCAACGAAGTTGCGGTGATCGTCCCGCCCGAGTGGAACCGCTTCCCGCAGAGCTTCTCGCATATCTTTGGCGGCGGCTATGCGGCCGGCTATTACAGTTACAAATGGGCGGAGGTGCTCTCGGCCGATGCCTACGCCGCCTTCGAGGAAGCGGTGCCGAGTGTCGGCACGGTGCTCGACGCGACGACCGGCGAACGCTTCTGGCGCGAGATTTTGGCCGTCGGCGGTTCGCGTCCCGCGCTCGAATCCTTCAAGGCCTTCCGTGGCCGCGAACCGTCTCCCGACGCCTTGTTGCGTCATAATGGCATGGTCGAAAACGCATAACCGGAGTTCGCGATGAAAGCGTGGCTGTTGCTGGTGTTGCTTTGCGCAGGGCAGGCAGAGGCCCAAGCGTATCGCCGTGCCGGTGAATCTAGCCCGCTTCACGCAGCAGCGCCGACAACTCGCGGTCAAGTAGTGCCGGGTCGCCGGAATTCAGCTCGACCAGGCGCCGCAAATGCGTCACGCTGTCCAGGTCGATGTCCTCGCAACGTAGCCCAACGCGGCAACCTTCGATGTGGGAGACGGTCGCGCTCATGCCGATGCTCGCCTGCGCGGCAAGGTCGAGCTTGAGCTGAAAGCGGTCGCCAAGCCTGCCAGACCATTCGGCCGGCATCTCGATCAGCGCGCCCTTGAGGGAAATATCGCAAAGCCCGGCCTCGATCACCCGTTCGGCCGTAGCCAGTTGCACCGGAGAGCGAAAATGCGCGCGCCAGAACTGGCGCCGGTCGTTTTGAATGGTCATGGTGCGTCCCCTGCGAAAAGGTGGCTTGCGTATCATACTTGCCGCTGTTGCGATTGTTGCCATTGCGAGGAGAAGTAGCGCCAATGAAAATTGCCACATGGAACGTCAATTCACTGAAGGTCAGGCTGCCCCAGGTTCTCGATTGGCTGGCCGTCGCGCAGCCCGACGCCCTGTGCCTGCAGGAGACCAAGACCGAGGACGGCGGCTTTCCCTTCGCCGCGCTTGAGGCGGCGGGCTACCCTGCCATCCACAACGGGCAAAAGACCTACAACGGCGTGGCGATCCTCGCGCGCAGCCCGCCGCAGGATGTGACGCGCGACCTGCCAGGTTTCGACGATCCGCAAAAACGGCTGATCGCCGCTTCACTGGGCGCTGCGTCTGGTGATGTTCGGCTGGTCTGCGCCTACATGCCAAACGGCCAGGCGGTGGGTTCCGACAAGTATGAATACAAGCTGCAATGGCTGGCCGCGCTCGCCCGCTGGCTGAAGGACGAATTGCAGTGCCATCCGCGGCTCGCGCTGCTGGGCGATTTCAACATCGCGCCGGATGACCGCGACGTGCATGACCCGGTCGCTTGGCGGGGCCAGATTCTGTGCAGCGAGCCGGAGCGCGCGGCTTTTCGGGCGTTGCTCGATCTTGGCCTGGTCGATGCCTTCCGCCTGTTCGAGCAGCCCGAAAAATCCTTTTCGTGGTGGGACTACCGCATGATGGGTTTTCGCCGCAACCATGGGCTGCGCATCGACCACATTCTTCTGTCGCCGGCGCTGGCCAGCCGCTGCCATGCCTGCAGCATCGACAAGAGCCCGCGCAAGCTGGAACGCCCCTCCGACCATGCCCCGGTGATTGCGGAACTATGACGCTCAATGAACTGTATCCGGTATTGCAGACGGTGCCGCTTCCCTTGCAGGTGCGTCTCGCCAGCGAAGCACGGCAAATGGAGGCGCCCGCCGGCACGGTGCTGTTCGACGAGCGGCAGTCCTGTCAGGGTTTTCCCCTGGTAATCTCCGGCGCCATCCGTGTTGCCAAGCTGGCGGCGAACGGGCGCGAATTGCCGTTATATCGCGTGCTGCCGGGCGAATCCTGCATCATCACCTCAAGCTGCCTGCTGGGTCACATCGACTACAACGCGCGCGGCGTCGCCGAGGGCGATACCACGCTGATGTTGTTGCCGCGTCCGCTGTTCGACGATCTGCTGGCGCAGGCGCCTTTCCGGGATTTTGTGTTCAAGCTGTTTTCCGAACGGATCGTCGAACTGATGCAACTGATCGAGGAAGTGGCCTTTCGCAAGCTCGATCAGCGGCTGGCCAACCTGTTGCTCGGCAAGGGGCGGCAACTGCACACGACCCATCAGCAACTTGCCGACGAACTGGGCAGCGTGCGCGAAATGGTCAGCCGGCTGCTGAAAGGTTTTGCCGACCAGGGCCTGGTGCGGCTGGGGCGCGAGCAGATCGAGATTCTCGACCCGGCGGGCCTGCGCAAGGTGGCCAGTTAAGCGTCGCTAAAAGTCGGCGCTGGCGGGACGGCGTCAATGTGACAAAGGTTACTGAATTAGTCGACTTTGAGGCGTCTAATTCGCTCGTCACATCAACCACAAGGAGAGCTCACATGAAACTGAACGTTGGCGGCATCGACCGCACCCTGCGCATTCTCGCCGGCCTGGGCCTGATCGGCTGGGCTCTGATGGGCGGCCCGGTCTGGGCCTGGATTGGCGTTGTTCCCCTGGCAGCCGGCCTGATCGGCTTTTGCCCGGTCTACACGATCCTCGGCATGAACACCTGCCCGATGAAGAAATAAAGCTTTTAGCCCGACGACCGATACGGCGTGCCAAGGCGCGCCGTTTTGGTTTCTGGGTTTAAAATGCAAACATGCTCAAGCAACGCACCCTCAAATCACTCATTCGCGCCACCGGCGTCGGTCTGCATTCCGGCCAGAAGGTGACGCTCGAACTGCGCCCCGCCCCAGTTGGCACAGGCATTGTGTTTACCCGCGTCGACCTGACGCCGCCGGTGGTCATCAAGGCCGACCCCTATGCGGTCGGCGACACGCGCATGGCTTCCTGCCTGGAAAAGGATGGCGCCAAGCTCGGCACGGTCGAACATCTGATGTCGGCGCTGGCCGGTCTGGGCATCGACAACCTGTATGTCGATGTGGATGCCGAGGAAATCCCCATCATGGACGGCTCGGCGGCGCCTTTCGTATTCCTGCTCCAGTCGGCCGGCATCGTCGAACAAAATGCCGCCAAGCGTTTTTTGCGGGTGAAGAAGGTCGTGGCAGTGCAAGAGGGTGACAAGTGGGCCAAGCTTGCGCCCTACGACGGCTTCCGCCTCGAATTTTCCATCCAGTTCAACCACCCGGCAGTGGATCGCTCCGGGATGGAGGTCGCCGTCGATTTCGCTGACCAGTCCTACATCCGCGAAATTTCCCGCGCCCGCACCTTCGGCTTCACGCATGACGTCGAAGCCATGCGCGCCCAGGGGCTTGCGCTCGGCGGCAGCCTCGACAACGCCATCGTGATGGACGAATACCGCGTGCTGAATGCCGAGGGCCTGCGCCTGCCGGCTGAATTCGTGCGCCACAAGGTGCTTGACGCCATCGGCGACCTGTATCTGGCCGGTGCGCCCCTGCTGGCGATTTTCAGCGCCCACAAATCCGGGCATGCGCTGAACAACCGTCTGCTGCGCGCGCTGCTGGCCGACGCCACTGCCTGGGAGTGGGTGAGCTTCGATTTGCCCGCCACGACCCCGGAGCGTGTGGCGCGGCTTTATCCCGAGCTCCAGTTCGTCTGATGCTGTTTTTGCGCATCATCGGCATTCTGGCGGTGATCGCGATCGGCGCTGGGGTCGTCACCTATCTGTTGACCGGCGACCGCCGTTATCTCGGTCTGGCCGGGCACATCGCCAAATATGCCCTGATCCTGGCGCTGGCGCTGTTTGCCCTGCTGGCTGTCGAGCGGCTGATCGTCATGCTGTAGTCAGGCGTTTTTCAGCAGTTTCTCCACCGCAAGCCGAATCGGCGAGCCCTCTTCGAGACCGCTGGCCAGTGATGTAAGTGCCTGCTTCGGTCTCTCCCCGAGTATTTTTGGCGGTTTCTGGCGTGGGCTGGTCGAAAGTCGCCGCCGGGGTTGCACCCTTACCTCGATTCCGATAACCTCCTGCCCCTGTTGAATAAAACCCTCGGCGAGCCGTGGCGCCAACTGCCTCAGCTTGACCGCGACCGCGCCGCTGTCGGCGTGGATAACGACTTTGCCCCGCTTGAGATTGGCGATGCGCGCGCCCGGTGAGAGATAGGCCGGCAGGGCGGCATCGAGCAGGCTTTGCAAGCGCTGCAGACGATTCGCCTGGTCAGCTAACCGGGCAAAGGCGTCGGCGGTGGAAAGAAAATCTTTCAACGTGCCACGGTTATTCGAGAATGTGCTCACTGTTTTGCGCGTTCTTCAGGTGGGTTTCAATGAATCGCCGGGTGGCAGAAAGGGAGAAAACGCATGCATATTATTCTGGTCTCCAACCGGATGGCAACCGCCCGCAGCATTACGCTCACCAATGGGCGTCTGGCGCTGATCGTGGTCGGCCTGATTGCGGCCGTCCTGGCCTTGTCCTCCATGCTGTCGTATCTGACCGTGCGCCATGCCGCCGAAATCCGTCTGCCCGCGTTGCGGGAACTGCTGCGGACCGTCAGTCTCGAAGAGGCGGGCAAGACCCACGAGCTGGTGCGCGAAAATCTGTCGACCATGGCGACGCGCCTGGGGCAGATGCAGGGGCAGTTGATGCAACTGGATTCCCTCGGCGAGCGCATTGCCGGTCTGGCCGGCGTCAAATCCAATGACGGCAAGGCGGCCAATTTCTCCAATTCCGCCAAAACCAGCGCCGATGGTCGCGGCGGCCCGCTGACGCGACCGGACAACCTGACCCAGGACGGCCTGCAGCGCGCCCTCGACGAGATGTCGCGCCAGGTGGAGATGAAGAGCGATACGCTGGCGATGCTGGAAAGCCGGCTTTTCGAGGAGCGTATTCGCAAGAGCCTGCTGCCGACGGCGCTGCCGGTGCCGACGGTCATCCCGACGTCCAACTTCGGCTGGCGCCCCGACCCGTTCACCCAGCAGACCGCCATGCACGAAGGCATCGATTTCATGGCCGAACCGGGCACGCCGATCCTGGCGGCCGCGGCGGGCATCGTGCAGGTGGCCGAGCGGCACCCGCAATACGGCAACATGGTCGACATCGACCACGGCAATGACCTGGTCACGCGCTATGCCCACGCGCTGCAGGTTTTCGTCAAACCGGGCGAGTTCGTCAAGCGCGGCCAGCGCATCGCCAGCGTCGGTTCCACCGGCCGTTCGACCGGGCCGCACCTGCATTTCGAGGTGCGCGTCGGCGGCGTGGCGCAAAATCCCATGCGCTTCCTCAATCAGAAGGACGCGCTGCTGGCAAGTCGGCGCTAGTCGGCTTTCTGCCCGGCCGGGCAGATCGGGCGCTGGCGGGGCATTAAGTGGGTGAAGGGGTGAAACCCCCGCATGATAATATCCCGCCCTTTGGCGCAGTGCGTCCAAGCTCTCAAGGCGTGATCTCCACATGATTTTTTCCGGTTTTTTAAAGAAGATTTTCGGCAGCCGCAACGACCGTTTGCTGCGCCAGTATTCAGCCAATATTGCCCGCATCAATTCACTCGAAAGCCAGATGCAGGCGCTGAGTGATACCGCTCTGGCGGCAATGACCCCCGCCTTCAAAGCGCGCGCTGAGCAGGGCGAAAGCCTTGACAGCCTGTTGCCGGAAGCCTTCGCCGTGGTGCGCGAAGCGGCGCGCCGGGTGCTGGGCATGCGGCATTTCGATGTGCAGTTGATCGGCGGCATGGTGCTGAACGACAACAAAATCGCCGAGATGCGCACCGGCGAAGGCAAGACGCTGATGGCGACCCTGCCGGCCTATCTCAATGCGCTGTCCGGGCGTGGCGTGCATGTGGTGACGGTAAACGAATACCTCGCCAGTCGCGATGCCGAATGGATGGGCCGCGTCTATCGCTTTCTCGGTCTGGAAGTCGGCTGCAATCTCGCGCAAATGGATCACGCCGCCAAGCAGGCGGCCTACGCCGCCGACATCACCTACGGCACCAACGGTGAATTCGGTTTCGACTATCTGCGCGACAACATGGTCTATGCCGCCCATGAGCGGGTGCAGAAAAAGCTTAACTACGCCATCGTCGACGAGGTCGATTCGATCCTTATCGACGAGGCGCGCACGCCGCTGATCATTTCCGGTCAGGCCGAACAGCACACCGAGCTTTACGTCAAGATGAACGCCGTGCCGCCCTTGCTCGACAAGGGCGTGGCGGCGCAAAACCCGGAGGAGCAGGATAGCGGCGACTTCATCGTCGACCTCAAGGCGCACTCGGTGCTGCTCACCGAGCAGGGTCACGAAAAAGCCGAGGAAGTCCTGGCGCGCCTCGGCATGTTGCCCGATGGCGGCAGTCTTTACGATCCAGCCAACATTCTGCTGATGCATCACCTCTACGCCGCCCTGCGCGCGCACAATCTGTTCCACCGCGACCAGCAATACGTCGTGCAAAACGATGAGGTGGTCATCGTCGATGAGTTCACCGGCCGCTTGATGACCGGGCGGCGCTGGTCCGACGGTCTGCACCAGGCTGTCGAGGCGAAAGAGGGCGTGGCGATCCAGTCAGAGAATCAGACGCTCGCCTCGATCACCTTCCAGAATTACTTCCGCATGTACGCCAAGCTGTCCGGCATGACCGGCACGGCGGATACCGAGGCTTACGAATTCCAGCAGATCTATAGCCTGGAAACGGTCGTCATCCCGACCAACCAGCCGATGATCCGCATTGATCACAACGACCAGATCTTCCGCACGGCGCCGGAAAAATTCACCGCCATGATCGCCGACATCCGCGACTGCCACCAGCGTGGTCAGCCGGTGCTGGTGGGTACCACCTCGATCGAAAATTCCGAGCTGCTCTCCGGCATGCTCGACCGCGAGAAGCTGGCACATCAGGTGCTCAACGCCAAGCAGCATGCGCGGGAGGCCGAAATCATCGTCCAGGCCGGCCAGCCGGGCATAGTCACCATCGCCACCAACATGGCGGGTCGCGGCACCGACATCGTGCTGGGCGGCAACATCGACAAGCCGCTTGGCGCGATCACGAACGATGCAGATTTGTCGTCCGACGAAAAAGAGCGGCGTGTTGCCGAACTCAAGGCGGCCTGGCAGAAGCTGCACGATCAGGTGCTGGCGGCGGGCGGTTTGCACATCATCGGTTCCGAGCGTCACGAATCGCGGCGCATCGACAACCAGTTGCGCGGCCGCGCCGGTCGGCAGGGCGATCCTGGCTCTTCGCGCTTCTACCTCGCGCTCGACGATCAACTCCTCAAGATCTTCGCCGGCGAGCGTCTCAATGCCATCATGGTGCGCCTCAAGATGCCGGAAGGCGAGCCCATCGAGCATGCCATGGTGACGCGCTCCCTGGAATCCGCCCAGCGCAAGGTCGAGCAGCGCAACTTCGATATCCGCAAGCAACTGCTGGAATACGATGACGTCGCCAGCGACCAGCGCAAGGTGATCTACCAGCAGAGGAACGAGCTGCTCGACTCCGCCGATGTCGCCGACACGATTACCGCCATGCGGCAAGGCGTCAGCCATGACGTATTTCGTGACTATGTGCCGGCCGAAAGCGTCGAGGAACAATGGAATCTCGGCGAGCTCGAATTGGCCTTGCATGCCGAGTTGTCGCTTACGCTGCCCGTGGCGCAATGGGTGAAGGACGATCCGCAGCTTAACGACGACGCCATCCTCAAGCGCATCCTCGACGCCGCCGACGCGGCGTATGCCGAAAAGGTCGCGCGGGTCGACCTGGCGGCGTGGCACGGCTTCGAGCGCAGCGTCATGTTGCAGAGCCTCGACGCGCACTGGCGCGAGCACCTGGCCGCGCTCGATCATCTGCGGCAGGGCATCCACCTGCGCGGTTATGCGCAGAAAAATCCCAAGCAGGAATACAAGCGCGAGGCTTTCGAATTGTTCGAAGGGCTGCTCGACACCGTGCGACGCGAGGTCACCCGCATCCTGACGACCGTGGAAATCCGCAACGAAGAACAGATCGAGGTCGCCGAGCAGCAACACCCGCAGCTCGAGAACGTCCAGTACCATCACGCCAATTATGACGAGGTGCTGGGCGGCGGCGACGCGGCGGCGGGCGCGGAGAAAAAGCCGCAACCGCATGAACGCGCCCTGCCCAAGGTCGGCCGCAACGAGCCCTGTCCCTGCGGCAGCGGCAAAAAATACAAGCACTGCCACGGCAAACTGAGCTGAGCGAATGAATTACCCGCTGCGCACCATTCAGGAGGATGGCGATGCGGCTCATCGCAGCGTACTGATTCTCGACCAGACGCGACTGCCGCTCGAGACGACCTTCGTCCGCTTGCAGACCTTGGCCGATGCCGCCCATGCGATCCGCGTCATGCAGGTGCGTGGCGCGCCGCTGATCGGTGCGACAGCCGCCTACGGCGTGGCGCTCGGACTGGCTGAGGACATTCCGCTCGAAACCGTTGTTGCCACGCTCGCTGCCACGCGACCAACTGCCGTCAACCTGAACTGGGCGCTGGAGCGCATGGCGCGGGTTTTGCAAAAGTCGGCGATGACAGGATGGCGCGAGTTGGCCTGGCAAGAGGCGCGAGCCATCGCCCGCGAAGATGTGGCCGCTAATGCCGCCATCGGGCAACACGGCGTGGAAATCCTCAAGTCCATCGCGGCACAAAAAGGCCGTGTCGAGGTGATGACCCACTGCAATGCCGGCTGGCTGGCGACGGTCGCCCACGGCACGGCGCTTGCCCCGATCTATGCGGCGCAGGCTGCCGGGCTGGCTGCGCACGTCTGGGTTTCGGAAACCCGCCCGCGCAATCAGGGGCTGCTCACCGCCTGGGAACTCGGGGAAGCCGACGTGCCGCACACCTTCATGGTCGACAATGCCGCCGGCCTGCTGATGATGCAGGGCCGGGTCGACTGCGTGATCGTTGGCGCCGACCGCATTGCCGCCAACGGCGACACGGCCAACAAGGTCGGCACCTACCTCAAGGCGCTGGCCGCGCGGGCGCATGGCGTGCCGTTCTACGTCGCCGCGCCGATCTCGACGATTGACTTCGCCTGTCCGGACGGGGCGCACATTCCGATTGAAGAACGTGCGGCTGAAGAACTCGGCGTTGCCGGAATGGCGGTTGCCAATCCGGCCTTCGATGTCACTCCCGCCGGCTTGATTACCGGCATCATCACCGAGCGCGGCATTGTCCCCGCCGACCAACTGGCGAGCGTCAAGCCATGAGTGATCTGGCTGCCGCAGTGCTCGCCACCGCCCGCAGGATGAATACGACGGGCATCAATCGCGGCGCGGCGGGCAACGTCAGCGTACGCTGCGCCGACGGTTTCATCATCACGCCGACCGGCATGGCTTACGACGATTGCGTGCCTGAAGACATGGTGAAAGTCGGCGCTGGCGGGACGGCGCAAGGAATCCGCAAGCCTTCTTCGGAATGGCGTTTCCATCACGACATCTATGCCGCCCGTCCCGAGGCGGGGGCGATCATCCATGCCCACTCGCCGTTCGCCACCGCGTTGGCTTGTCAGCAAATCGAAATCCCGCCGTTTCACTACATGATCGCCCGTTTCGGCGGCGCCACCGTGCGTTGCGCCGCCTACGCCACCTTCGGCACACAGGCCCTTTCGGATGCGCTGCTGGTCGCCCTGCAGGATCGCCTGGCCTGCCTGATGGCGCATCACGGCATGGTGGTGTTTGGCAATGACCTCAAGGAGACGTTGGCGCTGGCGATCGAGTTCGAATCACTCTGCGAGCAATTCTGGCGGGTGCTGCAACTGGGCCAGCCGAAATTGCTGCCCGCCGACGAAATGGCGCGGGTGATCGAAAAGTTCAAGGATTACGGACAGCAGTAATTTTCACGGGAGAGTGTGCAATGCAGATCAAGGACAGTGTCTTCATCGTCACCGGCGGCGCTTCCGGCCTGGGCGCCGGCACGGCGCGCCTCTTGGCTGAGCGGGGCGGCAAGGTCGTGCTAGCCGACCTGAACAAGGCCGACGGCGCGGCGCTGGCGGCGGAACTGGGTGCGGGCGCGCGCTTTGTCGAGACCAATGTCGCTGATGAGGCGAGTGCAGCGGCCTGCGTGGCGGCGGCGCTCGCGGCGTTCGGCGCGGTGCATGGCCTGGTGAGTTGCGCCGGCATCGTCATCGGTGAAAAAACCGTGGGCAAGGAGGGGCCGCACGCGCTCTCGAGCTTTAAACGAGTCATCGACATCAACCTGGTGGGCACCTTCAACATGATTCGCCTGGCGGCGGACGCCATGTGCCGCAACGCACCGAATGTGGCGGGCGAACGCGGCGTGATCGTCAGCACCGCGTCGGTGGCGGCGTTCGATGGACAGTTGGGACAGGCCGCGTATGCCGCATCGAAGGGCGGCATTGTCGGCATGACGCTGCCGATCGCGCGCGATTTGTCGCGCAACGGCATTCGCGTGATGACCATCGCGCCGGGCATTTTCGAGACGCCGATGCTGCTGGGCATGCCGCCCGAGGTGCAGGAGGCGCTGGGCAAAATGGTGCCATTCCCCGCGCGGCTGGGCAAGCCGGCCGAATACGCCGCGCTGGCGCTGCACATCTTCGAAAACACGATGCTCAACGGCGAGGTGATCCGCCTCGACGGCGCCATCCGCATGCAGCCGAAATAAGTGAGCGCTGCCGAACCCTGCTTCCACTGCGGCCTGCCGGTGTCGGCCGGCGGCGGTTGGCATGTCGAAATTGACACTGCGCCGCGCGCGATGTGCTGCGCCGGCTGCCAGGCCGTGGCGCAGGCGATCGTTGCCAACAACCTGACTGACTATTACCGTCACCGCGATGCGCTGCCCGCAAGCCAGCGCGAGGCCATGCCGCAGGCATTGCAGGAACTGGGGCTGTTTGATCATCCCGAGGTGCAAAAGAATTTTGTCCGTCCAGTGGGGGAGCATGAGCGCGAGGCGGCGCTGATCCTCGAAGGCATCACCTGCGCGGCCTGCGTCTGGCTCAACGAGGCGCATATCGCCCGCCAGCCGGGGGTGACGGCGGTGGATATCAACTACGCCACGCGCCGCGCGCGGGTGCGCTGGGACGAGCGGCTCACCAAACTTTCGGCGCTGCTCGAAGCCATCCAGGCCATCGGCTATCGCGCCCATCCCTACGATGTCACCCGCTCGGAGCAGTTGGCCCAGAAGGAACGCCGCACCGCGCAGTGGCGGCTGTTCGTCGCCGGTTTCGGCATGATGCAGGTGATGATGTATGCATTGCCGGTTTACCTGGCCGACGGCGACATGACGGCCGACATCGAAGCTTTGATGCGCTGGGCAAGCCTGCTGTTGACCCTGCCGGTGATGGCCTACTCGTCCGCGCCGTTCTTTGCCAATGCCTGGCGCGATCTGCGCTTCAAGCGGGTGGGCATGGATGTACCGGTGGCGCTGGGCATCGGCAGCGCCTTCGCCGCCAGCGTCTGGGCGACCCTGATGGGGACGGGCGAGGTGTATTTCGATTCGGTGACGATGTTCGTGTTTTTCCTGCTGACCGGGCGTTATCTGGAAATGATGGCGCGGCAGAAGGCGGCGCGCGGCGTCGAGGAACTGGCGCGCGCCTTGCCGGCCTTTGCCGAACGCTTGCCGCAATGGCCGGAACGTGACGGCGAGCGCGTGGCGGTGGTCGATCTTGCCGCCGGCGACTATGTGCTGGTGCGACCGGGCGAGGTGATTCCCGGCGACGGCGCGGTGATTGATGGCGCGAGCAGCAGTGATGAATCCCTGTTGACCGGCGAGAGCCGTCCGCGCGCCAAGCAGATCGGCGACGCGGTGATCGGCGGCAGTGTGAATGTGGCGAGCCCGTTGGTGGTATGCCTGTCACGCGTGGGCGAGGCGACGCGCCTGGCGTCGATTTGTCGCCTGATGGAGCTGGCGGCGGCCGAGAAACCCGCGTTGGTACAACTAGCCGACCGCATTGCCTTTCACTTTGTCTGGGTCTTACTTCTGCTGGCCACCGCGACAGGTCTGTACTGGCTGAATACCAACCCCGATCAGGCGCTCTGGGTGTTTGTCGCCGTGCTGGTGGTGAGTTGCCCATGTGCATTGTCCTTGGCGACGCCAACCGCCCTGACCGTGGCGACCGGCGCGCTGGCCAGGGGCGGCGTGCTGGTTACGCGCGGCCACGCCATCGAAACGCTGGCCCGCGCCAGTCACTGGATTTTTGATAAAACCGGCACCCTGACGGTCGGCCGGCCGACGGTGGTGGCGCTGCAGATTGACTCCGCGGCAAACACAGCGGAAGTCTTTGCCCTGGTGCGCGCGCTGGAGCGTGCGTCAGAACATCCGATCGGTCGCGCTTTGCTTGAGAAAGTCGGCGCTGGCGAGACGGCGTCGGTGACTGGACTGCGGGCTTTGACAGGGCAGGGCATCGAGGCGCAATTGAATGGCAGCGCGGTCAGGATCGGCACGCCGGCGTTTGTGGCCGAATTGCATGGCGTGTCGCCGCCGCCGGAGATGGCAGTCTGGCTGCAAGCGGGTGATACCGTGGTGGCGCTGGGCAACACGACGGGCTGGCTCGCCTGGTTTCGTATCGCTGACGCCCTGCGTCCGGGGGTGGCCGCGGCGCTTGGCGCAATGCGCGCCCAGGGACTGAAATTGACCATCCTGTCGGGCGACGCGCCCGAGACGGTGGCGGCGGTGGCGGCGGAACTGGGTATCGACAACTTCCATGGCGGCATGACCCCGGAAGGCAAGCATGCCTATCTGAGCGAAATGCAGGCGCAGGGAGCAACCGTGGCGATGGTCGGCGACGGCGTGAATGATGCGCCGGTGCTGGCGCAGGCGCATGTGTCGATCGCCATGGGCGGCGGCACCGACCTGGCCCGCAGTCAGGCCGACGTGATACTGTTGTCCGACGATCTAATGCATCTTGCCCGTGGCGCCTCGCTGGCGCGGCGCACCTTGTCCATCATCCGGCAAAATCTGAGCTGGTCTTTTGCCTACAACATCACGGCGATACCCCTGGCCATGGCGGGCTGGGTCACGCCATGGATGGCCGGCATCGGCATGTCGGCCAGTTCATTGCTGGTGGTCATGAACGCACTGCGACTGCAAAAAAAACGGGTGGGCTAACATGGAAAGTCTTTATTTGCTGATCCCTTTTTCGGTGGTGCTGGTCTTTGTGATCGGCGTGATTTTCTGGTGGTCGCTGAAGAGCGGCCAGATGGACGATCTGGAGGGGCCGGCCTACCGTGTTTTGATGGACGACGACCGCGCGGAGGCCGCCCCGCCCCCGCCCGCCGAGGGGAATGCCAAGCCGGGCCAGTGAATCTGTTGACGCAGATCAATGCCTATACTGGCTGTAATGTTTATGATTGCGCGGTTGGTTTCGGATGGTCCTTGGTAATTGGCAATCCGTTTCATCGGTTAGTCTCTCTGTTGGGGTTGGGGTTGGGGTTGGGGTTGGGGGTGCGCGGTTGCGCACCCCTTTTTTTCGCTTGTAGCCATAAGACTAGAGTGGTTAAATAACCACATAAATAAAATTGTCTTAACAAAAGTTGACCTGAGTCAATTTGACGCACCCGATGTGAAGTATTCTTCGCCCCCATCCTTCCCGGGGAATGAATGGGGCTGGGGAACAGGTTTGTTTTTATATGAGAGAGGTGAATACCATCATGCAATCGCAAGCGACCTACGACTACAAAGTTGTGCGCCAGTTCGCCGTGATGACCGTTATCTGGGGCATCGTCGGCATGTTGGTCGGCGTCATCATCGCTGCCCAACTGGTCTGGCCGGATCTGTTGCCATTTGAATGGCTGTCTTATGGCAGGCTACGGCCGCTGCATACCAACGCGGTGATTTTTGCGTTTGGCGGCTGCGCACTGTTCGCCACCTCCTTTTATGTGGTGCAGCGCACCTGCCACACCTCGTTATTCTTGCCGGGGCTGGCGACCTTCATTTTCTGGGGCTGGCAGATCGTCATCGTCCTGGCGGCGATCACGCTGCCGCTGGGCTTTACCCAGGGCAAGGAATACGCCGAACTCGAGTGGCCGATCGACATCCTGATCACCCTGATCTGGGTGGCCTACGCCGTCGTGTTCTTCGGCACCATCGGCATCCGCAAGACGCCGCACATTTATGTCGCCAACTGGTTCTACGGCGCCTTCATCATCGCCGTCGCCCTGCTGCACATCTTCAATAGCGCGGCGATCCCGGTCACCCTGACCAAGTCCTACTCGGCCTATGCCGGCGTGCAGGACGCGATGATCCAGTGGTGGTACGGCCATAACGCGGTGGGTTTTTTCCTGACCGCCGCCTTCCTCGGCATGATGTACTACTTCGTGCCGAAGCAGGCCGAACGCCCGATCTACTCCTACCGCCTGTCGGTGGTGCACTTCTGGGCGCTGGTCTTCACCTACATGTGGGCCGGCCCGCACCATCTGCACTACACCGCGCTGCCCGACTGGACGCAGTCGATCGGCATGGTCTTCTCGCTGATCCTGCTGGCGCCTTCCTGGGGCGGCATGATCAACGGCATCATGACGCTGTCCGGCGCCTGGCACAAACTGCGCGACGATCCGATCCTCAAGTTCATGATCGTTTCCCTGTCCTTCTACGGCATGTCGACCTTCGAAGGCCCGATGATGTCGATCAAGACGGTGAATGCGCTGTCGCACTACACCGACTGGACGGTTGGCCATGTGCATTCGGGCGCGCTGGGCTGGGTGGCGATGATCTCGATCGGTTCGATCTATTACCTGATCCCGCGCCTGTTCGGCAAGTCCGAGATGTTTTCCGTCAAGCTGATCAACGTGCATTTCTGGCTGGCGACGCTCGGCACGGTGCTGTATATCGCCGCGCTGTGGATCTCCGGCGTGATGCAGGGCCTGATGTGGCGCGCCACCAACGCGGACGGCACGCTGACCTATTCCTTCGTCGAGTCGGTCAAGGCTTCCTACCCGTTCTGGACGATTCGCGTCGGCGGCGGCGTGTTGTTCCTCACCGGCATGTTGCTGATGGCCTACAACATGTACAAGACCATCGCCTCTGGCCGCGCGGTCGATGACGCACCCGTCCTCGCACCCGCCCACGCCCACTGATCGCAAGGGAGACTATCATTATGTTGACACATGCGAAAATCGAAACCAGCAACACCCTGATGATCGTTCTGACCACGCTGGTTCTGATCTGGGGCGGCTTGGTGGAGATCGTGCCGCTGTTTTTCCAGAAATCATTGACCACGCCGGTGAATGAACTGGTCAAGCCTTACCCCGCCTTGCAACTGGCCGGGCGGGACATCTACATCCGCGAGGGCTGCTACAACTGCCACTCGCAGATGATCCGCCCCTTCCGCGCCGAAACCGAGCGCTATGGCCACTACTCGGTGGCGGGTGAGTTTGTCTATGATCATCCCTTCCAGTGGGGTTCCAAGCGCACCGGCCCCGATCTGGCGCGGGTCGGCGGACGCTACTCCGACCAGTGGCACAAGATTCACCTGCTCAATCCGCGCGACGTCGTGCCCGAGTCGAACATGCCGGCCTACGCCTGGCTGGATCGGCCGCTCAAGGAGCCGAACATCGGCGCCAACATGGCGGCGTTGCGCAAGGTGGGCGTGCCTTACACCGATCAGGAAATTGCCGAAGCGCCCAAGGCGGTAGAAGGCAAGACCGAAGTCGAGGCAGTCATCGCCTACCTGCAGGGCATGGGTCTGGCGCTCAAGCAGAGCCGCTGAGATCAAAATGGATATCAACGACCTGCGTTCCCTCTTCACGGTGCTGGTGTTCGGCGCGTTCATCGGCATCGTGGCATGGGCATACTCCTCCAAGCGCAAGCAAGCATTCGACGAGGCGGCCAGACTGGCGGTCGACGACGAAGAGCCTGCGGCTGGGGGCGGTGCGGGCCAACAGCACAACTGAAAGGAATTCGTCATGGATTTCAAGAACACCAGCGATTTTGTCAGCGGTTTCTGGAACTACTACGTAATCATTCTTGTCGCCGTCAGTATCATTGGCTGCGCCGTATTTTTGTGGGTGCAAGGTTTCGTCAAGCACAAGCCCGGCGAGGTGACCGGCCACGTCTGGGACGAGAACCTCGAGGAGTACAGCAACCCGCTGCCCAGTTGGTGGCGCTGGATGTTTTACATCACGATAGCGTTCTCCTTGATTTATCTGGCGCTCTATCCAGGCCTCGGCAACATGGCGGGTAGCTTCGGCTGGACGGCGCGCGGCCAGTATGAAACAGAGATGCAGGCGGCCGAGGCGCAGTATGGCCCCAAATTCAACCAGTTCCTCAAGCAGGATGTCATGACCGTGGCGGCCAATCCGGAAGCGCGGGAAATGGGCGCGCGGCTGTTCCAGACCTATTGCGCCCAGTGTCATGGCGGCGACGCCGGCGGACAACCGAGCTTCCCCAACCTGAAGGACGGCGACTGGCTGTGGGGCGGCACGCCAGAGCGGATCAAGGAAAGCATCACCGTCGGCCGCATGGGCGTCATGACCCCGAAAGGCACCAAGCCCGACATGGATGCTGAACAGGTCAAGGATGTTGTGCACTATGTGCGCTCCCTGTCCGGTCTGACGGCCGACTCGGTGCGCGTCCAGCGCGGTCAGGAGCTCTTCCCGCTGGCTTGCGCGGCCTGTCATGGCGCCGATGCCAAGGGGATGGAAGCGGTCGGCTACCCCAACCTGACCGACAAGATCTGGCTGTACAGTTCGCGCGAGGACAGCATGATCGCCTTGGTGACCAAAGGCACCCAAAACCAGATGCCGGGTTTCGGCGAGTTTCTCGGCGAGGCCAAGGTGCACCTGCTGACTGCTTATGTCTGGGGCCTGGGCGGTGGCGCCAAGCCAGCCGCTGCACAATAGTCATTAGATTCCTCTTGAACTCTCGGCCGGTCATGGCCGAGAGTTTCTCGCCAACCGTTGGTTGGGTATCGCTTGGGCGATAACGGACGGATATCTAGCAGCCTGTCGGACTTAATTCGTCCCAATAGCCATCTGATGAATATGCTATAATCATATTCATCAAATTCAGACAAACGCGCACAATGGCCTTTCACCCAATAGATCGAGACACGG
>JAUXWU010000063.1 GCA_030680085.1 Rhodocyclaceae bacterium | reverse complement strand
AGTGAATCCCGCCATGACCGACACCGCCAAACCCAATCCGCTGATCGAACTGTTGATCACCCTGATCATCCCCTCGATCATCCTGATGAAACTCTCCGGCCCGGAGAATCTGGGCGTCGTCAACGCGTTGTTGCTGGCGCTGGCGTTGCCGCTGTTCTGGGGCGCGCGGTCGCTGCTGCGCGAGCGCCGCGTCAACCTGTTTGCGGTGCTGGGCCTGGTCAGCATTCTGCTCACCGGCGGCATCGGCCTGCTGCAACTGGATACGCAGTGGTTGGCGGTCAAGGAAGCGGCGGTTCCCGGCCTGATCGGCCTGGCCGTGCTCGTCTCCGCCTACACCAGCAAGCCGCTGGTGCGGGTGCTGCTGTTCAGCCCGGCGCTGATGAACGTCGAGCGGATACAAGAGAACCTCGATCGGCGCGGCAACGCGGCAAGCTTCGAGACGCGCCTGAAGGCCGCCACCTGGATGCTGGGCGGCTCGTTCTTCTTCTCATCCGTCATGAACTACTTCCTGGCCACCTGGATCGTCACCAGCCCGGCCGGCACGCCCGCCTTCAACGAGGAACTGGGCCGACTGACCCTGTTGAGCTATTCCGTGATCGCGTTGCCGTCGATGCTGATCGTGATGGCGGTGCTCTACTACCTGGCGCGCACGATCCACGAGCTCGCCGGGCTGAAACTGACGGAAGCGATCAAGCACTGAACCACCGGAAACCTTTGGACACCCTCATTGCATGACATGAAAGGCCAACCAGCATGAACAGCAAACCTGAACGAGATGTGGGAAAGACCTACCCTTTGCCGGAATTCATTGCGAAATTGCGGCGTTTAGCCGATGCGCTCGAACAAGGCCAACGCTTTGAAATCCAGATTGCGGGCGAAAGAATCTCGGTTCCTGTGCGGGCAATCTGCAACATCGAGCACGAACGCGAAGGCGAGTCGGAAGAAATCGAATTCCAAATTAAATGGGAGAACCCGCAATGAACCCTGAACAGCAGAAATCCATCCTCGCCATCGCCCTGTATGCCGCCTTCGCCGACGGTGCCAAGCACGAGCGCGAACGCGAGGAAATCCGCCGCATCGCCGCATCGCTGGCCGACGCAGCCGGCACGCCCGACCTTGCCCGTATTTATCAGGACGTGCTGCTCAAGCGGACCAGCCTGGAGGCCGCCGCCGCGGCACTGACCGACTCCGCCCAGCGCCAGCTCGCTTATGAGATGGCGGTGTGCGTGTGCGCTGCCGATGGTCGCCAGAGCGAGGCGGAGCGAGGTTTTCTGAACGAGTTGAAGGCCCTGCTCAAGCTCGAGACCGCGCAGGCGGATCTCATCGAGGGCGAGGCCGACCTCATCGTCGATCTCGGCGAGGAAGCCGCGCCCGTCGTGGCGGCAGGCGCCGCTTCCGCTGTCGCCGCGCCCGGCCCGGTGGTGGCGGCCCAGCCGAATGTGGCCGAGGCGGAGCTGGACAAATCCATCCTCAACCACGCTTTGCTCAACGGCGCGCTGGAACTGCTGCCGCAGTCCTGGGCGTCGATGGCCGTGATCCCCTTGCAGATCAAGATGGTGTACGGGATCGGCAAGGCGCATGGGGTCGATCTCGACCAGGGTCACATCAAGGAATTCATCGCCGCCGCTGGAGTCGGCCTCACCTCGCAGTATCTCGAACAGTTCGGCCGCAAGCTGCTCGGCGGCCTGCTCGGCAAGGCGGCGGGCAAGACCTTCGGCAAGGTCGGCGGCGCCGCCACCGGCATGGCGTTCTCATTTGCCACGACCTACGCGCTGGGACAGCTCGCCAGGCGCTATTACGCCGGCGGCCGGGTGATGAACACGGCATTGCTGCGCGACACTTTCCAGAACCTGCTGGGGCCGGCCAAACAACTGCAAACGCAATACCTGCCGCAAATCCGGGAGAAGGCGGCCACGCTCGATGTCAGCCAGATCATGGCCATGGTGCGCGGCGGCTGAGCGCGATGCGGATCTTTTCTCCGTTATGCCTACCCCATTGCCCGCTTCACACCCCGGCGACTCCCCATCCGGACACGCCAAAACCACGGATGCGGTCGTCGCCGCCTCGCCTGGCGGCACGGGCGGAACATCACTCACCCGTCGATGTCACCGAATCCAGAGAAAGCTGAAAATGAGCCAGATCTTCCTGATTCCCGTCGATGACTCCGAAACCGCGCTACGCCCGGTTTCCTGGGTAGTGCGGAACCTGTCGACATGGCGCGAGCCGCCAGCAATTCATCTACTCAACGTGCAAGCCTCGCTGCCACGCGACGTCAGCCGCTTCATCAATGCCGGCGCGATTCGCGATTTCCATCTGGAAACAGGCATCAATGTACTCACCAAGGCCCGCGACCCATTGGTCGCCGCCGGCCTGCTCCCCGAGCTTCATGTACTGATGGGCGAAGCCGCACCCACCATCACCGAATTTGCCGACCTCCACGGCTGTTCGCAAATCCTTCTCGGCACGCGGGGCCACACCGGCATTCTCGGCACCCTGCTGGGTTCCGTCGCCACGAAAGTAGTGCATTTGTCGAATGTCCCGGTACTGCTGATCCGCCAGGCCGCTCCAAGCCACTAACGATCATGCCTGCCCAATCGCCCGCTCCACGCCCTGACGACTTCCCAGCCTGGCACGCCCAAACCACGGTGGCGGTCGCCGCCGCTCTCGGTGCCGATCCGGCAGCCGGCCTCGATGCCGCCGAGGCCGCGGCCAGACTCGCCCGCCACGGCCCTAACCAGCTTGCTGTTGCGCCGCCGCGCCCGGCCTGGCGCAAGCTCGACCAGTTCCGCAACTTCCTGGTCATCGTGCTGCTCGGTGCGGCGGTGCTGGCCGGCGCGGTGGGCGACCTCAAGGACGCTCTGGTGATCGCCATCGTGATGCTGCTCAAAGCGACGCTGGCGGCGCTGAAGAACATGCTGGCGCCGATTGCGCGGGTGCGCCGTGACGGCCGGGTCGCGCAGATCCCGGCGGTCGATCTAGTGCCGGGCGACCTGCTGCTGCTCGAAGCGGGCGACCGCATCCCGGCCGATGCCCGCGTGCTTCATGCCCATTCGGCCGAGGTGGCGGAAGCCGCGCTGACCGGCGAATCGCACGCGGTGGCCAAGAGCCCGGAAGCTGTCCCTGAAAAGTCGGCGCCGGCGGAACGGCGGGGGATGGTGTTCATGAACTATGTTCTCGTCGCCGTCGTCAAAAAGCGCCTCGATCTCGACGCCTCGCTTTACACTTTGCTACAGATATTGTCAGTCACGTTGTTCGAGAAGATGCCCTTGCAGCAAGCGTTTCCAGCCGGCGAGTACATTCCCCCAGAGGGTATGCCCCGCAAGCAACTGAATCTATTCGCGTTTTAACCGGACAGTAGTGATTGTTTCTTTAAGGATTGCAGAATGACACCCCCACTCTTTATTGCCAGGCATCTGGCGCTGTTACTCGCATCCATCCCGGCGCTGACGCTCGCGCAGCATGCCAGACGACCGGATCCGGCTGATCCTGCGTCGCCGGTACTCGCGGTCAAGTACGAATCTGCGTTCGCTAACTACCAGTCTTTTCAGGATCAGAAACTGGCTCCGTGGAAAGACGTGCACACAGAGGCTATGAGGATGTCCGAGGCTGCCGGCCACACAGGTCATGGTGATGGCGCCATGGCGGAGAAAGCGCCCCCGGGCGCACCTGTCGTCGTCGCTGCCGCTCCGTCCAAACCGGCGTCGCCCGCAGCCGCGGGCGTCATTACCGCCACGGGCGTGGTGCAACAGGTGGACAAGGCCAACGCCAAAATCAAGCTAAGCCACGATCCCATCCCCGCGCTGGGCTGGCCGAAAATGACCATGTTCTTTCGCCTGAAGGACGGCGCGTTGGCCGACCAGGTGAAGGCAGGCGACGCCGTGGAATTCCAGCTTGAGAAATCCGGCTCCGGCTACGTTATCTCAAATTTTGCTAAACCCGCGCCCGCACCCGCACCGACGCCAAGCCCAAAGAAATAACGG
>JAUXWU010000041.1 GCA_030680085.1 Rhodocyclaceae bacterium | reverse complement strand
CCGTTCTTCAACGGCTACCGTCCGCAGTACTACTTCCGGACCACCGACGTGACCGGTGCCTGCGAACTGCCGGCGGGGAACGAGATGGTAATGCCGGGCGACAACGTGCAGATGACGGTGAAGCTGATTGCGCCGATCGCCATGGAAGATGGCCTGCGCTTCGCGATTCGCGAAGGCGGCCGCACCGTCGGCGCCGGCGTCGTGGCAAAAATCATCGAGTAAGTTGTTGCTTTTCTAAGGGAAGGGCAGGATAATCCGGCCCTTTCGTTTTCTGGCGCCAGAATGAATACCGGTTGCCACTGCTCTTTAAGGATATTTTATGCAGAACCAGAAAATCCGCATTCGCCTGAAGGCGTTTGACTACCGCTTGATCGATCAGTCGGCGATGGAGATTGTGGATACGGCAAAACGTACCGGCGCTGTTGTGCGTGGCCCGGTCCCGTTGCCTACCAGAATCGAGCGCTACGACATCCTGCGCTCGCCACACGTCAACAAGACATCCAGAGATCAGTTCGAAATCCGCACCCATCTGCGCCTGATGGACATTATCGATCCTACCGACAAGACGGTGGATGCGCTGATGAAGCTAGATCTTCCGGCAGGTGTCGATGTTGAGATCAAACTGCAGTAAGGAGTATCGCGAGTCAGTGGTCTTGGCTTCGCGCCAGACGTAAAAGCATAAAAGAAGTACGTTGGTTGCCGTGATATACCGCGGCAACTGTAAATTGAAGCAAACTAGCCCGGCCAATCGTAGCCGGATTTAGGAGAAAAAATGAGTCTAGGCCTTGTAGGACGCAAGGTCGGCATGACCCGCATCTTTGCCGAGGACGGTTCGACCGTTCCGGTAACTGTGCTGGATGTGTCGAACAATCGCGTTACACAAATCAAGACGCCTGAAACTGATGGCTATGCAGCAGTCCAGGTAGCCTACGGCAAACGCCGTGTTTCCAGGGTCACCAAAGCCGCAGCCGGGCATTTTGCGAAAGCAGGCGTTGAAGCGGGTACGACGCTGATGGAGTTTCGCGTGGCCGAAGAGCGCGCAGTGCAATTCAAGTTGGGCGAGGTGCTGGCCGCTTCTGTTTTTTCGGTTGGGCAAAAGGTCGATGTGACCGGTGTGTCAATCGGTAAGGGCTTCGCCGGTGCCATCAAGCGCCACAACTTTTCATCGAACCGGGCTTCCCATGGCAACTCGCGATCCCACAACGCGCCGGGTTCCATCGGCATGGCGCAGGATCCGGGACGGGTATTCCCAGGCAAACGGATGGCTGGACATCTTGGCGATGTCAAGTGCACAACGCAGAACCTCGAAGTCGTGCGAATTGATGAGGCGCGCCAACTCCTGTTGATCAAAGGGGCTGTGCCGGGTTCGCGAGGTGGTGAAGTCATGGTTCAGCCGGCAGTGAAAGCTGCCGATGTGAATAAGTGAGGGCCCCATGGAACTGAAACTCATTAATGAGCAGGGTGAATCGGGCGCAACCACGGGCGCAACAATCAGCGTGTCCGATAGTTTGTTCGGCCGGGATTACAACGAATCTTTGGTGCATCAACTGGTGGTCGCCTATCAGGCGAATGCGCGTGCAGGCAATCGCGCCCAGCTGACCCGCTCGGAAGTCAGGCACAGCACGAAAAAGCCGTGGAAACAAAAAGGCACAGGCCGGGCGCGTATTGGCACGACGGCAAGCCCGCTGTGGAGAAGCGGCGGCCGTGCTTTCCCGAACTCTCCCGACGAGAACTTTTCCCATAAAGTTAATCGGAAAATGTATCGCGCGGGCATTGCCGCAATCCTTTCGCAACTTGCGCGCGAAGATCGACTTACCGTGGTTGAGAGTTTTACCGTGGAGGCGCCGAAGACGCGTCTGGTCATGCAGAAACTCAAAAGTCTGGGTATTGAATCAGCGCTGCTGGTTACCGACGACCTGAATGACAACCTGATGTTGGCATCAAGAAATCTGCCCAATGTTCTGGTGCTTGAGCCCAAGCAGGCCGACCCACTTTCATTGATTCGCTTCCCGCGTGTTGTGATGACCAAGGGCGCAATTGCAAAACTAGAGGAGCTGCTGGGATGAGCGCTACTCAATTCAATCAGGAACGCTTGCTGCAAATTCTGTTGGCGCCGTTGATTTCCGAAAAGGCGACGATGCTCGCGGAACGTAGCAATCAGGTCATCTTCGTGGTGACGCCCGACGCTACCAAGCCGGAAATCAAGGCGGCGGTCGAAATGCTGTTCAAGGTTCGCGTGACGAGTGTGCAGGTGGCCAACGCCAAGGGCAAGAGCAAGCGTTTTGGCCGGACCATGGGCCGTCGTAGTGATGTCCGCAAAGCATTCATAAGTCTTGAAGCTGGGCAGGAAATCAATTTCGCAGAAGGAGTTGCGTAATGGCCCTCGTAAAAGTCAAGCCCACTTCCCCGGGAAGACGTGCGGTCGTTAAAGTAGTTAACCCGAACTTGCACAAAGGCCGGCCGCATGACGCTCTGACCGAAAGCAAATTCAGCAAGGCCGGCCGCAATAACCACGGCCATATCACGACGCGGCATCAGGGCGGCGGTCACAAGCAACAGTACCGTGTGATCGACTTCAAGCGCAACAAGGATGGCGTGATTGCCAAGGTCGAGCGTCTTGAGTATGACCCCAACCGCACCGCCAACATTGCGCTGCTTTGTTACGCGGATGGTGAGCGTCGTTACATTATTGCCCCGAAGGGCATGGTGGTCGGTCAAGAGGTCATCAGTGGCCCCGAAGCACCCATCAAGCCGGGCAACAGCCTGCCGATTCGCAACATCCCGGTCGGCAGCACGATTCATTGCATCGAGATCATGCCGGGCAAGGGCGCGCAAATGGCGCGTGCCGCGGGCACTTCCGTCCAATTGCTGGCGCGCGAAGGTTCGTATGCCCAGGTGCGGTTGCGTTCAGGGGAGATTCGTCGCATTCACATCGAATGTCGTGCAACGATCGGCGAAGTGGGTAACGAAGAGAACAACCTGCGCAAGATCGGCAAAGCTGGCGCAAATCGTTGGCGCGGTATTCGTCCGACGGTGCGTGGCGTTGCCATGAACCCGATTGATCACCCGCATGGTGGCGGTGAGGGACGTACCGGCGAGGGTCGCGTGCCAGTGAGTCCGTGGGGACAGCCGGCCAAGGGTTATCGTACTCGCCGCAACAAGCGCACGGACAACATGATTGTTCAGCGCCGTCACAAGCGTTAAGGGGTAAAACATGGCACGTTCAATCAAAAAAGGTCCCTTCGTCGATGACCATCTGTTCAAGAAGGTTGGTGTGGCGCGCGCAGCGAATGACAAGCGCCCGATCAAGACTTGGTCACGTCGATCCACAGTTCTGCCTGATTTCATAGGCCTGACCATTGCCGTGCATAACGGCAAACAACATATCCCCGTGTATGTTTCGGAAAACATGGTGGGCCACAAACTCGGCGAGTTTGCCCTGACGCGGACCTTCAAGGGTCATGCGGCAGGCAAGAAGGCGAAGAAGTAAGGATATGTCAATGGAAACTAACGCTATTTTGCGCGGGGTGCGTCTTTCGGCCCAGAAGGGTCGGCTTGTGGCCGATCTGGTGCGCGGCAAACCGGTTGATCAAGCGCTGAGCATCCTCGCCTTCTGTCCAAAAAAAGGTGCGGTGATCGTCAAAAAGGTACTCGAGTCTGCAATCGCGAATGCGGAACACAACGATGCGGCCGATATCGATGCTCTCAAAGTGACGCGTATTTACGTTGAACAAGGCACCGTGCTCAAGCGGTTCACCGCGCGAGCCAAAGGACGAGGCAACCGCATCAGCAAACAGACCTGCCACATCTATGTGACAGTCGGCGAGTAAGGAGCACTCATGGGACAAAAGATTCATCCGACCGGCTTTCGTTTATCAGTCACGCGCGACTGGTCCTCACGCTGGTTTGCGAACTCGAAATCATTTTCCTCCATGCTGGGGGAAGATATCGCGGTGCGCGATTACCTGAAGAAGAAGCTGGCGCACGCATCGGTCAGCCGCGTCGTCATTGAGCGCCCCGCCAAAAACGCGCGGGTTACCGTGTTCAGCGCAAGGCCTGGTGTTGTGATCGGCAAAAAAGGCGAGGACATTGAGCAATTAAAACTTGAACTGCAACGGCGCATGGGCGTTCCGGTGCATGTCAACATTGAAGAGATTCGCAAGCCGGAAACCGATGCGCAGTTGATTGCCGATTCCATCGCGCAGCAGCTCGAGAAGCGCATCATGTTCCGTCGGGCGATGAAGCGTGCCATGCAAAACGCCATGCGACTGGGCGCGCAGGGCATCAAGATCATGAGCGCAGGTCGTTTGAACGGTGCTGAAATTGCTCGCACCGAATGGTATAGAGAGGGCCGCGTGCCCCTCCATACCCTGCGTGCTGATATTGATTATGGGACGGCAGAGGCTAAAACAACTTACGGCATTATTGGCATCAAGGTGTGGGTTTTCAAAGGTGAGATCAAGGGTCGCGGCGAGGCACCAGCTACGACGGTTGACCAAGCAAGCGAAGAGCCAGCCAAACGTCCCCGCCGTCCAGTCAAAGCCGCGCCGGGTGCTGACAATGAAGCGAAGGCATCAGCGCCGCGCCGCACCGCCAAAAAAACGGAGGCTCAGGGAGTCGAAGCTAAACCGGAACAGGCGGGAGGCGCTGAAGTTGCAGTCAAGCCGCCGCTCAAGCGGGTGCGAAAAACATCAGCGACCCCTGCCGCTGCGGATACCGCCGGCCAGGATGCCAAGGAGTAATGGAAAATGTTGCAACCCGCACGCAGGAAGTATCGCAAGGAACAAAAAGGCCGTAACACCGGCTTGGCAACACGTGGCGCCAAAGTGAGTTTTGGTGAGTATGGTCTCAAGGCAACTGCCAGAGGACGTTTGACCGCGCGTCAGATCGAGGCCGCGCGCCGCGCCATGACGCGTCATATCAAGCGGGGTGGGCGTATCTGGATCAGAATCTTCCCGGACAAACCCGTCTCGAAAAAGCCCGCTGAAGTCCGGATGGGTAACGGCAAGGGAAATCCGGAGTATTGGGTCGCTGAAATTCAGCCTGGCAAAGTGCTGTATGAAATGGATGGCGTTGATGAGGCGCTGGCCCGTGAGGCATTCGAGTTGGCTGCTGCCAAATTGCCGCTCGCCACAACCTTTGTCACACGCCACTTGGGGTAAGCAATGAAAGCAACCGAACTGAGACAAAAAAATGAAGCTGACCTTGGCAAGGAACTGCTCGAACTGCGCAAGGCCCAGTTCTCTCTGCGTATGCAGCTGGCAACCCAGCAGCTCAGCAATACAAGCCAGGTAGACAAGCTGCGCAAGGACATTGCGCGCATCAAGACAATTCAGCACGAGAGGGCGACTGCAAAATGAACGAAGCAAGCCAGTCCATGCACCGTACCCTGGAGGGGCGGGTGGTAAGCGACAAAATGCAAAAAACCGTGACAGTTTTGATCGAGCGTCGCGTCAAGCACCCGTTGATCGGCAAGGTAATGATCCGCTCGAGAAAATACCATGCACACATCGAAGGGCTGACTGCCGTCGTTGGCGACCTGGTGCAGATCGAAGAATGCGCGCCGATTGCCAAGACCAAGGCGTGGCGCGTAACTAAACTTGTCGAAAAGGGCGTTGTTGCCTGATTTATTTGTTGACACTGATCGGTGGGGTAGATAGAATCCCGCCTCTTTGTCGGAAAGCTGCCGGTGTGATCAGGGCGGGTGCCGGTAGAGTTAAGTCCCCCGAGGTTCAATAGCTGGGGTTCCAAAACTAACTGCGTATCCGGTTCGCCAGATGCAGGTTAAGTTGGAGAGTTAAATGATTCAAATGCAGTCACGGCTAGATGTGGCCGACAATACGGGTGCGCGCTCGGTTATGTGCATCAAGGTCATGGGCGGCTCGAAGCGCCGCTATGCGGGCATTGGCGACATCATTAAGGTCAGTATCAAGGATGCCGCGCCGCGCGGTCGCGTAAAAAAAGGCGAAGTGTATAGCGCGGTAGTCGTGCGCACCGCCAAAGGCGTGCGCCGCGCTGACGGTTCCCTTATCAAATTCGATAACAACGCCGCAGTATTGCTCAACAACAAGTTTGAGCCGATTGGTACGCGCATTTTTGGCCCGGTCACGCGTGAATTGCGCACAGAGCGCTTCATGAAGATCGTATCTCTTGCCCCGGAAGTTCTTTGATAATTTCTCTAAAAAATGCACTGAACCAGGATCGCAGATCGGAAATGGAAGCAAATCATGCAAAAAATTCGAAAAGGTGACGATGTAGTCGTCGTCGCCGGGCGGGACAAGGGAAAGCGTGGCTCGGTAATTCAGCGCCTTGACAGCGACATGCTGCTCGTGGGCGGAATTAACCGTGTGAAAAAACACACCAAGCCGAACCCGATGAAAAATCAGCAGGGCGGGATTACCGAGAAGGAAATGCCGATTCACCTGTCCAACGTGGCTCTCTTCAACCCTGCGACGCAAAAGGCTGATCGCGTGGGGATCAAGTTTCTTGAGGATGGGCGCAAGGTCAGGATATTCAGGTCGAATGGTGAATTGGTCGAGGCTTAAGGGATAGATCATGGCGCGCTTGCAGGAATTTTATAAAGAAAATGTTGTGCCACAGTTGCACGAGCAGTTCAAGTATGCATCTGTGATGGAAGTGCCGCGGATTACAAAGGTCACGCTGAACATGGGCGTGGGCGAAGCGGTGGCGGATAAAAAAGTCCTGGAGAACGCGGTAGGCGACATGACCAAGATCGCCGGCCAGAAACCCGTTGTTACAAAGGCACGTAAGGCCATCGCCGGTTTCAAGATTCGCGAGGGTTATCCGATTGGCTGCATGGTGACTTTGCGCGGCACGCGCATGTATGAGTTTCTTGATCGCCTGGTTAGCGTGGCGATGCCGCGGATTCGCGATTTCCGCGGTATTCCCGGCAGCAAGGGCTTTGATGGTCGTGGTAACTACAACATTGGCGTCAAAGAGCAAATTATTTTTCCGGAGATCGAGTACGACAAGATCGACGCTCTGCGCGGCATGAACATCAGCATCACCACGACGGCGAAAAACGACGAGGAAGCTAAGGCGCTTCTTTCTGCATTCAAGTTCCCTTTTAAGAATTGAGGGAGTTATGGCAAAACTTTCACTTAAGAACCGGGAAGCCAAGCGGACCAAAATGGTTGCCAAGTACGCCGCCAAAAGGGCGCAATTGATGGCTATTTTCAATGACAGCAAGCTTGGCGAAGAGGAGCGCATGGAAGCGCGCCTCAAGTTCCAGCAACTGCCGCGAGACTCGAGCCCGGTGCGTCAGCGCATGCGTTGCGCTTTAACTGGACGCCCGCGGGGTGTGTTCAAGAAATTTGGTCTCTGCCGCATTAAGTTGCGCGAATACGCCATGCGCGGCATGGTGCCGGGTATGACCAAGGCCAGTTGGTAAGGGGTGCGATATGAGTATGACTGATCCAGTCGCTGACATGCTGACGCGAATCCGCAATGCACAAATGGCGGAAAAGCTCGGTGTTTCCATGCCCGCTTCGAAGCTGAAGAAGGCAATAGCGCAAGTTTTGCAGGACGAGGGGTATATCGGTGGGTTTGCTGTTCGCGATGGCGACGGTAAAGCGCAACTCGATATCGAATTGAAATATTACGCAGGCCGACCGGTAATTGAGCGCATCGAGCGTGTATCACGCCCTGGCTTGCGGATTTATCGCGGTATGCAGGATTTGCCGAAGGTCATGAATGGCCTTGGGATTGCCATTGTTTCGACGCCAAAGGGAGTTATGACGGATCGCAAGGCGCGCAGTGTCAATGTTGGCGGCGAAGTGCTGTGTATTGTGGCGTAAGGAGTAGCAAATGTCCCGTATCGCCAAAAATCCAGTAGTGCTGCCGAAGGGTGTCGAGGCTATTCTGTCCGCCGGTGAAGTTACCGTGAAAGGACCTCTCGGTTCGCTGACGCAATTTATCCTGCCCGCAGTGACAGTTGATCGAGAGGGCGACGGCGTGATGTGTCGCGCAATCGAAAATCAGCCGAACAGTTCCGCAATGTCGGGAACCATGCGGGCGCTCTTGAATAACATGGTCATTGGTGTTACCAAGGGCTTTGAGAAAAAGCTCACATTGGTTGGCGTGGGTTATAAGGCGCAGGCGCAGGGCTCCAAGCTGAACCTTTCGCTCGGCTTTTCCCATCCGGTGGCACACGAGATGCCTGAGGGCATCAAGGTTGAAACGCCTACCCAGACTGAAATACTGATCAAGGGTATTGATCGACAGTTGGTCGGACAGGTTGCCGCCCAAGTGCGTGCTTACCGCTCTCCCGAGCCCTACAAAGGCAAGGGCGTTCGTTATTCAGACGAAATTGTGGTAATCAAGGAAACGAAGAAGAAGTAAGTGGAAGTTACTCTGCTTAGCTAGCAAACTTAAAGGTCGAATGATGAACAAGAAAATGGCTCGTCTGCGCAGGGCGCGCAAAACCCGCGCCAAAATTGCGGAGCTTAAGGTGATGCGGCTTGCTGTGCATCGCACCAATTGTCACATGTACGCTCAGGTCTATTCCGGTTGCGGCACGGCGGTCGTCGCTGCTGCATCGACGGTGGAGGCTGAGGTGCGCAAGCAGCAGCCCAATGGCGGTAATGTCGGCGCGGCACAACTCATTGGCAAGCTCATTGCAGAGCGGGCCAAAGCGAAAGGTGTTAGCGAGGTAGCTTTCGACCGATCGGGATTTAACTATCATGGGCGCGTCAAAGCGTTGGCCGACGCGGCCCGCGAAGGCGGACTGAAATTCTAAGCCGTCAATAGAGCGAGATCAAAATGGCTAAACCGCAAAACAGAAAGCAGCAGCAGAACACCGAAGGGCGTGATGATGGCTTGCGCGAAAAAATGGTGGCAATTAACCGCGTCACAAAGGTTGTCAAAGGCGGCCGTATTCTTGGCTTTGCCGCGCTGACCGTGGTTGGTGATGGTGATGGCGGCGTGGGGATGGGTAAAGGCAAGGCGCGCGAAGTTCCGGTCGCCGTTCAGAAGGCGATGGACGAGGCGCGTCGCAAGCTTTCCAAGGTGAGTTTGCGTAATGGCACCTTGCACCACCCGGTAACGGGAAAACATGGCGCAACCAAAGTGCTGATGTCCCCGGCGGCGGCCGGTACTGGCGTCATCGCCGGTGGTCCGATGCGCGCCGTTTTCGAGGTCATGGGTGTAACGGATGTTGTGGCGAAGGCTCTCGGTTCCACCAACCCTTACAACCTCGTGCGGGCGACCATCAAAGGCTTGATGGCCATGAATACCCCAGCCGAAATTGCCGCCAAGCGTGGCAAGAGCGTGCAGGAAATCCTGGAGGCGTAACGTAAACAATATGGCCGAAATAAGCGTGGCGGAAAAGAAAATCAAGGTGACGCTTGTCAAAAGCGTGATTGGTACGAAGCAGGATCATCGGGCGACGGTGCGTGGCCTCGGTCTGCGTCGCATCAACCATACCACCCTGCTCGAGGACACCCCGGCGGTTCGCGGGATGATCAAAAAAGTAGCCTATCTAGTGAAGTGCGAGGGTTGAGGCATGCGGCTTAATAATTTAAAACCGGCTGCCGGCGCCAAGCATGCCGCCAAGCGTCCTGGCCGCGGTATTGGCAGTGGTTTGGGTAAAACCGCCGGGCGAGGCCACAAAGGCCAGAAGTCCCGCGCGGGTGGATTCCACAAGGTTGGTTTCGAGGGCGGCCAGATGCCGTTACAGCGCCGCTTGCCGAAACGCGGCTTTGTTTCTCTGACGGCTGGAAGAAATGTTGAAGTGCGCTTGTCAGAACTGGAAAAGCTGCCGATTGAAGATATCGATTTGTTGACGCTGATGCAGGCTGGCGTCATTCCGGCTGATAGTCTTTCCGCCAAGGTGATTCTGTCCGGCGAGTTGACGCGCAAGGTTAATCTCAAGGGCGTTGGCGCCACCAAGGGTGCGCGGGCGGTAATCGAGGCGGCTGGCGGTTCTGTCGCAGATATTGCGGCCGCCGCCGCAGTCTAGGCGCGCCAAGTGTTGATGGTTGGGAGCACAAGACGTGGCTAATGCCGCCACTACGGCGAATGCACTGGGCAAGGCGGGCAAGTTCGGGGATTTGTGGCGTCGCCTCGGGTTCCTGCTGGGCGCGCTGATCGTCTTTCGCATCGGTGCGCACATCCCTGTCCCGGGGATTGATCCGGTACAGCTTGCCGAACTTTTCAACACGCAACAGGGCGGCATTCTCGGCGTCTTCAACCTGTTTTCCGGCGGGGCGCTGTCGCGCTTTACGATCTTTGCCCTGGGCATCATGCCCTACATCTCGGCATCGATCATCATGCAACTGATGACACATGCCGTTCCTGCGCTGGAGCAACTGAAAAAAGAGGGTGAGGCCGGACGCCGGAAGATTACCCAATACACCCGTTATGGCACTGTGGTGCTGGCTCTTTTTCAAGCCATCGGCATGACGATTGCCTTGGAAATGCAGCCGGGGCTGGTGCTCGATCCGGGTCTGATGTTCCGCTTGACTGCGGTCATGACGCTGGTCACCGGGACGATGTTCCTGATGTGGCTTGGCGAGCAGATCACCGAGCGCGGTCTGGGCAACGGGATCTCGATCATCATCTTCGCCGGTATTGTCGCCGGCTTGCCGAGCGCATTGGGTGGTTTGTTCGAACTGGTGCGCACGGGGGCGATGCATCCGCTGACGTCGATCGTGATTTGCGTTCTGGTGGTGGTCGTTACCGGTTTTGTCGTGTTTGTGGAACGTGGCCAGCGCAAGATTCTGGTGAATTACGCCAAGCGCCAGGTGGGTAACAAGATTTACGGCGGGCAGAGTTCGCACCTGCCTCTGAAGCTGAATATGGCCGGCGTCATTCCGCCGATTTTTGCTTCGTCGATCATCCTGTTCCCGGCATCAGCGGCTGGCTGGTTTGGCGCCAGCGAGGGCATGCTGTGGCTGAAGGATATCGCCGCGACGCTTTCCCCAGGGCAGCCGGTCTATGTTCTGCTTTATGCGGCCGCGATTATTTTCTTCTGCTTCTTCTATACGGCGCTGGTTTTTAATCCGAAGGATACGGCGGACAACCTGAAAAAGAGTGGCGCTTTCGTTCCCGGCTATCGTCCCGGCGACCAAACCGCCCGCTACATTGACAAAATATTGATGCGCTTGACGCTGGTTGGCGCCGGATATATCACGCTGGTATGTCTGCTGCCGGAGTTCCTGATCCTGAAATGGAATGTGCCCTTCTATTTCGGAGGAACCTCCCTGTTGATTATCGTTGTCGTGACGATGGACTTCATGGCGCAGGTGCAGGCTTACGTCATGTCTCACCAGTATGAAAGTTTGCTGAAAAAGGCTAATTTCAAGGGTGCGGGGATGCCCACCCGTTAGCGAGTCGCGTAGCGGATTTTGAGCGAATTGAAAAAGTAACAGTGATTGCGGAGAGAAAAGATGAGAGTACAAGCTTCGGTCAAATGCATTTGTCGCAAATGCAAAATTGTGCGTCGCCATGGCGTAGTTCGCGTGATATGTACGGAACCGCGCCACAAGCAGCGCCAGGGTTGAAAACGTTTTAATTTTTGTTAGAATTGCGGGTTCGCTTTTTCGAGCGGAGCGGCGATAAATGAGTGATAAGTCAGTCATGTCAAGAGTAACGTTCAAGGACAAGGTAAGAATATGGCCCGTATTGCAGGCGTAAATATTCCGAATCACCAGCATGTCGAGATTGCATTAACGGCGATCTACGGCATTGGCCGCTCGCGTGCGCAAAAAATTTGTGACGCTGCAGGCATACTGCGTTCGGTCAAAATCAAGGATCTCACTGAAACAGACTTGGATCGTCTGCGGGAGCAGGTAGGCAAGGTCGCCGTCGAGGGTGATTTGCGCCGCGAGGTTTCCATGAGCATCAAGCGTCTCATGGACCTGAGCTGCTACCGTGGCGTCAGGCATCGTCGTGGTTTGCCCGTGCGCGGTCAGCGCACGCGCACCAACGCCCGTACCCGCAAGGGCCCCCGCAAGTCGGTTGCCGGCAGCAAGAAATAACCAGCAAGGTATCTAACATGGCTAAAACGACAGGCAAGGCGACCGCAAAAGTTCGCAAGAAGGTCAAGAAAAATGTTGCCGAGGGCATTGCCCACGTGCATGCATCTTTCAACAACACGATCATTACCATCACCGACCGCCAGGGGAACGCGCTTTCCTGGGCAACTTCGGGCGGTGCCGGTTTCAAAGGCTCGCGCAAATCAACGCCATTCGCTGCCCAGGTCGCAGCCGAGGCTGCCGGCAAGGCAGCGCTCGAGTGCGGTATCAAGAACCTCGAAGTGCGCATCAAGGGCCCCGGCCCGGGTCGCGAGTCGGCGGTGCGCGCACTGAATGCCTTGGGGATCAAGATCAGCAGCATTACCGACATTACCCCGATTCCACACAATGGTTGCCGGCCGCCCAAGCGGCGCCGCATCTAAGGTCGCATCAAGCAAAATTTAAGGAGACCGCCCAGTGGCCCGCAATCTAGATCCAAAATGCCGTCAGTGTCGCCGTGAGGGAGAGAAGCTTTTCCTCAAGGGTGAGAAATGCTTTACTGACAAGTGCTCTATCGAGCGCCGTTCGTACGCGCCTGGCCAGCATGGCCAGAAATCAGGCCAGCGCCTTTCCGGCTATGGCCAGCAATTGCGCGAGAAACAGAAAATCCGCCGCCTCTATGGCGTCCTCGAACGCCAGTTTCGCAAAATCTTTGCCGAAGCCAGCCGCCGCAAGGGTCAAACCGGCGAGAACCTGTTGCAACTGCTGGAAGGCCGTTTGGATTCCGTCGCCTACCGCATGGGTTTCGGTGCTTCACGTGCCGAATCGCGTCAGATCGTGCGCCACAATGGTGTTCTGGTCAATGGCAAGCGCGTCAATATTCCCTCGTTCAACGTCAGTCCGGGCGACACGATCCAGCTGACCGAGGCCACGCGTGTGCATCTGCGCACCAAGGCTGCCATGGAAGCCGCCGAGTCGCGTGGTTTTCCCGAGTGGCTCGAGGTTGACGTCAAGGCCGGCAAGGGTACTTTCAAGGCTTATCCGGCGCGTGACGAACTGCCGCCTTCCATCAAGGAAGGTCTTGTGGTCGAGTTGTATTCGCGTTAATTCCATTCTCTTGCGCCTGGGGGCATTTTGCCCACGGGCGCATTTGTCTATTTGAGGAACGAAGATGCAAAGTCACGCGCTTCTAAAACCCCGCATCATCGACGTTCAGGCGCTATCCCCATTGCATGCCCGAGTTGTTATGGAGCCGTTCGAGCGAGGTTACGGTCATACCCTGGGTAATGCGCTGCGCCGCATTCTTTTGTCGTCCATGCCCGGCGCCGCCGTGACCGAGATGACCATCGATGGCGTGCTGCATGAGTATTCGACCCTGGAAGGCGTGCGCGAAGATGTCGTTGACATCATGCTGAACCTGAAGGGCGTGGTCATGCGTCTGCACAATCGCGGCGAAACCATTCTGACCCTGTCGAAAAAAGGTGACGGGGCGGAGACGCTGGTCACGGCCGCCGACATCCAGGCTAATCATGATATCGAGATCATCAACCCGGATCATGTGATCGCCCATCTGGCGCCCGGCGGCAAGCTGGACATGCAGATCAAGGTCGAGGCGGGCCGTGGTTATGTGCCGGCCAACGTGCGCGCCGCGACGCATGAAAGCAAGAGCATTGGCCGCATTCTGGTCGACGCCTCGTTCAGCCCGGTGCGGCGCGTCAGCTATCAAGTCGAAGCCGCCCGCGTTGAACAGCGCACCGATCTGGACAAGCTGATTATTGATATCGAAACCAATGGCGCAATTGATCCGGAAGAATCGATCCGCTACGCAGCCAGCATTCTGATGGACCAGTTGTCGGTATTTTCGGATCTCGAAGGAACGCCGATTTCCATCGAGACGCCCAAGCAGTCCACGGTTGATCCCATCCTGATGCGTCCGGTCGATGACCTGGAACTGACGGTGCGCTCCGCGAACTGACTGAAAGCCGAGAATATCTACTACATTGGCGATCTGATTCAGCGCACGGAAACCGAGCTGTTGAAGACCCCCAACCTGGGCCGCAAATCGCTCAACGAAATCAAGGAAGTGTTGGCTTCGCGCGGCTTGACGCTGGGCATGAAGCTGGAGAATTGGCCGCCCGCCGGTTTAGAGAAGATGGGTTAAGGCTGGTTGCTTTGGTTAGACCGGGCCGTTGCTTGGCCCGTTTTTTGAATAGTAAAAATCACAATAAAAATTAACCGGTCGCAGGCATAGCGCGGCGACCGCATAAGTGAAAGGTATATACCATGCGTCACGGTAATGGACTCCGCAAGCTCAATCGCACCTCCTCGCATCGCCTGGCGATGCTGCGCAACATGACCGTTTCGCTGCTGCGTCACGAGGTCATCAAGACCACGCTGCCCAAGGCCAAGGAATTGCGCCGCGTTGTCGAACCGATCATTACGCTCGGCAAGAAGCCGTCGCTGGCCAATCGCCGCCTGGCGTTCGATCGGCTGCGCGACCGCGAAATCGTCGGCAAGGTTTTCGACGTGCTCGGCCCGCGCTACGCCAATCGCAACGGCGGCTATCTGCGCATCCTGAAAATGGGTTTCCGGGTCGGCGACAATGCGCCGATGGCCTATGTCGAATTGCTTGACCGGCCTGAGGAAGTTGCTGGAGAGTCGACCAAGGCTGAATAAGCGTTGATCCGCGCCAAATAAGAAAGCCGACCGTTGCGTCGGCTTTTTTGTTGGCGGCGCGCACCCATCGATCAATGGCTGAGAATTTTGGAGAGGAAAATCTGGGCGCGTTCGGAGCGTGGCGTACCGAAAAAATCCTCTGTCGGCGCATCCTCGACGATGCTGCCGTTATCCATGAAGATGACCCGATCGGCAACCTTGCGAGCGAAACCCATTTCATGGGTGACCACCATCATGGTCATGCCTTCATGGGCAAGTTGCACCATGACGTCGAGCACCTCGTTGATCATTTCTGGATCGAGCGCCGAAGTCGGCTCGTCGAACAGCATGCAGATCGGATCCATGGCCAGCGCCCGCGCAATGGCCACGCGCTGTTGCTGTCCGCCGGACAGCTGGCCGGGGAATTTGTCGGCCTGCGAGTTGAGGCCGACGCGATCCAGCAATTTGAGGGCGCGCTGATGCGCTTCCTCCTTGCTGCGTCCGAGCACTTTGACCTGACCGATGGTGAGGTTCTGGGTGATGGTCATGTGCGGGAATAGCTCGAAATGCTGGAAAACCATGCCGACATGGGCGCGCAGTTGGGGCAGGTTGGTTTTCGGGTCGCCGATTGAAATGGCGTTGACGATGATGTCGCCTTGCTGGAAGGGTTCGAGACCATTTACACACTTGATCAGGGTGGACTTGCCGGAGCCGGAGGGGCCGCAGACCACCACGACCTCGCCTTTTTCGATCTGGGTGGTGCAGTCGGTCAGTACCTGAAACTGACCGTACCATTTGCTGACATTGTCGATCTTGATCATGGCGAATTAGCGGGCGATGGCGGTGCGCGACTGAAGATGTTTCGCGAGTCGCGAGAGGGCGAAGCAGATCACAAAATAAACCAGCGCGACGAAAACATACATCTCGATCGGGCGGTTGTAGTTCTTGCCGGCGATTTCGGCGGCCTTGAGCAGGTCTTTGGCGCCGATGGCATAGACCAGGGAAGTATCCTGAAACAGGATGATCGTCTGGGTCAGCAGCACCGGCAGCATGTTGCGAAAAGCCTGCGGTAGGACGATGTAGGACATGGTCTGCCAGTAGCTCATGCCAATCGCCTGGCCGGCGAAAACCTGGCCGCGCGGCACGCTCTGAATGCCGGCGCGCATGATCTCGCTGAAATAGGCGGCCTCGAAGGCGGTGAAGGTGATGATCGCCGAAGTTTCCGCGCCCATCGGCTTGCCGGTGAAAATGGGGATCACCAGAAAGAACCAGAGGATCACCATCAACAGCGGGATGGAGCGCATCAGATTGACATACCAGGTTGCCGCCATCGCCAACGGGGCAATCGAGGACAAGCGGGCCAGCGCGAGCAGGGTGCCAAGAAAAATGCCGCCGGCCATCGCAATCAGGGTCAGCTTGACGGTGAATTTCAAGCCTTCCCAGAGAAATGGCAGACTGGGCGCAATGACCGAAAAATCGAATTGGGCGAAAAAGCTCATTTGGCGCTCGTGATGTAGCCGGGAACGCGCGTGCGCCGCTCGATCAGGGCCATGCCCCGATTGGCGGAAAAGGCCACGATGAAATAGAGCAGGGTGACCGCCAGATAGGTTTCGATGCCCTGCTCGGAGTCCTCCTGCATTTGCCGCGCCTGGAAAGTCAGTTCAAGCACGCCAATGGCGAAGGCGACGGAGGAGTTCTTGATGATGTTCATGAACTCGGAGGTCAGCGGCGGAATGACGATGCGGAAGGCCATCGGCAGCAGGACATAGCGGTAGGTCTGCGGCAGCGTGAAGCCGATCGCCAGCCCCGCCATCTTTTGGCCGCGCGACAGGCTTTCAATGCCGGCGCGCACCTGTTCGGCAACGCGCGCCGAGGTGAACAGTCCGAGGCAAATCACCGCAGTGAGGAACTCCTTGGCCGGCATCTCCTGCTTGACCCAGAGGGAAAGATCGCGCGGCAATAGCTCGGGGACGACAAAGAACCAGAGCAGCAACTGCACCAGGAGCGGCACGTTGCGAAACAACTCTACATGCGCGGTGGCCAGGGTCGCCAGCCAGCGGTTGGGTACGGTGCGCAGGGTGCCGATCAAACTGCCGAGAACGAGCGCGATCAGCCAGGCCGACAAGGCGACGGCAACCGTCCAGCCCAGGCCGGAGATCAGCCAGTGCAGATAGGTTTCCTCGCCGCCCTTGACCTGTTCGAGGAAGATGCCCCAGTTCCAGTGGTAATTCATACGCTACTTTGAGATGTTTAGTCGGGACGGCGCCTCGCAGCGCCGTCCCGCCAGCGCCGACTTTGATGTAATGGTTACTTCCGGTTGTAAGCCTCGGCTGGCGCATCGCTCGGGTTCTTGATGAGTTCCTTGAGTTTGTCGCTCATCGGGAAGTTCATGTTGGCGCCCTTGGGCGGGATTGGCGCCATGAACCATTTGGCGTAAAGCTTGTCGATCTCGCCGGTCTTGGCCAGATCGCGGATGACGGTATTGACCAGGCCCTGGAACTGCGGGTCATCCTTGCGGATCATGATGGCGATCGGCTCGATGTTGAGCGTTTCGCCGACGATCGCATAATCCGCCGGGTTCTTCGAGGTGACGATCAGGCCGGCGAGCAGGTTGTCGTCCATGACAAAGGCGACGGCACGATCGGTTTCGAGCATCAGGAAGGCGTCGGCGTGATCCTTGCCATAAACCTCCTTGAAATCGATGCCCTTGCCCTTTTCGTGCGCACGCATCAACTGGACCGAGGTGGTCCCGGTGGTCGTTGCCACGGGTTTGCCATCCAGTTGTGACAGGCTGGTGATGCCGGAAGCCTGATGGAAAGCTGCGCGACTATACCGTTTTCGCGGCGGGTGAGCTGTCTTCTTGTTGCTGCAACAACCACATTTTTGCGTAGGCGCCGGCCTGTTCAAGCAGCGCGCGGTGGGTGCCGCGTTCGACGATCCGGCCCTGATCCAGCACCAGGATTTCGTCGGCGTTCATCACGGTTGACAGGCGGTGGGCGATGATCAGCGTGGTGCGGCCGCGGGCCACCTGATCGAGTTCGGCCTGAATCGATTTTTCGGTCTGCGAATCGAGGGCGGAGGTGGCTTCGTCGAAGATCAGGATGGGTGGGTTCTTCAGCAGCGTCCGGGCGATGGCGACGCGCTGTTTCTCGCCGCCTGACAGTTTGAGGCCGCGTTCGCCGACGCGGGTTTCATAGCCGTCCGGCAGTCGCTCGATGAAGGCGTCGAGATGCGCGGCGCGGGCGGCTTCCCTGACTTCATCGAGGCTGGCCGTCGGCCGTCCGTACTGGATGTTGTAGGCCAGTGTATCGTTGAACAGCACGGTATCTTGCGGGACGATGCCGATGGCGGCGCGCAGGCTGGCCTGGGTGAGTTGGCGGATATCCTGACCATTGATGCGGATGGTCCCGGCATTCACGTCATAGAAGCGGAACAAGAGCCGCGCCAGTGTGCTTTTCCCAGAACCACTCTGGCCGACGACGGCCAGCGTGTGGCCGGCGGGAATCTCGAAACTGACGTCGTGCAGGATCGGCCGGCGCGCTTCGTAGGCGAAGCTCACGTTCCCGAAACTTACCGCGCAGGGGCCGGGCGCGAGCGTGCGTGCATCGGGCGCATCCTGGATTTCCAGATTCTGGTTGAGCAGGACGAACATGCGCTCGATGTCGATGAGCGACTGGCGGATCTCGCGATAGAGCACGCCGAGGAAATTGAGCGGGATGTAAAGCTGGATCAGGAAGGCATTCACCAGCACGATGTCGCCCACCGTCATGGTGCCGTTCGCCACGCCGACGGCGGCGCGCCACATCATCAGGGTGACGCCGACGGCGATGATGGCGGCCTGGCCGAGGTTAAGCCAGGACAGCGAAACCTGGCTCTTGACCTGTGCTGCTTCCCATTTCAGCATCTGCTGGTCGTAGCGCGCCTTTTCCCAGCCCTCGTTGTTGAAATACTTCACCGTCTCGAAGTTGAGCAGACTGTCGACGGCGCGCGTGTTGGCTGCCGAGTCGAGCTCGTTCACCTCGCGGCGCAGATGCACGCGCCAGTTCGAGAGCACGATGGTGTAAGTGATATAGACGATCAGCGTACCGCTGGCGATAAGCACAAAGCTCGGTTCGTAGCGTGCCGCCAGAATGCCGAGCACCAGCACGACCTCGACCAGCGTCGGCAGCACCGAGAAAATCGTGTAGCTGATCAGCGTGCCGATGGCGCGCGTGCCACGCTCGATGTCGCGGGTCAGGCCACCGGTCTGGCGTTCGAGGTGGAAGCGCAGGGAAAGGGCGTGCAGGTGCTCGAAGACCTGCAGGGCGATCGTGCGCACCGCGCGCTGGGTGATGCGCGTGAAGAGCAGTTCGCGTAGTTCGGTGAAGAGCGAAACGCCGAAGCGCAGCACGCCGTAAGCGGCAATCAGCGCGAGCGGCACCACCAGGACAGCTTGCACCGGATTGGCGGGCGCGAAGCCATCGACGATATCCTTGAAAATCAGCGGTACCGCCACGTTGGCAAGCTTGGCGCCGATCAGGCAGGCCAGTGCCAGCAGAATGCGCCCTCGCCACTGGAGCAGATAGGGCAGCAGCGTTTTGACGGTTTGCCAATCGTGGCGATGTGCGGGAGGTGGGGCGGGCAGGGCGGTGTCGCGGCGCATGGTTGAAATTTTAGCAGCGGCACTGCTGCGGTATGATGCGGCGCATGAATGAGTGCGCCAAAGTGACGATGCCCGACCGGGAACCGGTGCTGCGGGTGATGCCGATGCCGGCGGACGTCAATGCGTCAGGCGACATCTTCGGCGGCTGGGTGATGGCCCAGGCCGACATCGCCGGAGCCATTCCCGTGATGCGGCGGGCGCGGGGTCGCGTGGCCACCGTGGCGGTGAATTCCTTCCTGTTCAAACAACCCATTTCGGTGGGCGACGTGGTCAGCTTTTACGCCACGATCACCAAGATCGGGCGTACTTCGATCACCGTTGATGTGCAGGTGTATGCCGAGCGCGACCCGGCGCATCCCATCGTGGTGAAAGTGACCGAGGCGACGCTGACCTACGTCTGCCTCAACGCCGACGGCAGCAAGCGCGAAGTGCCTGCCGCCGAGAAGTCAGGCACCGACCAGTTGCGGGGCCAGTTGTAGGGAAGCTGGCGGGGGAGCCGTGTCGGAGCGCCGTCCGGCCTGCGCTTCCATCTGCTCGAAGCTGTCGATTTCAGGCTGAACGACGGTGCGCGTCACTCGTGAGCGCTCGGGCGTGGTCTTGAAACATTGGGGTTGCAGCACCTCGATCAGGGTCAGCCGCCTGGTGTTCATTGCAAAAATCCTTTCGTTCAATTTTGATTGGGTCATGCTGCGACCATCGATATGCGGCGGAGGTTCCCCGCCGCCCAGCCTGAATTTGTAAGAGGATGTGAGGGCTGACGGATGAACTTCAAGCAGAAACATGGCGAAAACAGCGCCCTGCTCGACTTTTAACGCGGTTCACCAGAAGGTTAAGATGACGATGATGGAATGGACCGCACTCGGCTGGCGCGACGGGATTCTGCTACTGGCAGCGTTCGCCGTCGTCTATCTGGTCGTGATGCTGCTCAAACTGGCGCAAATTCGCCGCCGTCACCCGGTCGGTCGTGAGTCGGCGTTTCCCCTGGAGCCGGTAAGTGGCGCTGAAATGGCCCCTGAGCCGTCTGACGCCGTCCCGCCAGCG
>JAUXWU010000035.1 GCA_030680085.1 Rhodocyclaceae bacterium | reverse complement strand
CCATTTTCTTCGGCAGACCGCATTGGTGCAGCTTGAGTTGCGGACCAACCACGATGACCGAGCGACCCGAGTAGTCAACCCGCTTGCCCAGCAGGTTCTGGCGGAAGCGGCCACCCTTGCCTTTGATCATGTCGGCCAGCGACTTCAGGGGGCGCTTGTTGGCGCCCGTCATGGCCTTGCCGCGACGCCCGTTGTCCAGCAGGGAATCAACCGACTCCTGCAGCATGCGTTTTTCATTGCGGACGATGATGTCCGGCGCCTTGAGTTCCAGCAGACGCTTCAGGCGGTTGTTGCGGTTGATCACGCGCCGATACAAATCGTTCAGATCGGAAGTGGCGAAGCGGCCGCCATCCAGCGGCACCAGCGGACGCAGGTCGGGCGGCAGCACCGGCAGCACCTCGAGAACCATCCACTCCGGCTTAATGCCCGAGTGCAGGAAACCCTCCAGCAGCTTCAGTCGCTTTGCATATTTCTTGATCTTCGCTTCGGATCCCGTCGCCTCCAGATCGGTGCGCAGGGTTTCAACGGCTTGCTTGATGTCGAGCGTGCGCAACAATTCACGCACCCCTTCGGCGCCCATGACGGCGGTGAACTCATCGCCATATTCCTCGACCTTTGCCAGGTAGTCATCCTCCGTAAGCAACTGACCACGCGTCAGCGGCGTCATGCCAGGATCGACCACCACAAATGCCTCGAAATACAGGGCGCGTTCGATGTCGCGCAGGGTCATGTCGAGAACCATGCCGAGCCGGCTGGGGAGGCTCTTCAGAAACCAGATGTGCGCCACCGGCGAGGCCAGCTCGATGTGACCCATCCGCTCGCGGCGCACCTTGGCCTGCGTAACTTCCACGCCGCATTTTTCGCAGATCACGCCGCGATGCTTGAGGCGTTTGTATTTGCCGCACAGACACTCGTAGTCTTTCACCGGCCCGAAGATTTTGGCGCAGAACAAGCCATCGCGCTCGGGCTTGAAGGTGCGGTAGTTGATGGTCTCCGGCTTTTTGACTTCGCCATAAGACCAGGAGCGGATTTTTTCGGGCGACGCAAGCCTGATGGTAATTGCGTCAAATTCCTCTTCCTGCGTGACTTGCCTGAACAGATCGAGCAGCGCTTTCATGGTTTAACTCCTGTCGCGGGTCGAGAATGATTAAAAACGCTCAAGATCGATGTCAATGGCGAGCGAGCGAATTTCTTTCACCAGCACATTGAACGATTCGGGCATGCCGGCATCGATCGCGTGTTCACCCTTGACGATGTTTTCATAGACCTTGGTACGGCCGGTTACGTCGTCGGACTTGACGGTCAGCATTTCTTGCAGCGTGTAGGCGGCGCCATAGGCCTCCAGCGCCCAGACCTCCATCTCACCAAAGCGCTGACCACCAAACTGCGCCTTGCCGCCGAGCGGCTGTTGCGTGACGAGGCTATAGGGCCCGGTTGAGCGGGCATGCATCTTGTCATCCACGAGGTGGTGCAGTTTCAGCACATGCATGTAACCCACCGTCACCGGGCGCTCGAAAGCCTCGCCGGTACGGCCATCGTAGAGCATCGCCTGCGTCTTGGTTGTCGTCAGATTCAAACGTTTGGCGACGTCGGCGGGGTAGGCCAGGTCGAGCATGGCGCGAATTTCCTCCTCCTTGGCCCCATCGAAAACCGGGGTCGCGAACGGCACGCCGTTTTCCAGATTGCCCGCCAACTCGATAACTTCCTCATCGGTCAGGCTGGCAATGTCGCCGCCACGTCCTGAGGTGTTGTAAATCTTGTCGAGCAGCTTGCGCAACTCAACCACCGCCGAGTGCTGACGCAGCAATTCGCCAATTTTCTGGCCGAGCCCTTTCGCCGCCCAGCCCAGATGGGCTTCAAGAATCTGGCCGATGTTCATGCGCGAAGGAACGCCCAGCGGGTTCAGCACGATATCGACCGGCGTGCCGTCCTCCATGTGAGGCATGTCTTCGACGGGCACGATGCGCGACACGACACCCTTGTTACCGTGACGCCCGGCCATCTTGTCGCCCGGCTGAAGTCGGCGCTTGACCGCCAGATAAACCTTGACCATCTTCTGCACGCCGGGCGGCAGTTCGTCACCCTGGGTCAGCTTTTTCTTCTTGGCCTCGAAAGCGACGTCGAAATCCTTGCGCGTCTGGTCGATACTGTCGCGCAGGCTTTCCAGTTGCTGTTGCGCCTCTTCGTCAGCCAGGCTGATGTCGAACCAGTGGTAATGCTCGATCGAGCCAAGATAATCCTTGGTGATCTTGGCGCCCTTGGCCAGCTTTTTGGGTCCCTTGCTGGCCGGCTTGCCGGTCAGCAGTTTTTCGATCCGCGCAAACGTGTCGCGCTCGACAATCCGCATCTGGTCGGCCAAATCGAGCTTGTAGCTCTTCAACTGGTCATCGATGATCGACTGGGCCCGCACGTCGCGCTCAATGCCTTCGCGGGTAAACACCTGGACGTCAATCACGGTACCTGTCATGCCGGATGAAACGCGCAGGCTGGTGTCTTTGACATCCGAGGCTTTTTCACCAAAGATGGCGCGCAACAATTTTTCTTCGGGCGTCAGTTGCGTCTCACCCTTGGGGGTGACCTTGCCGACCAGCACATCCCCGGCTTCGACTTCGGCGCCGATATACACGATTCCGGATACATCCAGGCGGGAAAGTTGCGCCTCGCCCAATGTCGCAATGTCGCGGCTAATTTCCTCCGGCCCCAACTTGGTGTCGCGGGCAACGACGGTCAGCTCTTCGATGTGGATCGAGGTAAAGCGGTCTTCGGCGACAACCCGTTCAGAAATAAGAATCGAGTCCTCGAAGTTGTAGCCGTTCCACGGCATGAAGGCGACGCGCATATTCTGCCCCAGCGCCAGTTCGCCCAGATCGGTGGACGCGCCATCCGCCACCACATCGCCTTGCGCAATCACATCACCCACCTTGACGATGGGGCGCTGATTGATATTGGTGTTCTGGTTAGAGCGGGTGTACTTCGTCAAATTGTAGATGTCGACACCCACCTCGCCCGCCACGGTCTCGGCATCGTTGACACGCACCACGATCCGGTTGGCATCGACGTAGTCGACGGCGCCACCGCGCAGGGCCTGCACCGCCGTACCCGAGTCGACCGCCACGGTGCGCTCGATACCGGTACCCACCAGGGCTTTTTCCGGACGCAAGCAGGGCACGGCCTGGCGCTGCATGTTCGCGCCCATCAGCGCGCGGTTCGCGTCGTCGTGCTCAAGGAAGGGGATCAGCGACGCGGCGACCGAAACGATCTGTCCTGGCGCAACGTCCATGTACTGCACATCGACGGGTTGTTTCAACTCGAACTCGCCCTTGAAACGGCAAGAGACCAGCTCATCGACCAGTCGGCCTTTTTTGTCGAGCTGGGCGTTCGCCTGGGCAACCACATACTTGCCTTCCTCGATGGCCGACAGAAATTCGATCTCGTTGGTCACATGGCTGCCCTCGACCTTGCGATAGGGGGTTTCGAGAAAGCCATACGAATTGGTGCGCGCATACAACGCCAGCGAGTTGATGAGGCCGATGTTCGGCCCTTCCGGCGTCTCGATCGGACAGACACGACCGTAATGGGTCGGATGCACGTCGCGCACCTCGAAGCCGGCGCGCTCGCGGGTCAAGCCGCCGGGGCCCAGGGCCGAAACGCGGCGCTTGTGCGTGATCTCGGACAGCGGATTGGTCTGATCCATGAACTGCGAGAGCTGACTTGAACCGAAGAATTCCCGGATTGCCGCGCTGATCGGCTTGGCGTTGATCAGGTCATGCGGCATCAGATTGTCCGATTCGGCCTGATTCAGACGCTCCTTGACGGCGCGTTCGACGCGCACCAAACCGGCGCGGAACTGGTTTTCCGCCAGTTCGCCAACCGAGCGGACACGTCGGTTGCCCAGGTGATCGATATCGTCCACCTCGCCACGACCATTGCGCAATTCGACGAGAATGCGCACGACATCGACAATGTCTTCGTTGGACAACACGCCCGGCCCGACCAGCTCCGGGCGGCCGACGCGACGGTTGAACTTCATGCGGCCAACCGCGGAGAGGTCGTAGCGCTCTTCGGCATAAAACAGGCCATGGAACAAGGATTCCACTGCGTCTTCAGTCGGCGGCTCGCCGGGGCGCATCATGCGGTAAATGGCAACGCGGGCCGCCCAGTGATTGGCAGCCTCGTCGGCGCGCAGGGTCGCGGAGATATAGCCGCCACGATCCAGGTCGTTGATGTAGAGCGTTTTCAGGTCTGCAACACCGGACTCCGACAGCTTGGCCAGCAGGCTATCGGTAATCTCGTCGTTGGCGTTGGCGAGAATCTCGCCGGTCTCTTTATCAACGACATTCTCGGCCACCACGCGGCCGACCAGAAAATCATCGGGAACGGCGATCTTCTTGATGCCGGCTTCCGCCAGTTCGCGAATATGCTTGCCGGTAATGCGCTTGTCCTTGGCAACAACGACCTTGCCGGCCTTGTCATGAATGTCGAAGCGGGCGACCTCGCCGCGCAGGCGTTCCGGCACCACTTCGAACTGGATGCCCTTCTTAAGGAAGTGGAAACTGTCGGTTTCGAAGAAGGTGGCGAGGATCTGCTCCACCGTCATGCCGATGGCCTTGAGCAGAATCGTCGCCGGCATTTTGCGGCGGCGGTCGACGCGGAAATACAGCAGGTCTTTCGGGTCGAACTCAAAGTCGAGCCACGAGCCGCGGTAGGGGATGATGCGCGCGGAAAAAAGCAGTTTCCCGGAGCTGTGCGTCTTGCCCTTGTCGTGCTCGAAGAACACGCCGGGCGAGCGATGCAACTGGGACACGATCACGCGTTCCGTGCCGTTGATGACGAAGGAACCGGTGGTCGTCATGAGCGGAATTTCGCCCATGTACACTTCCTGCTCCTTGACCTCCTTGATCTTTTCGTTGTTGCTCTCGCGATCGAGGATCACCAGGCGCACCTTGGCGCGCAGCGGCGAAGCAAAGGTCAGGCCGCGTTGCTGGCACTCCTTGACATCGAAGGCCGGCTCGCCCAGGCGATACTCGACGAACTCAAGCCGGGCGACGCCGGAGTGCGCGACGATCGGGAAGATCGAGGCAAACGCGGCTTGCAGACCTTGCACGTTGCGTCTCGCCGGCGGTATATTCACCTGCAAGAATTGCGTGTAGGACTCCAGCTGGGTTGCCAGCAGGAAGGGGACGTCCAGCACATTTGCCCGCTTTGCAAAACTCTTGCGGATGCGCTTTTTCTCGGTATACGAGTAGGCCATGTTCGCTCCGACAGTCAGGATTCAGGGAACAGCCATCCGCATTTTGCAAATCGTGCATATTGTGCATATTGCAAAGCGTTGGAATGGTTGGTCACTAAAACCTGAACCGCTCAAAAATTAACTTCAGAAAAAACCAATGCAGAAGGGCTGGCGGCCTGAAAACAGGCTGCCAGCCCAGCTTACAAGCAAACTTACTTGACTTCGACCTTGGCGCCGGCGTCTTCCAACTGCTTGCGGAGAGCCTCGGCATCAGCCTTCGAAACGGCTTCCTTGACGGCCTTGGGAGCGCCGTCAACCAGATCCTTGGCTTCCTTGAGGCCCAGTGCAGTGGCGGCACGGACGACCTTGATGACTTCAACCTTCTTCTCGCCAGCAGCCAGCAGCATGACGGTGAATTCGGTCTGCTCTTCCACCGCAGCGGCAGCAGCGGCGGGCGCAGCCACGGCAACAGCAGCGGCAGCGGCGGAAACGCCAAACTTCTCTTCCAACTCCTTGATCAGCTCGGAAAGGTCGAGAACGGTCATGCCAGCGATGGCATCGAGAATTTCAGCTTTACTAACAGCCATGATTGCAACTCCTGAATGAAATTTGGATCAGTAAAAAACGATTACGCAGTCTCTTTGGCGTCGCGCACGGCAGCAAGACCCCGGACAAACTTGGTCGGGACTTCGTTGAGCGTACGGACGAACTGGGTGATGGGCGCCTGCATGGTGCCGAGCAGCTTGGACAACAGCTCTTCGCGGCTTGGCAGCGAAGCCAGCGCCTTGACCCCATTGACGTCCATGACGTAATTGGGCATGGCGCCTGCCTTGATGGCAAGCTTTTGATTACCCTTGCTGAAGTCATGCAACACCTTGGCAGCGCCCACCGGATCATTGGAAATTCCGTAGATCAGCGGGCCAACCAGTTTGTCGGCTAGACCTTCGAACGACGTGCCAGCGACGGCACGACGCACCAGGGTATTTTTCAGCACACGCAGAAACACACCGGCCTTGCGCGCGTTGGCGCGCAGGACGGTGATATCACCTACTTCGAGACCACGGTACTCGGCGACGATAATCGACTGAGCGTTCGCAACTTCCGCGGCCACTTCAGCAACTACCGCCTTCTTGTCGTCAAGATTGAGACCCACGGTCAACTCCTAGTCAAACTCCAACGCCGAAAAGTCGGCGCTGGCGATACGGCGACCTTCATTCAGGAATCGGCTGATTCCTGTGTTCGGGTGACGCCATCTGCGCTGGCTGTCGCAACGTTGTTTTGTTGCCGACCCTTAAGTTCTTGCGAACACCTGCGGTCTTTGATAACCCGCAACCATCCATACAGGCAGGGCTGCGGCCCAAAGTTCTTTGCGCCCCTTGATGGGGCCATTCCTAAGCCTGCGTTGCGGCGGCAACCAGGCTGGCCTGGTCGACGCGAATCCCGGCGCCCATGGTTGAGGACAGCGATATTTTCTTCAGATATTGCCCCTTGGCGGCGGACGGCTTGGCCTTGTTCAGGGCGCCAATCAGCGCGGACAGGTTTTGCTGCAACTGGTCGACCGAAAATGAAGCGCGGCCGATGGTGCACATGACGATACCCGCCTTGTCGGTGCGATATTGCACCTGGCCGGCCTTGGCGTTTTTCACCGCGGTGGTGACATCCATGCTGACGGTGCCGACCTTCGGGTTCGGCATCAGGCCGCGCGGGCCGAGAATCTGGCCCAACTGGCCGACCACCTTCATGGCATCCGGCGTGGCGATGCAGATGTCGAATTCGATCGTCCCGCCCTTGACCGTTGCCGCCAGGTCGTCAAAGCCAACGATGTCGGCGCCGGCCGCCTTGGCCTCTTCCGCCTTGGCGCCCTGGGCAAACACGGCAACACGCACGGTCTTGCCAGTACCCGCTGGCAGAACCACCGATCCGCGCACGAGTTGATCGGATTTGCGTGCATCGATGCCGAGATTCACCGCCACATCGACGGACTCATTGAACTTGGCGGTCGCATTTTCCTTAACCAGCGCCAGCGCGTCGGCCAGCGGGTAATTTTTATTGCGATCAACCTTGGCCAGCGCCGCGACAACTCGCTTGGAATGCTTTGCCATGATCAGAGTCCCTCCACGGTAATGCCCATGCTACGGGCGCTGCCCGCGATGGTGCGCACTGCCGCATCCATGTCGGCGGCAGTCAGGTCTTTCATCTTGGTCTTGGCAATTTCCTCGGCTTGCGCACGGGTGATCTTGCCCACCTTGTCGGTATGGGGCTTCGGCGAACCCTTCTGGATGCCTGCCGCCTTCTTGATCAGGATCGTTGCCGGCGGCGTCTTCATGATGAAGGTGAAGCTCTTGTCCGCGAAGGCGGTGATCACACAGGGAATCGGCAAGCCCGGCTCCAGACCCTGGGTCTGGGCATTGAAGGACTTGCAGAATTCCATGATGTTCAGTCCGCGCTGGCCCAGCGCGGGGCCGATCGGGGGCGAGGGGTTCGCCTTGCCCGCCGGCACTTGCAACTTGATGTAGCCGATGATTTTCTTTGCCATGCTTATTTAACTCCAAACTCCCGAATTGAGTGGTATCGCGCTTTCAGACGCCTGCAGCCGACCTACTTACGCTCCTCTTGCCACGCCTCATGATGCACTGCGCCGTGGCCGCGCAAAATCAATTCCACTCAGGCTTTCTCGATCTGAGCGAACTCCAGTTCCACCGGGGTGGCGCGACCAAAAATGGTCACCGAAACCCGCAGGCGGCTCTTTTCGTAATTCACTTCTTCGACGTTGCCGTTGAAGTCGGTAAACGGACCATCCTTGATGCGCACCAACTCCCCGGTTTCGAACAACACCTTGGGGCGCGGCTTTTCGACGCCTTCCTGCATCTGCTGCATGATCTTGGCGACCTCCTTTTCGGAGATCGGCGTCGGCTTGGTGGCTGTGCCGCCGACAAAGCCGGTAACTTTCGGAGTGCTCTTGACGAGATGCCAGGAGTCGTCGTTCATGTCCATTTCCACCAGCACATAGCCGGGGAAAAACTTGCGCTCGGAAATGCTCTTCTGGCCGCTTTTCATCTCGACAACCTCTTCGACCGGCACCAGAATCTGCCCGAAGCTGTCCTGCATGCCGGCACGCGCAATGCGCTCCACCAGGGCGCGCATCACCGATTTTTCAAAGCCCGAATAGGCATGCACCACGTACCAGCGTTTTGCCATTACTTTCTCCAGCCCAGTACCAGGTCGTAAAGTACCCATTCCAGCGTTTTGTCCGTCAGCCACAATATGATCGCCATGACTAACACAAAGGCGAAGACAATCCCCGTGGTTTGCAGGGTCTCCTTGCGGGAAGGCCAGACAACTTTCTTGGCCTCCACCACCGATTCGCCCGCCAGCACAACAAAACGCTGTCCCGGGTCGGTGAACCACGCTACCGCCATGCCCGCTGCCAGACCCAGCAACACGGCCAGCACGCGCAAAACCATCGCCTGCTCGGAGAGGAAGTAAAAGCCCGTGATACCCGCCGCCACCAGCAGCAGCGCCAGCACGAACTTCAATTTATCAACCATGGTTTGCCTGTTTTCATTACTACCTGCATCAAACGGTGGCAGGGGCGGAGGGAATCGAACCCCCAACCTGCGGTTTTGGAGACCGCCGCTCTGCCAATTGAGCTACACCCCTGCGGCTTAAGACTACAAAGGGCGACACCCCGAAAGGTGCCGCCCCACATGCTAATAACTACGAATTACTCGATGATCTTTGCCACGACGCCGGCGCCGACGGTGCGGCCGCCTTCGCGAATCGCGAAGCGCAGGCCATCTTCCATGGCGATCGGCGCAATCAGCTTCACCGTCATCTGCACGTTGTCGCCCGGCATCACCATCTCGATGCCGGC
>JAUXWU010000031.1 GCA_030680085.1 Rhodocyclaceae bacterium | reverse complement strand
TTGCGCACCACCCCGTCCATCGGCGCATACGCCGCAGTGGCATCCAGTTGTTCCTTGCGCTGGGCGAGGATTTGCATCACGCCGGCCAGGTCCTCCTGCGCCTTGGCCAGATCGGTCTGGGAATCCTGCTGATATTTGTTGTGCCGGTTGGTGATCTGGCCCTGAATTTCCGCCACCTGACGTTGTAGCTTGAGCACCTCGGCGCGGCTCACGTCGCCGGTTTGCAGCAGGGGCAAATTCATCTCCAGTTCTGCCTTGACCAGCGCCAAACCCTGTTTCAGAGCCGCGATTTCCTCGTTGATCGCCGACTGGCGCTTGGTGAACAGCACCAGTTGATTGCTGCGAAACTCGGGGTGGCCTTCCAGTTCGGGCGGAAACTTCGGTTGGCCGCCGAACACCTCGGCCGACAGGCGCGCCACCGTCGCCTGGAGCGCCGCCGCCTTGGCTGCGGACTCCAGCCAGGCCGCCTGCGTCTTGGTCTTGTCGAAGCGATACAGCAGTTGGCCGCGCTTGACCGGTGTGCCTTCCCTCACCAGCAATTCCTCCATCACCCCGCCATCGAGCGACTGGATCACCTGATTGCGCGCGCTGGCGATCACCTGGCCATTCGCCCGGGTAATCTGATCGAGTTCAGCCCAGCTCGCCCACCCCAGAAAGCCGACGACCGTGAATGCGCTCGCCCAGATCATCACCCGGCCAGAACCCTTGTCCGCGGAATTATTTTGCAATGGATTTCCTCTCATGTCGCCACCCCGGTCGCCACCCCGCCCGCCGCCGTCTGCGGCTTGCCGGACAATTTCGCCAGCACCTGGTCGCGCGGCCCATCGAGAAGAACGCGGCCGCCTTGCAGCACAATCAGGCGGTCGAGCAATGGCAGCAGCGCCGTTTTGTGCGTCGCCACCACCAGGGTGGCGCCATTTTTGGCCGCTTCGGCCAAGAGCGATGCCACCCGCGCCTCGGTCGCCGCGTCCATCGAACCGGTCGGCTCATCCAGCAGCCAGACTTTCGGGCTGGCCAGCAGCATGCGGGTCAGAGCGATCAGTTGCTTCTGCCCGCCGGAGACCCCGCGGCCACCTTCGGTGATTTCCAGTGCCAGGCCCTTGGGCTGGCCCGCGATCAGGTCGAACAGGCCGGTGCGGCGCGCCACCGCCAAAATCGCCTCGTCGCCCGGGTCCGCCAAGCCCAGCAGCAGGTTGTCCTTCAGCGTGCCGCTGAACAGACGCATGTCCTGCGGCAGATAACCCACCGCCTCGCGCACCACCGGCGGCGCCAGCAAGGCCATGTCCATGCCGCCGAGAAAAACCCTGCCCTCCAGGGGCCGATACAGTCCAGAGGCCATCTTGAGCAGGGTGCTCTTGCCCGAACCGATCGCCCCGATCAGGCCAACCCGTTCCCCGGCGCGAATATCCATTCGCTCGATCTCCAGCGCCAGCCGGTTGGCCATGCCATAGGCAAAGCGCGTGCGCTCGAAGCGCAAACTGCCCTCGATCGTTTCGGGCGTCAGGGCGTGGTGTTCCGCGTCGGTCTCGCTGGGCAGGGCGATGATCCGGTCCAGGCCCTCGATGGCGGCCTGCGCATGGGCCCATTGCACCATCACGCCCGGCAACTGCACGATCGGCGCCATTGCTCTATTGCTAATAATCGAACAGGCCAAGAGCGCGCCCATCGACAACTGGTTCTCGGTGACAAAATAAGCGCCCAGCGCCATCAGCGCGACGTAGCCGAATTGCTGGAACGCCACCGTCAGATTTTGCGACAGCGCTGAATAGCCGCGAATCTTCTCTTCCGATTCGCCCACCTCGGCCACCAGATGATTCCAGCGCGCCTGCAACTGCCATTCCGCGCTGTTGGCCTTCAGCGATTCCGCGCCATCGACGGCTTCGACCAGCAGGCCCGCCTTGCGGTTGGCCCCCGCCAGATTCAGCCGCGAATGGCGCAAGATTGCCCGCTGGAACAAGATGCCCGCAACCAGCGCAAGCGGCAAGGCGATCAAGGGCACCACCACCACCCAGCCGCCCACCGCCCAGATGACGGCAATAAAGAGCAGGGCAAAGGGCACATCCGCCAGCACGAACAGGGATGTCGACGTCAGCACCCCGCGCACCAGCTCGAAGCCCTTGACCTGCGAAGCCAGCGTCCCCACGGCGGCGGGCCGATGTTCCATGCGGATATTCATCATCCGGCCGAACAGCCAGTCGGACAACTGCCGGTCGATCACCGTGCAGGTCTTGTCCACCGTGCGGCTGCGCACATGCTTCAGAAGAAACTCCAGAGCGACGGCAAAGGTCACCCCCACCGTCAGCTGTTGATGGCGGTCAATGTCCGTAGAAATTTGGCGGCATGCTTTTTTCGGGCACGCGTTTTGCTGTCAAGGCATCCGGCGTTTTCGCCGCCAAATTTCTACGGATTTACACCGCCGCTAACAAACGCAGCGCAAGGTGGCGCGCGAGGTGATTGTGGCGTTGGCGCGGGCGAATGCGATTTTGCCGCTGGAGCGCAGCGGCTGACCTGAAATCGGCAGGCTTCCGGATGCAGGGAAGCGCCAGCCACCGACTCGACCTGAATTGAACGAGCCTTGTCGCGTTCTGACTTTGGACAGTGATTTCCATGTCTACCGTCGTCATGGAAGAAAAGTTATCGCGCTGATAACCCCAAAAAAATAAATGACGGAATGGCGCCTTCAAGCGAGATCGCCGGGCCTTGGCGCGGCGGGGATGCGATCAAGGTTCATCTGGGATTGCCCAGGTAGGGTGGGCAACCGAGGTTTTTGGTACAGGTTAAAGCGTCAGCCAGGCCAGCAGCGCGTAGCGGGCGCCCTTGCCCGCCGCCATCCACAACAGGCAGGGCAGCAGCGGCAGCCGCAGCCAACCGGCGGCGGCGCACAGCGCGTCGCCGATGACGGGTGCCCAGGACAGCAGCAGCAGCACCGGACCCCAGCGCCGCAGCATGGCGGCATGCCGTCCGGTGAATTGCGCCGTCCCGCCAGCGCCGACTTTCATGGCCCCCCACGCTCGCAACCCCGACTCGCTGCCCCCCACAGGGGGGCGGGCGTCGGCTTGGGACGGCCCGGCGCCGACTTTGCGTGGAATCAGCCGCCCCATGCCGTAGGTCGTCAGCCCGCCCAGCGTGTTGCCGAGCGTGGCCAGCAACAGTGCAGCGGACGTCTGCCCGGGGTGGGCCATCAGCAGGGCAACCAGCACCAGTTCCGAGCCGCCGGGCAGCAGGGTTGCGGCCAGAAAACTGGAAAGAAACAGGCCGAAGAGGCCGGCTTCCGGGGAGGCGATGAGGTACATGCCGCATGGTAACCTTGCACGCATCCAGCGTGCGGCCTCTCGCCTCTCTCTCTCTCTCTCTCTCTCTCTCTCTCTCTCGCTGTCGAAGCCTTATCCTGGGCAATTCACCTTGCAAAGGAAGACACCATGGCTTACACTTGTCCAGCAAATAGCACAGGTTAAACGTCATGCGCGTCGTGAATTTCTCCGAGGCCCGCAACAGCCTCAAAACCGTCATCGATCAGGTTATCGACGATGCCGACTACACCGTGATCGCCCGGCGTGATGCGCCTGATGCGGTCGTGATGTCGCTCGATACCTTCAACAGCCTGATCGAGACCGTCCATCTACTTAGGTCGCCAGCCAATGCGGCCCATCTGGCCCGGTCTGTCGAGCAATATCGCCGAGGCAAGCTGACTCAGCAGAGTCTGACTGATGCCTAGCCGTATCACCTGGACCATGGCGTCCTGGGAGGATTATCAGTACTGGCAAGGGCAAGATCGTAAAACGTTGCGGCGGATCAACAAGCTGATTCAGGACTGTCTGCGCGAACCTTTCGACGGCATTGGCAAGCCCGAACCCTTGAAAGAAAACCTCTCCGGATTTTGGTCACGACGTATCGACGATACCAACCGCCTCGTCTATTGCGTCGATGGCGATGACCTGGTGGTTATTGCCTGCCGCTATCATTACGATTGATTTAATGGGTCCTGTCATGGATTACCTCGAAAAAATCCTCAACTCCAGCGTCTATGATGTCGCGGTCGAAACGCCGCTCGAACTGGCGCCGAATCTTTCCGCCCGCAGCGGCAACCGCATTTTGCTCAAGCGCGAGGACATGCAGCCGGTGTTCAGCTTCAAGCTGCGTGGCGCCTACAACAAGATCGTCCACCTGACGCCCGCGCAAAAGAAGCGTGGCGTGATCTGCGCTTCGGCCGGCAACCATGCCCAGGGGGTGGCGCTGGCGGCGCGGAAACTCGGACTGCGCGCGGTGATCGTGATGCCGACTACCACGCCGCGGATCAAGATCGACGCGGTGAGGAAGCTGGGGGGCGAGGTCGTATTGCATGGCGATGCCTATGATGCCGCCTATGCGCATGCGCTGGAGCTGGAGAAAAAGCAGAAGCTCACCTTCGTCCATCCTTTCGACGATCCGGACGTGATCGCCGGCCAGGGCACCATCGGCATGGAAATTCTGCGCCAGCACCCGGATCCCATCGACGCGGTGTTCTGCGCGGTCGGCGGCGGCGGGCTGATCAGTGGCGTGGCGGCCTACATCAAGCGGCTGCGGCCGACGACGCAAATCATCGGCGTCGAGGCGGTCGATGCCGATGCCATGGATCGTTCGCTCCAGGCCGGGCGGCGCATTAAACTCGACAGCGTGGGCCTGTTTGCCGACGGCGCGGCGGTGCGGATGGTCGGCGCGGAAACCTTTCGGCTGTGCCGCGAATATGTCGATGCGATGGTGCTGGTCGATACCGATGCGATTTGCGCGGCGATCAAGGATGTCTTCGAGGACACCCGTTCGATTCTCGAACCGGCCGGCGCCATGGCCATCGCCGGCGCCAAGGCGTGGGCCGCGCAGCATCGGGCGAAAGACCAAACGCTGGTCGCCGTCGCCTCCGGCGCCAACATGAATTTCGACCGGCTGCGCTTTGTCGCCGAGCGCGCCGAGGTCGGCGAGCAGCGCGAGGCGCTGTTCGCCGTCACCCTGCCCGAGCAGCCCGGCAGCTACAAAAAGTTCGTCGCGCTGATCGGCGGCCGCAATATCACCGAGTTCAACTATCGTTTTCACGATGCCGGCGCGGCGCATGTCTTCGTCGGCATGCAGGTCGCCAACCGCGCCGAAGCGACGAAGCTGGTCGGCCAGTTGCAAAGGCACGGTTACGCCACGCTCGACTTGACCGATGACGAGATGGCGAAGCTGCACATTCGTCACCTGGTGGGCGGCCATGCGCCACAGGTCAGCCATGAATTGCTCTACCGCTTTGAATTCCCCGAGCGCCCCGGCGCGTTGATGAATTTCCTCGACAAGATGAGCGCCGGCTGGAACATCAGCCTGTTCCATTACCGCAACCACGGTGCCGACACCGGTCGCGTGCTGGTCGGCATGCAGGTTCCGCCCAAGGAGATGAAGGCATTCCGCGCCTTCCTGAAGAATCTCGGCTACCGCTACTGGGACGAGTCGAAAAATCCGGCGTATGGGCTTTTCCTTGGCTGAGTTCGCTTTTCAGCCGACGGCCGATTCCACCCGCTGGGCCAAATATGCCGGCCGGGATGTCATCCCGCTATGGCTGGCGGACATGGATTTTCCCGCCGCACCGGCGGTGGTCGAGGCCTTGCAGCAGCGCGTCGCCAGCGGTCTGTTCGGCTACGGCCAGCCCGGGCCGTCGCTGGTCGATGCGGTCGTCGCACATTGCGCGCGCGAGTATCAGTGGGCCATCGACCCGGACTGGCTGGTCTGGTTGCCGGGGCTGGTGCCGGGCCTGCATGTCGCCTGCCGCGCCGTCGGTCAGCCGGGCGATGGCGTGTTCACGGCGACGCCGATTTATCCGCCGTTTCTCTCCGCGCCGGTTGATGCGGGTCGGCGGCTTCTGGCCATGCCGCTGGTCCGCGATGAAACAGGCTGGGGCTGGGATTTTGCCGCCACGGATGCGCTGCTGAAGGCGGCGCGGCTGTTCCTGTTATGCCATCCGCACAACCCGGTCGGCCGCGCCTGGCGCGAGGACGAGTTGTGGCAACTCGCCGCCCTCGCGGAAAAACACGACTTGGTGGTGTGCTCGGACGAGATTCACTGCGACCTGACCCTGACCGGGCGGCACCGTCCCTTTGCCACGCTCTCGCCAGAGATTGCGGCGCGCACCATCACCCTGATGGCGCCGTCCAAGGCTTTTAACATTGCCGGTCTCGGCTGCGCCCACGCGATCATTCCCGACGCGAAATTGCGGCGCGCCTTCCGCGCCGCCGCGCACGGCATCGTCCCGCATGTCAATGTGCTGGGGCTGGCCGCCTGCGAGGCGGCTTATCGGCATGGCGCGCCGTGGCGGGCAAGTCTGCTCGACACCCTGCGCGGTAACGCGGCGCGGGTCGAGCAGGTCATCAACGGTTTGTCCGGCCTGTCGATGACGCGGGTCGAGGCAACCTTTCTGGCCTGGATTGACTGTCATGAGATGGGCATCGAGCGCCCGGCGGCATTCTTCGAAAAAGCCGCCGTCGGACTTTCGGATGGCATCGATTTCGGGCCGGGCAGCGCCTACGCCCGCTTCGTGCGGCTCAACTTCGGCACGCCGCGCGCGCTCCTCGATGAGGCGCTGGCGCGTATCGAACAGGCCTGCAAAGCGGCTTGAAAAGTCGCCCCCCTCTCCCTCAATCCCTCTCCCGCGAGCCCGTCCACAACGGCTGCTGAACGCGCAACACGGTGCTGACACCGCCCCCGCTGGAGGACTGCGCCGCCTCGATGCTGGGCGTCGGATAGCGTTGCCACTCCGCCCCCTCGCGCTCCGCCCGCGCCGCCGCCGATGACAGTTTGCCCATCACCGCCGGGTGGCTGGCCAGTGCCGACTGAAAGACCCGATCGAACGTCCAGACCTGCGCCAAGACAGCGTGAGAAGAAAATCCCAGCGCCAGCGCGACAGGAATGACTAACTTGAACATGGGAAGCCCCTATTATTTGTGTATGCACAAAAAACAATTGACATCATGACTTTGTGTGCATACGATGCAAGCCATGGAGATCATCTACGACCCGGTCAAGAACGATGCGAGAGAGGCAAGAAAACATGACAAAGCGCTTACCCGTGATTGACGACGATGGTGAAGTCGGCGATCTGTCCGAGATTGATCCGACGTTATTCATGCCGTTTTCAGCGCTGCCAGAGTCGCTGCAAACCAAACTGCGCGCCATCGGGCGCGGCCGCCCCAAAGCCGCAGTGACGAAGGAACGCATCACCATCCGCCTGTCGCCCGACGTAACGCAAAGCTTTCGCGCCACGGGCCCCGGCTGGCAAACCCGCATCGATGCCGCGCTGCGCGACTGGCTCAAATCACATTCTCCGGCGTAGTGGACACATGCCGCGCAGCCTTCATTGCTTGCGAGTCGGCGTAATTTGATACGGCACGCGAATGCCTGGATCATCGGGTGAAAAATCCCTGGTATTGCGTGTAACCAGGATGCGCTTATCTGTCCGGGCGGTTGCCCAGATGATGGCATCCGGCAACTTGACGCCATGTTGTCGGCGCAGCGCCACGGCGGCGTGACTGACACGTTCGTCAATGGGCAGATTGACGAAACCACGCAAAAACCCCTGCACAATATCCGCCGTTTCGTCCGTCGCGCCAACCATCACCTCCATCCAGGTAATCAGGCTGATGGCCTTGTCTGAATACTTGTCCAGCTCGATTCTGGCCTGATCAACGCCGCTCAGGTAGTCGATCAGGATATTGGTGTCGAACAAAGCGCTTACCATTCGGCTCGCGCCCGCGCCTGATATTCCAGACCATCCACCGGGCTATCCTTCCAGATACCGAAGGCATCGCCGCCGACCGGCTTTCTCTTTTCGAGATAAGCCGCAATCGCCAGCCGGATCACTTCGGCACGAGACACATTTTCCGCCTTGCAAATAGCGGCCAGATCGCTGATTTGCCTGGCCGGAATATCAACCAATGTACGCATGACGCCCCTCCTTTGTTGTGATATACGTATAATATATCATAGCGGAAGAAAATGGCCGCCTGTCCCCCGACGTGGCGCAAAGCTTCCGCGCCACGGGCGGCGGCTGGCAAACCCGCATTGATGCCGCGCTGCGCGACTGGCTCAAGACACATTCTCCGGCATAGTGATGGCGATTCAATCCGCAAAGATTTCGCGCAGAATTTCCAGCGCGATCGAGGGATCGACGGCGGCCACGCGCTTGATCAGCCGCTCCCGGGAAATGGTTCTGATCTGGTCAAGCGCGACATAACCCGGCCGACCTTTCACCTCGACGCGGCAGCGGGTCGGATAAGGTTTTTCGGTGGAGGTCAGGGGCGCCACGATAACGGTCGAGAACCTGTCGTTCAACACGTCCGGAGAAACGATCAGGCAGGGCCGGGTTTTTGCAATTTCGCTGCCGCGCACCGGATCAAGACTCACCAGAAAAACATCGCCGCGCCTGGGGTTAGTCATCCCAGGCTTCGCCGACGGGGATGCCTTCGAGCAAATCCGGTTCGCTCGCCGCGTCGGCCAGCATCGCCGCCCATCCTTCACGCGGTTTTCTGGCCGGTGAAATCACCAGCCGATCCACATCGACATCGACCCTGACCGCCTGATTGACGCGCAGATGGCATTCCTCCAGCAGCCGCTTCGGCAGCCGGATCCCCTGAGAATTTCCGATGACGACGATTTTGGTTTCCATGACGATGCCCCCGATGCCCATTGAGTCAAGTAATTACCGCGTAATTATATCATCAAACCAGCCGCACCGGGCCGGGATACCGCGCCACGGAGGAATCGGCGGTCAGCAAGCTAATGCCCTCGACCATCGCCTGGGCGACCAGCATGCGGTCGAAAGGATCCTTGTGGATCGGCGGCAGGTCGGCGACGGCGATGGCATGTTCGCTGCCGATGGGCAGTTCGCCATAGCCGTTGTCCAGCAGCCCGCGGCGCAGTAGTCGTGCATCCACCTGAAAATCGCTGCGGCCCAAACCGCGTTTGATGGCGATTTCCCACAGACTGGCAGCACTAAAAAACAATTCATTCTCTGGCGCGTCAATCAAAGTTCGGGCGTTTGCGGATAGGCGATCCGGCTCCCCTGCCGCCCACAGCAGCAGATGCGTATCCAGCAGCAGTTTCATGCCTCGCCACCGAAAAACCGCTCGATCTCGTCCTCACCCATCCGGTCGAAATCATCGGGAACCATGATCTGCCCGGCCATGAAACCCAAGCGCTTCACCTGCCCGCCTTCCGGCGCGTGAAGCGCCATGACCTTGACCAGCGGCTTGCCGGCCCGGGCAATGATGAACGGCTCGCCATTGGCGGCTTGCTCCACCAGACGCGACAAATGCGTCTTGGCTTCGTGGATGTTGATGGTTTGCATGATGGCCTCGATTTAGGTAGACTTAGTTTTGTTAGTTTAGTCTATCTGTAAAATGGCCGCAAGACAAGGCTAACTTTCATGGCGAGGCCACCCCTGATAATGAAACCCGTCATTCCGGCCCCGGCTTAACCAATGTTTAACAACCCCAACAAATCTCTCATATGGGCACTTCTATCAATCACATCAAACCACACCAAAAACCGGTGGATTCAATGTTTTAAAGGCGTTATAAGTGAATTCTCGGTTTTAGTTGTAGCTTTCGCATGCTTCTCGCCCAATATCGTCTATTTTGTGTCGTAAT
>JAUXWU010000029.1 GCA_030680085.1 Rhodocyclaceae bacterium | reverse complement strand
CCCGGCCCGCGAGGGCCGGGCGAGGATTGAAACCGGATCTCGTCGTGCGCCTTGGTTGCTTCGGCGAGGATTGAAGCTGCGTGAATTACTGCGGCGGGAACTTTCGAGCGGTATGGACGACGTTCAGCACAATAATCGTGTCTGGCAGCAGTTTGACGAACACGATATACGGGAGGCGGGTGACGACGAGTTCGCGAGCCCCTTGGATACGGTTGCTTTTCCTGATGCGCTCCGGGAACGGGGGTAACCCCTCCACCTGCTCGACGATACGACGTTCGACGGATTCCGCCGTGCGGGGGCTCGCCTCCGCGTAGTAGTAGGCGACGATTTCCGCGAGGTCGTCCAGCGCCTCGTCGGTCCAAAGGATTTGCATGCCTACTGCGCCTTGCGTGCCAGTTTTGTTTCGACGCGTGACCTCAGGGAAGCCATCGCATCCGCGTGCGGGAGCGTCGCCGTCGTGCCGGCGTCGACGCGGGCCATGGTCGCGCCGACCTTCGATGCGAGCCATGCCTCGTACCCAGGTTCTCTTTCCATGAACATTTCCGGGATGAGCGTGTCGGCGGCGTCCTCGATCGAAATCATGATCCCGATGGGACGGTCGTTCTTTGTCACGACGACGGGCTCGCGCCTGGCAGCGTCGAGGAATTCGCCGAAATGGTTCTTGGCGTCGCGCGCGGTCATGGTTTTCATGGTCATACCCTCCGAGATAATGGTTACTGTGGTCATTGTAGCCATTGTGGGCGGTTAGGCAAGCGCGGCACAAGCCACTGTAAGACGCTGGCGGAACGTCTCCAACATGGGGACGGCGTTTATAATCGCGCCCCTTTCCCGCCCGCTCTCACCCATGAATCCTGTCACCATCGAATCGCTTGACTACGAAGGACGTGGCGTCGCCCATGTCGACGGCAAGGCCATTTTTATCGAGGGGGCGTTGCCGGGCGAGCGGGTGACTTATAGCGTTTACCGCCGCAAGCCGACGTTCGAGAATGCGCATGTCGATGCGATTCTCAAGGCTTCCAGTCAGCGTGTCACGCCGGCTTGCCCGCACTTCGGTGTGTGTGGCGGTTGCAGCATGCAGCATCTGGATGCGACGGCGCAGGTAGCCGCCAAGCAGCGCGTGCTGGAGGATGCCTTCTGGCATATCGGGCGGCTGCGGCCCGAGACGATGCTGTCGCCGATCATCGGCCCGGCCTGGGGCTATCGCCGCCGCGCGCGGCTGACGGTGCGCAAGGTTGATAAAAAAGGCGTCGTGCTGGTCGGTTTTCATGAAAAGCGCCGCGGTTATGTGGCGGTGATGGATTCTTGCGCCGTCCTGCCAGCGCCGATTTCTGGTTTGTTGCTGAAGTTGCGTGAACTGGTCGCATCCTTGTCGATTCCCGACCGGGTGCCGCAGATCGAGGTGGCCGGCGGCGATGGGCCGACGGCGCTGGTGCTGCGCATTCTTGCCGCGCCGTCGGCTGACGACGAGAGCTTGTTGCGTGAATTTGCCGATCGGCATGGCGTGGTGCTCTATCTGCAAACCGCCGGGCCAGAGTCCGCCACATTGTTCCATCCTCCCGACGCACCCATGCCGGCCTATCACCTGCCGGAGTTTGATGTCACCCTGCGCTTTCGGCCGACCGATTTCACGCAGGTCAATCATGACGTGAATCGCGTGCTGGTGCGTCGGGCGCTGGGGTTTCTTGACATCCAGCCGGGCGAGCGGGTGGCGGACATGTTCTGCGGCCTGGGCAATTTCACCCTGCCGCTGGCACGCATGGGCGCGCGGGTGGTTGGCGTCGAAGGCAGTGCGCCGCTGATCGCGCGGGCGAAGGAAAACGCGGTCTTCAACGGGCTGGCCGAGCGTATCGAATACCACGTGGCGAATCTGTTCACGGTGACGCCGGAAAGCCTGGCGGCCTGGGGCAGTTTCGACAAGATGCTGATTGATCCGCCGCGCGACGGGGCGATGGAACTTGTCAAATCGATGGGTGCGCCGGGCGAAGCTGCGCCTTCACGGATCGTTTATGTTTCGTGCAGTCCGGCGACCCTGGCACGTGACGCCGCCGTGTTGGTGCATGAGAAGGGTTATCGGCTGGTGGCTGCGGGCGTCGCCAACATGTTCCCGCATACCTCGCATGTCGAGTCGATTGCGCTGTTCGAGCGCGGCTAACGTTGTTGCGACTGCTTCAGCGTTTCTTCGACCATTTGCTTTAATGGCCCGTAACCGAAACGCGGCAATGGCTTGCCGTTGACGAAAAATTCAGGCGTCGAGGTGACCTTGAGCGTGTTGGCGTCAGCAAGATCCTGGGCGATCAACCGGGAAATTTCCGGGTCGGTCATGTCGATCCGTAGCTGATCAAGATTCAGCCCCAGCCCTGCCAGGCTCTTCCAGACCAGGGGCAACTCCGCTGTATATTTTGGCTTCCAGTCATCCTGCGTGTCCAGCAATGCCTCCAGCGTCGGCCAGAACTTGCCCTGCTTCTTCGCCGCCTCCAGCACCGCCACCACTTTCTCCGAACCGTCGTGGAATGGCGCGTAACGTAGCACCAGACGAATTTTGTCGGGATGCTCCTCCAGCATGTCCTTGACCAGCGGATAAAACGCCTGGCAGGTCCCGCAAGCGGGGTCGAGGAACTCGACGATCACAACCGGCGCGTCGGCACGGCCGAAAGTCGGTGAGTGCGGACGGATGAGCGCCGCGCTATTGATTTCGGCCAGTTGCGCGGCTTGGTCGACTTTTTCGTTCTTGTAGGCCAGTGTGCCCACAATGAACACCAGCAGCAGGGCTGTGACCGTTACGATGAACAGCGTTTTTTGCTTCACTGGCGACTCCGGAAATGCGCCAGTACCAGCAACGCGATGATGGCTGAAAAAGCAGCGATCGACAGCAGGGGGATCGTCACGAAGCCGAACATCTCGATCACCGTTTTCGAGCAGGGCACTCCTTTTGCGCAGGGCTCGATGCTCTTGGGGACCCATCCGACAACCAGCAGTTGGTGAAAGACGGCAATCAGCCAGCCGATCGACGCCAGCGGCAGCGCGCTGCGGACTATTTTCCGGTCAAAGGGAAACAGCCCGAACGGCAGTATCAGCACCAGTGGAAACATGAAAATGCGTTGGTACCAACAGAGCAGGCAAGGCGGCAACTGCATGACTTCACCAAAGAACAGCGCGCCCAGCGTTGCCACGCTGGCGATCAGCCAGGCACCAAAGACCAGCCCCCACGCGGCCGCGTCGTTGCGCATGTCGGTAGAGGGTTCCGAGGTATTCATGGCGATAATCCTAGCATAAACAAAAACGGCGACACTCAGGAAGACCCGGGCCGCCGTTTGTATCGCCAGGCGCCGTGTTACCAGCGCCGACTTTTGTTGTCCGATCCTTGCCTAGGTTGCCGAGGCATCCTCGCGGTCGGCGCGCTTCCTGTCGTGTGCCTTGAGAAAACGTTTTCTTAGACGGATCGACTTGGGCGTGATTTCGACCAGTTCGTCGTCGGCGATGAATTCCACGGCGGATTCGAGCGTGATCTGAATCGGTGTTATCAGCCGCACCGC
>JAUXWU010000028.1 GCA_030680085.1 Rhodocyclaceae bacterium | reverse complement strand
TCGTCGTGATCGGCGGTGGCCCGGGCGGCTATGTCGCCGCGATTCGTGCGGCCCAGCTTGGTTTTGTCACCGCCTGTGTCGAATCAGACAGCTATGCCGACCCCCAGGGTGCCGTGCGGCTGGGCGGCACCTGTTTGAATGTCGGCTGCATTCCGTCCAAGGCGCTGTTGCGTTCATCCGAATTGTTCGAGACGGCCAACCACGGCTTCGCCGCGCATGGCATCACCACGGCGGCGGTGCAGATGGATGTCGCCACGATGCTGCGCCGCAAGGACGCCATCGTCACCCAGCTCACCAGCGGCATCAAGGGTCTGTTCAAGAAGAACAATGTCACGCTGCTGCCGGGGCGCGGCAGCTTTGTCGGCCGCGTTGGCGAACTGTGGCAAATCGAAGTTGCGGGCAAGGACGGCGTTGAAGTGGTCGCGGCCAGGCATGTCATCGTCGCCACCGGGGCTAGCCCGCGCCATCTCGACGGCATCCCGGTCGACAACAAAACGATCTGCGACAACGTCGGCGCGCTCGCGCTCGACGCCGTTCCCCAGCGTCTCGGCGTCATCGGCGCCGGCGTCATCGGCCTCGAACTCGGCTCGGTGTGGCAACGGCTTGGCGCGGAGGTCACCATTCTTGAAGCGCTGCCCGATTTCCTCGCCGCCGCCGACCCGGCCGTGGCCAAGGAAGCCTGGAAAATCTTCACCAAGAAACAGGGCCTCAAGATCAATCTCGGCGTCAAGATCAAGAGCGTCAAGCAGACGAAAAAATGCGTGACGGTGGACTATGAGACCGACGTCGGCGCGCAGAAACTGGAGTGCGACAAGCTGATCGTCTCGGTGGGGCGCGTGCCCAACACCGCTGGTCTCGGTTGCGACAAGGTCGGCCTCCGATTGGATAAACGCGGTGCTATCGAAGCGAACGAGCGATGCCAGACCAATCTCGAAAACGTCTGGGCGGTCGGTGATGTCATTCGCGGCCCGATGCTCGCGCACAAGGCCATGGAAGAAGGCGTGATGGTCGCCGAGCTGATCGCCGGCCAGGCTGGCCACGTCAATTACGCGGTGATTCCATGGGTGATCTACACGCACCCAGAAATCGCCTGGGTCGGCAAGACCGAAACCCAGTTGAAAAATGAAGGCATCGACTATCGCGCGGGGCAGATTCCGTTCGCCGCCAATGGCCGCGCGCTGGGGCAGGGCGACAGCACCGGCTTTGTCAGGATGCTCGCCGATGCCAAAACCGACACGATTCTCGGCGTGCACATCATCGGCGCCAACGCCTCCGAGTTGATCGCCGAAGCCGTGGTGGCGATGGAGTTTGGCGCCTCCGCCGAAGATATTGCCCGCATCTGCCATGCACATCCGACCCTGTCCGAGGTGATGCACGAGGCGGCGCTGGCCGTTGACAAGCGGGCTCTGCATTTCTGATCCACCAATTGTGTCTATAATGGACACATGTTATGGATATAAGGAGTGTGCCATGACTTGGAATATCGCCCGAGCCAAACAGCAATTTTCAGAAGTGGTTCGTCTGACTGTCGAGGAACCGCAAATGATCTACAACCGTGATCGTTGTGTTGCCGCCGTGATCGATGCCGAAACCTTCAAGGCTTTCGAGGCGTGGCGCAAGCAGGCAGCGCGCAAGACGCTCGGCGAGGAATTCGCCGAGTTGCGGCGGATTGCCGCCGAGGAAAATTACGAACTGCCGACCTTGCCGCGTTCGGCGGTCGGTCGTCCTAACGCCTTTGTCGCGATGCTGGAAGAAATCGAGGAGTCGGCTGCACATGCACGTGCTGCTTGATACCAATATTGTCAGCGAACTTGGGCGTCCACGGCCGGACGCGGGTGTGACAGCGTGGGCGGCCCAAGAAACCGTGCATGCGATTTCCGCCGTGAGTATCGATGAAATCATGTTCGGCTTGGCTTGGCATCCCAACGCACGCATTGCCGCGTGGTTCGAAGCCTACATTTTTCGTCATCCGGTATTGCCGGTTACGCTCGAAATCGCTCGGCGGGCCGGCGAACTGCGTGGCGCTTTCGCCGCACGCGGCATCGTCCGCAGCCAGCCCGACATGCTCATCGCCGCCACCGCGCAAATTCACGCCCTCACGCTGGTGACGCGCAACACGGCGGATTTTGCCGGCTGTGGCATTCCCGTGCTCAATCCGTTTTCCGTTTGACGGCGCCTCACCGCATTCTCAACGTCCCCCGGGACGGCATGATCCGCGCCTTCGCTGCCGCGCTGGCCGAGCGCGGCAAGAGTTTTCTGATGGACTGCTTTTTTGAATCCGCGCCCTACAACCGCAAGCGCCGCGTGCATTTCCACGCCTTCATGCGCGGCCGATCCGGGTGGTGGGCCGGGAAATTCCGGTGATCCAACGCGCGCCAGGCGTGCTCTGGTGTGACTTTGCGGCACTGTGTGGCGTCTGATCAAGATGCGCTCGCACGAGTATCTGGCCAGCGAACATCGGCGCTACGAAACGCACACCCCGGCGGCGCACACCTAACTTTCATGGTCGTTACGCCCACCCCCGTGCATGAAATCGGACGCACTACCCCGCCAGCCGCTTGAGCGCGTAGAGCTTGTCGAGCGCTTCGCGCGGACTCAGGGTGTCCGGATCGAGCGCGTGCAAGGCATCGAGCGCCGGGTGAGTTTCATTATCAAAAGTCGGCGCTGGCGGGACGGCGTCGCCGGGAGCGAAGAGATCGGCTTGCGGCCCGGCTTGCGCCGCGCGGTTCTCCAGTTCCACCAGGCGGCGTTTTGCCTCGCGCAGCACGGCGGGCGGCACGCCGGCCAGCGCGGCGACCTGTATGCCATAGGATTGCGAGGCCGGCCCGGCCTCGACGGCGTGCAGGAACACCACTGACTGGCCATGCTCGATGGCGTCCAGATGCACGTTGGCGCAGGCGGGGTGATCCAGCGCCAGCCTTGTGAGCTCGAAGTAATGGGTGGCGAACAGCGTCCAGCAGCGGTTTTTTTCGATCAACTGGCGGGCGATGGCGAAGGCCAGCGCCAGGCCGTCGAAGGTCGAGGTGCCGCGGCCGATCTCGTCCATCAGCACCAGCGAGCGCTCGGTCGCGCCATGCAAAATGGCGGCGGCCTCGGTCATTTCGACCATGAAGGTTGAACGGCCCGAGGCGAGGTCGTCGGAAGCGCCGATGCGGGTGTGGATGGCGTCGATCGGGCCGAGTCGGCAGCTTGTCGCCGGCACGAAACTGCCGCAGTGGGCGAGCAAAACGATCAGCGCCGTCTGCCGCATGTAGGTGGATTTGCCGCCCATGTTGGGGCCGGTGATGAGCAGCATGCGGCGGGCCGGCGACAGGTCGAGGTCGTTGGCGATGAACGTGTCGACCTGGCGTTCCACCACCGGATGGCGGCCGCCGGCGATTTCCAGGCAGGGGTAATCGACGAATTCCGGCCGGCAATAGTCGTAACGCCGCGCCGCCGTGGCGAAGGCGCAGAGGCCGTCAAGCTGCGCCAGCGCGCGGGCGATGCGCTGCAAGGCCGCGATGTGCGTCGTCAGGTCTTCCAGCAACGC
>JAUXWU010000026.1 GCA_030680085.1 Rhodocyclaceae bacterium | reverse complement strand
TACCGCCGCCACGCCGATGATGATGCCGAGCATGGTGAGCATGGAGCGCAACAGGTTGACGCGCAGGGCTTTCAGGGCGATGGCCAGAGTCGCAAAGAAGTTCATGCGGGCGCCACCTCGGCCAGGGCTGCAAAGTCGGCGCTGGCGTCACGGCGTTCATTCTTGCGATCATCGACAATCCGGCCATCGCGAAAGCTGATGATGCGACCGGCATAAGCAGCGATGTCGCGCTCGTGGGTCACCAGCAGCACGGTGATGCCGTCGCGGTTGAGGGATTGCAACAGCGCCATGATCTCGATGCCGGTCTTCGAGTCGAGCGCGCCGGTTGGTTCGTCGGCCAGCACCAGCGCCGGGTCGCCCACCAGCGCGCGGGCGATGGCGACGCGCTGCTGCTGGCCGCCCGAAAGTTGCGCCGGGTGATGGTCCGCTCGATCGGCGAGCCCCACCTGGACGAGGCAGTGCGTGGCGCGCGCCTGGCGCTCGGCCAGCGCCAGGCCGCGATACAAGAGCGGCAGGGCGACGTTATCCAGCGCCGAGGTGCGCGGCAACAAGTTGAAGTGCTGAAAAATGAAACCGATCTTCCGGTTGCGCAAGCCGGCCAGTGCATCGTCAGACAGGCGGGCAACGGCGCCGCCATCGAGCCAGTATTCGCCGCCGCTGGGATGGTCGAGGCAGCCCAGCAGATTCATGAAAGTTGATTTTCCCGAGCCCGACGGCCCCATCACCGCGACAAATTCGCCGCGCGCGATTTCCAGCGACACCCCTTGCAAGGCCGGCACCCGCGTGTCGCCCAGCAGATAGTCCTTGGCAAGATCGGCAGTGCGAATCAGCGGCGCATTCATCCAGTGCTCAGAACAGTCGCGGCGCCGCCAGCTTGGGTTTCTCGGCGGCAGTCGTACCGACAATGATTTCGCGCCCCTCGGCCAGATCGCTGTCAAGCAGCTCGGTATCCTTGCCGTCGTTGATGCCGGTCTTGACCTCGATGGCCGTCGGCTTGCCATCCGCGCCGACCGTCCAGAGTTTCCCGGTGCCGCCGCCCGGCCTGCCGCCACCTTTGCCCATGCCGCCGCCGCTGCCCGGTTGCCGTGCCGCCGGAGCCGACTTTTCATCACTGGGCGGACGGAAACGCAGCGCGGCGTTGGCGATTTTCAGCACGCTGTCCTTCTGGGCGGTGGTGATCCGCACATTCGCCGTCATGCCCGGCAGCAGAATCAGCTCGGGATTCGCCGCGTCGATGATGACGGTGTAGGAGACGACATTCGACACCACCTGCGCCGACTTGCGCACCTGGGTCACTGCGCCCTTGAAGCGTTTGCCCGGGAAAGCATCGACGGTAAACGTCGCCTCCTGGCCGACTTTCAAACGGCCGACATCGGCCTCGTCAATGGCGGTTTCGACCCGCAGGTCGGCCAGATTCCTGGCGATGACAAACATTTCCGGCGCCTGCAAACTCGCCGCCACGGTTTGCCCCGGCTCGATGCTGCGCTTGATGACAATGCCATCGGCGGGGGCGCGAATCTCCGTGCGGCCGAGATCAACCCGGGCCTGTCCCAGTTGCGCCTGACGTTGCTTGACCAGCGCCGCGCTGTTTTGCGCCTGGGCCTCGACGACGCGCACCGTTGCCCGGGCGACCTCGAGAACGGTTTGCGCCTTGTCGAGTTCGGCCGGCGAAATGAAATTCCTGTCCACCAGGGTTTTCTTCCGCGCGTGATCGCGTTCGGCTTCCGTCAGATTCACGCGGGCGCGATACAGCTCGGCCTGCTGCACCGCCACCGTGGCGCGCGCCGCCTCAAGATCGGCCTCGGCCTGGTGCAGGCGGTGCTCATAAGTTTCAGGCGCCAGTTGCGCAAGCAGTTGCCCGGCTTTGACCGGGCTGTTGAAATCGACCAGTATTTCGCGGATCTGCCCCGAAATCTGTGAACTGACCTGCACCGCCACCACCGGGCTGAGCGTGCCGGTAGCGGACACCGACGCCGTGATCGGGCCGCGCTCGACGGCCGCGAACTTGTAGGCCGGGCTGGAGTCCGGCGCGACAAAATATTGATACGCGGCGTAACCGCCGGAGAGGATGGCAACGAAAATGACAGGGATGAGCAGGCGGCGGCGTTTCATGCCGAAATTCTAGCCGAAGCCGTGTCGGGCGCCGTTTTCATATTTGGCGGCGTTCCGGCTATCAGTTTTCAGAAAAACTGCTTGGCGAAGTTGGCGACTGCCAAAGCGATGACGATGCCCATCATCCATGAAAGTTTGTCGAACTTGGCATCGACCAAGGAAAACCTGGCGTCCAAACTGTCCATGCGCCGATCTAATTTCACCAGATCGTCGCGCACGGCGCGGATGTCGTTCTTGGTGGCGAGCGTGGAATCCATGACTTCTGCCAGAGACTCTTTCTGGACTTCCACCAATGTGGAAGCCAACTCGCGGGAAGCCCCGGCCTTTCCCAGCCGCTCCACAAACTTAAGGGTGTCGAAGGTGATTGCAGACATTGCGTGAAGCATAGTAGAAAGTCGGTGCAGGCACACAGGCAGATGCAAAACGGCCCGCGAGGTCTTTGATTACCCGGTAATCGTGGCAAGCTGATGGGCCGTCTTGCTGGTTGCCAGTAGTTACGGAGGATTGAGAAATGAATGAGCGCGTGGCAGGAGTAATGAAAATGGCCAAGACGTCGCCGACCGAGGAGCAGGCCGAACTGTTGGATGCGCTGTTTGGTTTGGTCAGCCCGACGGGTGGCGAGTTGGAGGAGCAGTGGGTCAGTGAATGCGCAAATCGCTGTGCCGCCATTGACTGCGGCGAAATGCCGTTGATCGCCGCTGATCTGGTAATGGCCAAGTACCGCCGCTGATGGATCTTTATTTTTCGCCGGTAGCGCAACTCGAATTGGATGAGGCGTTTGCTTATCTGGAAGGCGAGAAAACGGGTTTGGGTTACCGCTTTACCGCCGACGTGGATGAGGCGCTATGCCGAATTCAGATGCACCCGCTGGCATGGCATCCACTTGGGCGCAAAGTGAATTCGACATATACTGAAAATCGAACCAAAAATTGTGGTCTGTCCCAGTTTTGTGAGAGTTTGCATTGATGAGACCTTCAGAAGCTATCAGGAAAAACAGCTCCATCATTCGCCAGGTCGTGGCACGCCACCATGCGGCCAATCCTCGTGTCTTTGGTTCGGTGCTGCATGGCGAGGATACCGAAGGCAGCGATCTTGACTTGCTCGTCGATGCCACCGAACGAACAACCCTGTTCGATATCGTGATGATCGAACGCGAACTGCGGGAAGCGTTGGGGGTTGTCGTGGATGTCCAGACGCCGGAATCGCTGTCGAAACGTTTTCGCGATGTCGTGCTAAGCGAGGCGACTCCGTTATGACCCACCGGCCATCAAAAGCAGTGCGGGCCAGCGATTGTTTCGCCGATATGCAGGAAGCGATCCGGTTGATTGCGGAATACCTGCGCGGGATGACCGTGGAACAGTTTGTCGCCGATGCCCTGGATGCCCATAAGACGCGAGACTCTGTTATCAAGAACATGATCGATATCGGGGAGGCAGCCAACAACATCATGCAATTGGCGCCGGAGATCGAGCAGGGCAACCCGGCAATGTGGCGGCATCTACGCGGCGCTTACGACATGAGAATCAAACTGACGCATGGCTATCGCAGCGTCAATGATCGAATTGTCTGGAACACCGCCACCGACTATTTACCAGAGCTAAGTATGTGCATCGCGGCGGAGCAATCGCCCGCCGGTGTCTGTGAGAGGTCGCCATGAATTTCCTCCCCGCCCGCGTCAGAAAACCGTGGTCTGTCCGCATTTTCCTGTCCTTGGAGTAAAGGTAAGTGATTTCCGAACAAACCATACTGCAAGCCGCGCGGCTGTTGGGCGAAGCCGCCAAGCCCGCCAAAGTCATACTGTTCGGTTCCTATGCACGCGGCGATGCGGGGGAAAATTCCGATCTGGATTTTCTGGTCATAGAGCCGGAGCTTCAAGACAAATTCCGAGAAATGGTGCGTTTGCGGCAAGTGCTGCGTCCGTTAATGGTTGCTGCGGATGTGTTGGTCTATTCGCAGGCGGAGATTGATCAGCAGCAAGATGCCTGCTCGACCGCCGTCTATTGGGCATTGCGTGAAGGCCGGGTGTTGTATGACGCAGCGCATTGAACGGGCGCGCAGACTATTGGCGCTTGCCGGGCGCGATATCACTACGTTTCGAGCGTTGGCCACACATCCGGAAGTGGACATTTCCGCAACCGGGTTTTTCGCCCAGCAAGTCGTGGAAAAATGCCTCAAGGCAGTCGCCGAATGTCACGGCATCGTGTTTCGCAGAACGCACGACGTGGACGAACTTGTCGATCTGCTGTTGCAACACCAGGTAGCCATGCCATTCCCATCCGACAAGTTCAGTAACCTCAACCCGTTCGCCGTGATCTTGCGATATGAAGAAGCGCCCTATGCCGGCATGTCGTTGGCGGAGATGGGGCAATTGGTTGATCATGCCTGGCAATGGGCGCGCGGCGTGATTGAAAATGGCGCCTGACCCTATCCCTTGCGAACCGGAGAACGTGCCATGAATTCAGTCTTTCCGCGCAGCAGAAAACCGTGGTCTGTCCCCTATTTTGCATTCCTGCTGCTGGCGGTGGTGTTCTCTCGCGGCGTCCATGCTGCCTGCACGGTGGGCAACCTCGCCTGCGCGGCCAACGGCGGTCGGATCACGGCCTCTCCGTCGTGCAACAGCCAGGCGGTGTCGAACCTGATCGACGGTTCGTCGAACGCCTGGCAGGCGTGCGGCAACTGGTTTGCGAACACCTTCGACCTGGCCTTCGACCCGAACCTGAACGGCACGACGGGGGCAAGCGGAGACGCA
>JAUXWU010000023.1 GCA_030680085.1 Rhodocyclaceae bacterium | reverse complement strand
GTCAGAGGCGGCGCGGTCGGCGGCGAGACTGTCACGCAGGACATTCAGAAAAACTTGCGCCGAGGCAATGGCGACGGGCGTGTTGAGCGCGGCAAGGCAGAGCGGTTCCCACAGGTAACGGCGCACGCGCTCGGGTTGGTCGGAGAATAATTCGGCCGCCGTGATGTCCGCGGCCAGCCGGAAATTGCGTGCCTGCTGGGTGCGCATGAAGCGGATGGCGGCGAGTTTGTCCGCAAACGAAAGCCCTTGCGCCGTGAGCAGGGCCCAGGCCAGATGCAGCGGGGCGGGCGCTGGAATGCAATGAGGCGGGGCGGAAATTTTTACCTTGCCGGGAAATTCGAGATGCAGGGGTTCGCGTCGCAACGCCGTCCCGCCAGCGCCGACTTTCTGCATCAGCCGCAATGTCTCGCGGTAGGCGCCGACGAGGATGTGCGCGCCGTTGTCGACGCTCAGTCCGTCGAGTTCCACCGTGCGCGCTCGTCCGCCGAGCGTGCGCGAGGCTTCGAAGACATCGACTTTGATGTCGGCATCGGCAAGCTCGACGGCGGCGGCCAGTCCGGCATAGCCGGCGCCAATGATTGCTACACGCTGATCCACGTTTTCACGGCAAGCCACAGCTTGCGTACGGGCGGTAGCGAGGTGCGGCGGTCGAGCACCAGAAAGCCATCACGCTCGATTTCATCAAGCAGCGTCTGATAGATCGCGGCCATCATCAGTCCGGCGCGCTGCGCCTTGCGGTCGGCGGCGGGCAATTGCGCGAGGGCGCGCGTGTAGTGCTCGCGCGCCCGCTCGGCCTGGAATTGCATCAACGCCCGGAATTCCGGGGTGTGGCGGCTGTGCAGGATGTCCGCTGCGCTGACGCCGAAGCGCGCCAGTTCATCCTGCGGCAGGTAGATGCGGTCGCGGCGGGCATCTTCGCCGACATCGCGGATGATGTTGGTGAGCTGAAAGGCGAGCCCAAGGGTGTGGGCGTATTTCAGCGTGTGCCGGTCGCTGTAGCCGAAAATTTCGGCGGCGACGAGGCCGACCACGCCGGCAACGCGGTGGCAATACAGTTGCAGCGCCTTGAAATCGGCATAGCGTGTCTGGTCAAGATCCATCTGCATGCCGTCGATGATCTCATTGAGCTGTTCCACCGGCAGGGCGAAATGTTCGCGCGCCGTGGCGAGTGCCTGCGTGACGGGGTGGGACGGCGCTCCGGCTTCGAGCGCGGCGAGTTCGGCGCGCCACCAGTCGAGCTTGACGCGGGCGATGGCCGGCTCACTGCAGTCATCGACAACGTCGTCGACCTCGCGGCAAAAGGCGTAGAACGCGGTGATGGCCTGGCGTCGCCGGGGTTCGAGGAAGCGAAAGCTGACGGTGAAGCTCGATCCGCTGGCGTGGACCTTCTGGGCGCAATAGGCGTCGGGGCTCATAGTGACTTGAAAAGTATTCGGGGCCAGTCGAGCGCGCCCAGCACCGGTCGCCGGTTGAATACGTCGTAGTCGACGGCTTCGATCTTGTCGAGGATGCACAGGCCGCCGGTAACAATGGCGCGGATTTCCAGCCCGATGCGGCCGGGCAGGTCGCTGCCAAGGCGGGCGCCCGAGTGCATCAGCGCACGGGCGCGCTCGACCTGGAATTTCATGAGTTCACGAAAGTCGGCGCTGGTGAGACGGCGCAAAATGGATTCTTCGCTGACGTTGAAGCGCGCCAATTCATCTTGCGGCAGGTAGATGCGCGGTACCGGCTTGGCCGCGTCGATGCCGACATCCTGCCAGTGGTTGATGAGTTGCAGCGCCGAGCAAATCGCGTCCGAACACCGCAGATTGTCGGGCGTGGCGGCGTCGAACAGGTGCAGCAGCAGGCGACCGACCGGATTGGCGGAGCGGCGGCAATAGTCCATCAGTTCGTCGAAGCTGGCGTAGCGAGTTTTCGCCACATCCTGGGCAAAGGCGTCGAGCAGGTCGCGGAATAGCGACAGGGGGAGCCGATGCGCTTCGATATGCGGGCGCAGGCGTTGAAAGACCGGGTGATCGGTCGGCGCGCCTTGCTCGATGCGATCAAGCTCGCGTTTGTAGCTGTCCAGCAGGCGCAGACGCTCCGTGGCGGGCAGGTCGCCCTCATCGGCGAAATCGTCCGCCGAGCGGGCAAAAATATAGATCGCGGCGACGGCTGGACGGAGCCTGGTCGGCAGCAAGATCGAAGCAACGGGGAAATTCTCATAGTGATCGACGGCCATCGGGCGCCAGTATAGGTGCGATTCCGTTAAAATCCTGCGTTGCGCGAGGGTGGCGGAATTGGTAGACGCACTGGATTTAGGTTCCAGCGGGGTAACCTGTGCGGGTTCGAGTCCCGCCCTTCGCACCACAATGTCGCTCATGCGTTGCATGGGCGTGGATTGAAACCTTCAAGGATTTTTCATGGACACGACTCAGGACAACATCACCACTCAAGCCATAAACGAGGCAGCCGAGGCAGTCAAGCCCAATCCGCTGGAGCGCCGCATCGACATGACCGTGGCGATGGCCGAGATCGAGCGGGAGGTGGAACAGCAGCTCAAGAAAATCGCCAGGACGACCAAGATGGCGGGTTTCCGTCCCGGCAAGGTGCCGATGAAGATGGTCGCGCAGATGTATGGTGGCCAAGCACACTCCGAAGCCATCGGCGCAGCGATCGAAAAGGCTTTTGGCGCGGCGGTGCGCGAACAAAATCTGCGCGTGGCCGGTCAGCCGCGCATCGAGCCAAAAAAGGCCGGTGCCGAGAATCAGATGGCCTTTACCGCCATTTTTGAAGTGTTTCCTGAATTTGCGATTGCCGATATCAGCGGCTGCACGATCGAAAAGCCCGCGCTTAGCGTAGGTGATGCCGAGGTCGACAAGACCATCGAGGTGTTGCAGAAGCAGCGCACGACCTACGCCGCCGCCGGGCGCGCCGCCCAGAAGGGTGACCGTCTGGTGATCGACTTTACCGGTCGGCGCAATGGCGAAACCTTTGATGGCGGCGCCGCGACCGATTATGCCGTTTTGGTTGGCGACGGCAGGATGATTCATGATTTCGAGGCTGCCATGGAAGGGGTGGCCGCGGGCCAGGAAACAGTCTTCGACGCCACCTTCCCCAAGGATTACCACGCCATCGACCTGGCGGGCAGCACCGTGCAATTCACCGTCCTGGTGAAGGCCGTCGAAGCCCCGCAACTGCCGACGGTCGATGCTGAGTTTGCCCGCTCGCTGGGGATTGCCGATGGCGATACCGCCAAGATGCGCGCCGAAGTGCGCGCCAATCTCGAACGCGAAGTGGCCAAGCGCCTGCGCGCGCGCATCAAGGAGCAGGCGATGAATGCCTTGCTCGAAACCCACACGATCGATGTGCCGACGGCGATGGTTGACGCCGAGTCCCAGCAAATGGCCGACAAGGCGCGCCAGGACCTCGAAAGCCGTGGCGCGCAGATGAAGAACATTCCCGTCAATGCCAGCTGGTTTACCGAACAGGCCGCCAGCCGCGTGCGGCTGGGCCTGATTGTCGCCGCGTTGGTGCGGGAGAAGGATCTGCATGTCCAGCCCGCCCAAGTGCGCGCGGTGGTCGATGATTTTGCCGCTACCTTCGAGGACCCGCAGGAGGTCGTGCGTTGGTACTACAGCCAGCCGCAGCGTCTGGCCGAGGCCGAGGCGCTGGCGATGGAAAGCAATGTGGTCGACTGGGTGCTGGCCAATGCCCAGGTGGCTGACAAGGACGTCGTCTTCGACGAGCTGATGGGTAATGCGTCATGATGGCGCATCATTTCATGACGGAGCCCCAGGCCATGATGGAGCCGCAGGCGCTGGGCATGGTGCCGATGGTGATCGAAACCAGCGGCCGTGGCGAACGCGCCTACGATATTTTTTCGCGCTTGTTGAAGGAGCGGGTGATTTTTCTGGTTGGCCCGGTGAATGACATGACGGCCAACCTGGTGGTTGCCCAGTTGCTGTTCCTTGAATCGGAAAATCCGGACAAGGACATCTATCTCTACATCAACTCGCCCGGTGGCGCGGTGACGGCGGGGATGGCGATTTACGACACCATGCAGTTCATCAAGCCGGATGTGTCGACGCTCTGCATCGGCCAGGCGGCCTCGATGGGCGCATTTCTGCTGGCGGCCGGCGCGCCGGGCAAGCGCTATTGCCTGCCGAATTCGCGCGTGATGATTCATCAGCCGATGGGCGGCTTTCAGGGGCAGGCATCGGACATCGAAATCCATGCCAAAGAAATTCTTTACCTCAAGCAGCACTTGAACGAAATGCTGGCCAGGCACACCGGCCAGCCGATCGAGCGCATCGAGCGCGACACCGATCGAGACAACTTTTTGTCGGCGGAAGCCGCGGTCGAATATGGCCTGACCGACAAGGTGCTGACCAGCCGCGGCGATGTGGCTTAACCCGAAGGGAATGCGCGATGGCGGATAAAAAAGGCGGTCCCGAAAAACTGCTCTACTGCTCCTTCTGCGGCAAGAGCCAGCACGAGGTCAAGAAACTGATTGCCGGCCCGTCGGTGTTCATCTGCGACGAGTGCATCGATCTGTGCAACGATATCGTCCGCGACGATGCGGCCCCCGAGGATGTCGGCAAGGCGACGCGCGACCTGCCGATTCCCGGCGAGATCCGCGATCAACTCAATCAGTATGTGATTGGCCAGGAGCAGGCGAAAAAAATCCTCGCCGTGGCGGTCTACAACCACTACAAGCGCTTGCGTAGCCTGCCGAAAAGCAAGGATGACGTCGAACTCAGCAAGAGCAACATCCTGCTGATTGGCCCGACCGGCTGCGGCAAGACGCTGCTGGCACAGACGCTGGCGCGGAGGTTGAATGTGCCGTTTGTCATTGCCGATGCGACGACGCTGACCGAGGCCGGCTATGTCGGCGAGGATGTCGAGAACATCATCGCCAAGCTCTTGCAGAAATGCGACTACGATGCCGCAAAAGCCGAGCAGGGCATCATCTACATCGACGAGCTCGACAAGATTTCGCGTCGCAGCGAGAACCGCTCGATCACCCGCGACGTGTCCGGCGAAGGCGTGCAGCAGGCCTTGCTCAAGTTGATCGAGGGCACCATTGCGTCCGTGCCGCCGCAAGGCGGGCGCAAGCATCCGAATCAGGATTTCATCCAGGTCGATACCGCCAACATCCTGTTCATCTGCGGCGGCGCCTTTGACGGCATGGACAAGATCATCCAGAACCGTTCTGAAAAGTCCGGCATCGGCTTCGGCGCCCAGGTCAAGAGCAAGGAGAACGTCAGCGTCAGCGAAACCTTGTCCCATGTCGAACCGGACGATCTGGTCAAGTATGGCCTGATTCCCGAGCTGATCGGCCGTCTGCCCGTCGTCGCCAACCTCACCGAACTGGACGAGGCGGCGCTGATGCAGATTCTCATCGAGCCCAAGAACGCGCTGATCAAGCAGTATCACAAACTGTTTGCCATGGAAGGCGTCGAACTGGAAGTGCGCCCCTCGGCATTGCAGGCGATTGCCAAAAAGGCCGTCAAGCGCAAGACCGGCGCGCGCGGCCTGCGTTCGATCATGGAAAACGTGCTGCTCGACACCATGTTCGAGTTGCCCAGCCTGTCGAACGTGACTAAAGTGGTGGTTGACGAGAACATGATCGAGTCGGGCAGTCAGCCGCTGCTGATCTACGCCGATCAGCCCAAGGTTTCTGGCGCGAATTGAGCCTCACCGCCGCCTGGCGGCGGCTTGAATCCTTTGCCTGCGTCCCCATGTTGGGACGACGAAGCTAATCTAGTGAGGACGTGACCATGTCTGGCGAACACGATATTTCCAAAGAAAACAATCTGCTGCCACTGCTTCCGTTGCGGGACGTCGTAGTGTTTCCCCATATGGTCATTCCGCTTTTCGTCGGCCGTCCCAAGTCGATCAAGGCGCTTGAGGTCGCCATGGAGGGCGGCAAGAGCATTCTGCTCGTGGCGCAAAAATCGGCCGCCAAGGATGAGCCCGACCCCGCCGATCTGTATGACATCGGCTGCGTCGCCAATATCCTGCAAATGCTCAAGTTGCCCGATGGCACGGTCAAGGTGCTGGTTGAGGGCGCCTATCGTGCCCACATCGACCGGGTCGAAGATCAAAAGACGATGTTCGTCGCCGCGGTGACGCCGGTGGCGCTCAATGAGCGCGGCAGCCACGAGATCGAGGCGATGCGCCGCACCATCTTGGCGCAGTTCGACCAGTATGTGAAGCTGAACAAGAGAATCCCCCCGGAAATCCTGACTTCGCTGGCCAGTATCGAAGAGGCCGGTCGCCTGGCCGACACGATTGCCGCGCACCTGCCGATGAAGCTCGAACTTAAACAGGAAATCCTCGAAATGCTCGGGGTGGATGAGCGTCTCGACAAATTGCTGGGGCAACTGGAAACCGAACTCGACATCCTGCAGGTCGAAAAGCGCATCCGTGGCCGCGTCAAGCGCCAGATGGAAAAGAGTCAGCGCGAGTATTACCTCAATGAGCAGGTGAAGGCCATCCAGAAGGAACTCGGCGATGGCGAAGACGGCGCCGATATCGACGAGATGGAGAAGAAGATCAAGGCGGCCGGCATGAGCAAGGAAGCCCTGACCAAGGCCAACGCCGAGATGAAGAAGCTCAAGCTGATGTCGCCGATGTCGGCCGAGGCGACGGTGGTGCGTAATTACATCGAGGCGCTGATCGGCCTGCCTTGGAAAAAGAAGTCACGCATCTCCAGGGACCTCTCGGCTGCCGAAAAGATCCTCGACCGCGATCACTATGGCCTGGAAAAGGTCAAGGAACGCATCGTCGAATATCTGGCCGTGCAACAGCGCGTCGACAAGGTCAAGGCGCCGATCCTGTGTCTCGTCGGCCCCCCGGGTGTCGGCAAGACCTCGCTTGGCCAGTCGATTGCCAAGGCGACCAATCGCCAGTTTGTGCGCATGGCGCTGGGTGGCAT
>JAUXWU010000009.1 GCA_030680085.1 Rhodocyclaceae bacterium | reverse complement strand
AGCAGGGCGAGAATAATGGCCACTTGGCCGAGTTCAGGAATCATGGTGGATTACGGTAGGTAAAAAAAGGGGCGCGGAAATCCGCGCCCCGATGTTACTACTGGCTACAGGACTACTTGGCTGCCGGTGCAGCCGCAGCAGCCGGTGCAGCAGCAGCTACAGCCCCTGTGCGCTTGGCGATGATGGCGTCGTTCAGCACCTTGATGCCGGCCTGGGACTCGTTGACCGACTTGGTCAGCGACTCGCGAGCCTGTGACGGGTTATGGAAACCGGCTGAGTTCTCGGCCGTCCACCACTCCCACATGGTTTGCGCTGCATCGTGGTGGGCGCGCGCCTTGACGAACGCATCCTCGGCAACGCCCTGATCCCTGGCCCGAACAAAGGTGTCGATCAACTGGGCCAACCAGTACTCGGCCTTGGCGATCTTGCCCTTCGTGTAGTTCTGGATCGAGTCGATCTGATACAACGCCTGCTTCTCGGTCATTTCACCGTGACAACGCACACAGGTGTCCTTGAGGTTGTAACGCGGCGAGATCTGCTGGTGCGAGGTGAATTCCTTGCCGTCCGCCTTGACCTTCGGCATATGGCAATCCTTGCACTCGACGCCTTCTTTTTCGTGCTTGCTGCCCCAGAAGACTTCCAGTTCAGGATGCTGGATCTTGGACAGCGCAGCACCCGTCGTTGCATGACGGAAGTCCTTGAAGTTGCCGAACTTCTCGACCATCTTCTTGTTGTAGTCGAAGACGTTGGACCACTGGAACAGGTTGGTGCGCTGGTCGGCCATGGGTACCGGCTTGTCCTTGCCGTCAGGTCCGGCATTCGGCTCGAAGCCCGGGTTGCAGTTGTATTCCACATGACACTGGCCGCACATCAGGTTGGAGTCGGACTTGGAGAGCAGACCGATCGAACGGAAGCCGTCGCGGAAAGACACCTTCTTCATGGTGATTTTCTCGCTCTTGGCCTTGTCGTAGGGATAGGTGCCCTCGCCACGATCGACCACCGCCTGAATCAACGCATCACGGACGACGCGCGGACCGCTGGAGTGCGGATCATGACAGCCGTAGCAGTTGAGCGGATGCTTGTTGTCACGCGCAAATTCAACCGGCTTGGAGGTGCGATCCCACTTGGCCTTGGGATGCTTGTCGCCCATGTAGGACCACTTCAGAATGGTGTCATAGCTCTTGCAGTTGATGCACACCGGATTGGCGGCGGTTACCGTCTGCGGCATGAAGACCTTCTGGTCGCTGGTGGCGGGTTCGGCGTCCTTCAGCACGGCGCTCCACATATTGCCTTCGGCGATGCTCTTGCTGTCGGTCAGATAGGTCAGGTCTTTCAACTGAAAGCGGCCGCCAAAGGCGCGGTCGACGGTGATGTGGTCGATCAGCATGAAGATGTGGCTGCGCGGCTCGGCATGCTCGCGGGTGAAGCCGTGCGGCGCCATCAACTTGTCGAACAACGACGAAACGCCCTTGGACGTCGCCTTCTCGTGCTTGGCCTTGGACTCGTAGTTCATCGTCACGAAAGAGTCGTATTGGGCCTGGTGGCAGGTGCCGCAGGCAGCATGGTCAACCCGGGTGCCGATGGACGGCTTGAGGCCGTCGGACTTGCCGTCCACCTTCAAATGCTCATCGGACCCGGTGTGACAGTGGGCGCAATTCACGGTGGAATGCTTGTTGCCGACGTGAAATTCCTTGATGTCCTTGTGGCAACTGTAGCAGTTGGCCTCGTTGACGGGAACCACCTTGGACAGCGCCGATTTGGGCAGCGCCCCCTTGAGTTGCTGGATCGTTGTCTTGGTGACCTGATCCTGCTGTTTGACCACCGCCGCGTCCGGCTGTTTATTCGCCAGCGCACCGGATGCACCGAACAGTGTCGCGGCGCAGAGCGCCACGATACCGACGATGCCACGCTTAAATCTGCTCATTCCCATTTTTTCCTCCAGTTTTCCGGACATCTCGCTTCACGAGGGCGGTAAAACGCGCCCTCCACCTTTGCAACCGCAATCGTTCGCTGCTTTTTTTGACACCCCTTTGATAGACCTTGGCAGAAACAAGGACATTCCAGCGGCAGGTTAGCCATGACGTCTGGTGGGTTCCTTGACGCGCATCAAGAAAAAGAGAAAGGCCACGCGTTGCGCGGCCTTTCTCTTCACCAGTCGAGACTGCCGCTACCCGCCGACGATCTTGCCAAACATGCCGTTTAACACCAGCACCAGGAGCGTCAGCCCGACAGCGAGGAGCGTCAGCCCGAGCACCACCGAACCCACATGCAACGGACGCGAGGGCGCCTCGACCAACAACTCCTCCAGTTTCCCGGACTCAAGCAAGCGCCGATACTGGGCTGGGTGTTCGGTCCGGAATTCTTCCAAAGACTGCGTGCCGGTGAACATCACGACATCCGGCGGCGGCAGTTTGCCGGGGCGGAAGTGGTTGTTGAAGAAATGCACCGTGAAGAGGAATACCGCCGCCAGGAAGGCTTCTTCGCCATGCACCACGGTCGCCACGTTGAACACCCAGCCCGGCAGGTACGTCGCCGTGATGTGCGGGAGCGCCAGCATCAGGCCACTGCCGCCGATGACGGAGACACCCCAGAACACCGCCCAGTAGTCGAATTTCTCGAAGTAGGTCCAGCGGTCGAACTGCGGCCGCGGCCCTTTGCCGAAGAACCACTTGAACATGCCGACGCAATCATCCAGGTCCTTCCAGTTGGGCACCAGCGAATCCGGGCCAAACCAGCGGAAGTCCTTGTCGCGCAACAGGCGCTGCATGACATAGACAAAATGGATGAGGAAGATACCGATGAACACAGCGGCGGCAACCCGGTGCATGATGCCAAGCACCTGCGGGCCACCCAACGCCTTAGCCACTACCGGCGCCCAGTCGCTGTTGGCAAACATCGCCGTCGTCCCCGTCAGCACCAGGATCATGGTGGTCAGGGCAAAGGCCAGATGCGCAATCCGCCAGCCCACCGGGAAACGCTGGAAGTGCTTGCCCTCATCCAGATTCAGGCCCGCGGTGCGCACATGCATCTCTGTTTTATTCTCTTTGCGCTCTTTCCATTCACGGAAATACCAGAGACCGGAATGCAGCCAGAAGAAGGCGAAGACAAAGATCAACAGGCCGATCATGAACTTCGTGGTGACCCACATCTCGGGATACTTCTCAAAATCGTGCGCATTGGCGTGCGGGGCGAAACTGGCGAAACCCGCTGTCGCCTTCGGCATTTTTTTGCCATCGTGACACTTCTGGCAGGTCTTCATCCGGTTATCGGCATGCACCTTGGATTTCGGGTCGTCGACCCGCTTGATGCCGTGGCTGTCGTGGCAGTCGACGCAACGGGCTGTGTAGGTATAGCCCAGTTTATTTACCTTGCCATGATAGGTATCAGAGTAGCTCTTCGTCTCCACTTGGTGACAGTTGCCGCAGGATCCAGTATTGCCGAGCTTGAAGCCGGCGGACGAAGTGTTGACGACGCTATGGGCCGAATGGCAGTCGGTGCAAACCGCCGCCTTGATGTTGCCCTTGTCGATGACCTCTTCGCCGTGAACCGAGGCGGCGTAGATCTCCAACTGCTCTTCGTGGCATTTCCCGCAGGTCTCGTTGATGGTCTTGTGCCAGACGGTGCGGCGCGCCGTGCCCTTGGGCGGCACATTGAAATCATGGGCGCTATGGCATTCGACGCAGGTGGCATTCACTCGTTCGGGATTTTCCTTCTCTGGTTTGGCATGGAAGGATTGCTGGTATTCCTCGGCGCTCTGGACGACCTGCCCCAGACGCGACTTCTCCTTGGTCAGGCCTTCTTTCTTGACGACTTCCCAAATGGCCTGGTGACACCCGGCGCAGTCAGGCTTCTTGGCCGTGGCGCTTTTCTTGTGATTGGCCTGGTTGTCGGTGATTTCCTTGTGGCAATCGGTGCACAGCATGTCGCTATGCACACCCTTGCTGAACTTGCGCAGATCGACGGGCAGCAGCTTGCGCTTGTCGCCATCCTTGCCCGCGAGCGTGATCGCTTCCTTGTTGGCGCCGTGGCAGTTCAGGCAATCGGGATTCGTGTTCTCCAGCTTGTCCGCGGAGAGGGTTCTTGCGCCAATCGCTGGCGCGGACAACGCGGGTCCGGCTGCCAGCAAGCCCAGCAGACAGGCGATAGCGATGATAAAACGAAAGCTTGTTTGCAGCGCTTGCATGGCGTGTTCCCCTTTAGAACAAGAACCAGGGGGGTAAGTCCCCTGGTTTGTCACCGATCAGCCAACCGGATTAATTAGTGCGACAGAATCCACTTGGCCAGATTGCCGAGCGCCTTCTGGTCCTTGGAGTCGATGACCTTGTGATCCTCTTCCGTGCCGTCGTCCAGCTTGACCTTCTTGCTGACGGTCAGGTGCTGGATGAGCTTTTTCTCGTCGCCCTTGTTGTCCTTGGCAATCTTTTTCAGGGACGGGCCTTTTTTGGCCTTCTCGGGGTTGTGACACTTGCCGCATTCGTTCTGTTTGAACAGCAGCTTGGCGGCATCTTCATCGACTTGGGCGACGGCGGGAAACGCCAGTAACAGACTGGAAGCTGCGGTCAGGGCAACCAGCAAAGAACGGCGCAGGGAAAGTTCGATCATGTCTTTTTCTCCGGGATATAAAGAGGATTGGGGAAATATCGCGCGCGCACAAAAAACCGCTCGCTTAAAATCGGTTTCGGCTTTTTACGCCGGTTTGCAACGAAATAACTTGATGAAAATCAATCCGGTTTTGCCCGGACAAATGCGATGATACGCACTTGATGTGAATCATCCTTCCATAACTCCGCAATGCGTTCATCCTTCCTCGGCTGCCTATCACGCTGGATATTGCCAGTACTGCTCCTGCTGTCCGCATTGCCGTTTAACGCCAGTGCGACCGATGCACGGCAGATTGCCACCACGCTTTGCGCCGCCTGCCACGGTCTGGATGGCAATAGTAGCGATCCGGCCAACCCCAAGATCGCCGGCATGGATGTGGCTTATCTTGCCAAACAACTCAAATATTTCGCTTCGGGCGAGCGGCGCAACGAAATCATGGCAGGCATCGTCGCCACGCTCGGAGCAGCGGACTTTCTCCCTCTCGCAGCTTATTTCAGCAGTCAAAAACCCTTGCCTGGCAAGGTCAAGGACGCGCGGCTGGCCGAACTCGGCAAACGGATTTATGAGGACGGCAACACGGAAACCGGCGTACCCGCCTGCGCTGGCTGTCATCAGTCGAGTGGCGCGGGCAATGCGCGCTTTCCACGCCTGGCGGGACAGCATCAGGCCTATACCCTGCAGCAACTGGGCGAATACAAGACCGGCCGGCGCGCCACCGACCGGCTCATGGTGTCGGTTGCCCAGCGCTTGAGCACCGACGAGATGAAGGCTCTGGCAGAATACATCGCTGGACTTTGAAGCGCAGAGTGGGGGACGGAATGGGAATGGGAATGGGAATGGTAAAAGATTGCTGCATGGCGCTTGGTTTGCTGCTGGCCTGTGGCGGCGTTTTCGCTGACGATGCCGCGGTTTGGATCGGCATCAAGGATGCGGCGTGGAACGAGATGTATCCCGAGCGGATCGAGGCCATGCGCGCCAAGGGAGATGCCGTCCGGGGCGAGTCGGAATTCGTCATTTGCCAGGGCTGTCACCGCCCCGGCGCCGTGGGACGGGCCGACGGCAGCTATCCAAGGCTGGCAGGGCAGCATGTTTCGGTGCTCATCAAACAGATGACCGATGTGCAGACCGAGCGGCGCTCCAACCCGAAAATGGCGCCTTTTATCCACCTGCATGAAATTTTGCCCCAGCATGTCGCCGACATTGCCGTCTACCTGCACGCGCTGCCGGTGCCCGCAAACCAAGGACAGGGGCCAGGCGACAAACTTGAGCGCGGACGGTTGCTTTACGAGAAGGACTGCGCGAGCTGCCACGGCAACCGGGGGGAAGGGAGCGATGAAAAGTTTTATCCCCGGGTTTCTGGCCAGCACTTCAAATATCTGCTGCGAGAAAGCCAGACCATCAGGGACGGCAAGCGCCGCAACGCCAACCCCGTCATGGTCAAAGTAATCAAAAGTTATACCGACGAGGACATCGCGGCCGTCGCCGATTTCATGTCGCGCCTGCCAGTGCGTCCCTGACATTCGCTTGACGTCCGTCAAGTCAATACTGCCGTAATCAGGCAGAATTCGCCCCCCATGCTGACTGCCACCGGCCTTTCCTGTGTGCGCGGCGAACGCCGCCTGTTTGCCGGGCTCGATCTCGCGGTCGGGCCGGGCGAGTGGCTGCATGTGCAGGGCGAAAATGGCGCGGGCAAGACCAGCCTGTTGCGCATTCTAGCCACCCTGTCGCCGCCGGCTGAAGGCGAGGTGCGCTGGCAGGGCGAGCCCGTCACCGTGCTTGCCGAGGACTATCGGCGCGCCATGCTTTTTCTTGGCCACCACGGGGCCGTGAAGGAAGACCTGACCCCGCTCGAAAACCTGACGCTCTCCGCACAGCTCGATGGCGCGGCGCTCGATGAAACAGTTGCTTTGCAGACACTAGCCCGCTTCGGTCTGCGCGGGCGCGAGGATCTGGCGGTGCGCTTTCTTTCCGCCGGACAGAAACGCCGCGTTCTGCTGGCCCGTCTGGCGGTCAGAAAAGCCGCGCTGTGGATTCTTGACGAGCCATTCACCGCGCTGGACGTGAAAGCCGTCGACATGCTCTCTGGGTTGATCGAGGGACATCTGGCGGCGGGTGGCATGGCGATCCTGACCAGCCATCAGAGCATGCCGCTGCCTAACGGCAAGGTATTGCAGCTATGAGCGCCGTGCTGGCCATCATCCGCCGCGATCTGCTGCTGGCAATGCGGCGCAAGAGCGAGGTGCTGACCGCACTGTTTTTCTTCATCATCGTGGCGAGCCTGTTTCCGCTTGGCATCGGGCCGGAATCGGCGTTGCTGCGCACCATCGCGCCCGGCGTGATCTGGGTGTCGGCCCTGCTGGCCACCATGCTGGGGCTTGCGCGCTTGTTCGCGCCCGACCATGCCGATGGCACGCTGGAACAAATGGTGCTCTCTCCCACCCCGCTGGGCCTCCTGGTCACCGGCAAAATCGCCGCCCACTGGATCACCACCGGCCTGCCGCTGGTGCTGCTGGCGCCAGTGCTGGGCATTCAATTCGACCTGGACGTGGGTGCGCTGGGCGTGCTGGTGGTGGCCTTGTTATTGGGCACGCCGCTATTGAGCCTGATCGGCGCCATCGGCGCGGCGCTCACCCTGGGCGTGCGTGGCGGCGGCGTGCTGGTGTCGCTGCTGGTATTGCCGCTGTATGTGCCCGCCCTGATCTTCGGCGCCGGCGCGGTAGAATCGCACATCTCCGGCCTGGGTGCCGGTGGTCATCTGTCCTTGCTGGCCGCGCTGCTGGCGTTGGCCGTGTTTTTTGCGCCGTGGGCAACCACGGCAGCCTTGAGGATTTCCCTTGAGTAATCGTCTGATTAGCTGGTTCAAATACGCCAGCCCGCAGAGCTTCTATCCGCTCGCGGGCAGGATGATCCCGTGGTTCTGGGCGCTGGCGGCCGTGTTCGGCGCCGTCGGCCTGTGGATCAGTTTCTTTGTCGCACCCACCGATTTCCAGCAGGGCGAGGGTTATCGCATCATCTTCATTCACGTGCCGGCGGCGTGGCTGTCGATGTTCCTTTATCTCATCATGGCGACCTGGGCGGGACTGGGGCTGGCGCTCAATACGCGGCTTTCCGGCATGATGGCGCAGGCGATTGCCCCGACCGGCGCGCTGATGGCTTTCCTGTCGCTGTGGACGGGCGCGCTCTGGGGCAAGCCGATGTGGGGCGCCTGGTGGGTGTGGGATGCCCGGCTGACCTCCGCGCTGATTCTGTTCTTCCTCTACATCGGCTTCATTGCACTGCAGGCGGCGATCGATGACGCGCGCCGCGCCGACAAGGCCGGGGCGATTCTCGTGCTGGTGGGCGTGGTCAATGTGCCGATCATCTACTTCTCGGTGAAATGGTGGAACACCCTGCACCAGGGTTCGACCATCAACCTGGCCAAGGCCCCGTCGATGGCGACGACCATGCTGTGGGGCATGCTGCTGATGGCGCTGGCCTTCTGGATGTATTCGATCGCTGTCGCTTTAACCCGGGTTCGCGCAATCATTCTCGAGCGGGAGGCGCACACCGAATGGGTGAAAGCTCTGGATGAGGTGAAAACATGAACTGGGGCTCCCCCGCCGAATTCTTTGCCATGGGCGGCTACGCCTTGTATGTCTGGGGCAGCTTCGGCGTCTGCGCCGTGCTGATGATTATGGAACCTATTCTGGTTGGCAAGCGTCAGAGTTCGATTCTGCGCATCCTGCGCCGCGAACGTCAGGCCGAGATACTTGAGAATCCATGAAACCACGCCATAAACGTATTGCCCTCATCGTCGGCGGCCTTGCCGCGATCGGCATCGCCAGCACCTTGGTATTCCAGGCGCTCGACAGCAACGTCGCCTTTTTCATCACGCCCACCGAATTCACCGAAGGCAAGGCGCCGCAAGGCAAGGCCTTCCGCGTCGGTGGCATGGTCAGGGAAGGGTCGATCCGGCGCGACAACCTCACCGTGCATTTCGTCATCACCGATACCGTAAAAGAAGTGCCGGTTACCTATACCGGCATCCTGCCCGACCTCTTCAAGGAAGGCAAAGGCGCGGTGGTGCAGGGCAAGATTGGCGCCGATGGCCTGTTCAATGCGACCGAGGTGCTGGCCAAGCATGACGAGAATTACATGCCGCCCCATGCGCAGCACGCCATCGATCAAGCGCAGAGCACCGCAAAAACCCTCAAGCAATAACCCGCACAGGTTGCCCCCATGATTTCAGAACTCGGCCATTTCGCCTTGATACTTGCCCTGTTGGTCTCTCTGGCCCAGGGTGTCCTGCCCCTCGTCGGCGTCCATCGCAATCATGCTCAATGGGTCGCCGTGGCGCGGCCGGCGGTCACGGCCACCTTCCTGCTGCTTGCCTTTGCCTTCGTCTGCCTCGGCTGGGCCTTTTACGTCAATGACTTTTCTGTCGATTACGTGGTGCGGCATTCGAATTCGCAACTGCCCACCATTTACCGCCTCGCCGCCGTCTGGGGCGGTCACGAAGGTTCGCTGCTCCTGTGGGTGCTGATGTCGGCGGGTTGGGCGCTGGCGGTGGCGTTGTTCTCGCGCCAACTGCCTGACGCCATGGTGGCGCGCGTGCTGGGCGTGCTGGGGCTGGTGATGTTCGGTCTGCTGGCCTTCGTACTATTCACCTCCAGTCCGTTCGACCGCATCCTGCCGGCCGCAGCGGATGGACGCGACCTGAATCCCCTGTTGCAGGATCCCGGCCTGATCTTCCATCCGCCGCTGCTTTACATGGGTTATGTGGGGTTTTCGGTCGCCTTCGCCTTCGCCATCGCCGCCTTGATCTCCGGCCAGATCGATGCCGCCTGGGCGCGCTGGTCGCGGCCCTGGACGACTGTCGCCTGGGTCTTCCTGACCCTCGGTATCGCCCTCGGCTCCTGGTGGGCGTATTACGAACTGGGCTGGGGCGGCTGGTGGTTCTGGGATCCGGTCGAGAACGCCTCGTTCATGCCCTGGCTGGTGGGTACCGCGCTGATCCACTCGCTCGCCGTCACCGAAAAGCGTGGCAGCTTCAAGAACTGGACGATACTGCTGGCCATCGCCACCTTTTCACGGTCCTTGCTCGGCACCTTCCTCGTCCGCTCCGGTGTGCTCACTTCGGTGCATTCCTTCGCCACCGACCCCAAGCGCGGCCTGTTCATCCTGATGCTGCTGGTCATCGTCGTCGGCGCCTCGCTGCTGCTGTTCGCCTGGCGCGCACCGAAGGTGGGCCTGGGCGGACGCTTTGCGCTGGTCTCGCGCGAAACCTTTCTGCTCATCAACAACCTGCTGTTGGTCGTCGGCTGCGGCGCGGTGTTGCTCGGCACCTTGTATCCCCTGATCATCGACGCGCTGGGGCTGGGCAAGATTTCCGTCGGCCCGCCCTATTTCAACGCGGTGTTCATCCCGATCATGCTGCCGCTGCTGGTGCTGGTCGCGATGGGCCCCTTCGCCCGCTGGAAACATGCCGATCTCAAGAACATCGGCAAGAAGCTGTGGCCGGCCGCCCTGGTCGCCATACTCGGTGGCATTGGCCTGCCCATGCTGGCGGGCGAATGGCACGCCTATGTCGCCCTGGGGCTGGGACTCGCCGTGTGGATCCTCGCGGCCATCGTCTTGCAGGCGCTGGAACGGCACAAAACCGGCAGCCCGCCGCGTGCCTGGTGGGGCATGCAGTTGGCGCACTTCGGCCTGGCCGTATTTGTCATTGGCGTGGCGCTGGTCAGCACCTACGAGGATGAACGCGACGTACGCATGGCGCCGAACGAGACCGTCATGGTTGGCGGCTACACCTTTACCTTCATCGGCGTGCGCAATGCCGAAGGTCCCAACTACCGCGCCGCCATCGGCACCATGGAACTATCGAAGGACGGCCGCGTGCTCCGCACGATGCACCCCGAAAAGCGCAACTACCACTCGTCGGGCATGCCGATGACCGAGGCCGCCATCGATTCCGGCTTCACCCGCGACGTCTATGTTTCGTTGGGCGAACCGTTGGGCGGCAATGAGGGTGAGGAGGCATGGGCGGTGCGCGTCTATTACAAGCCCTTCGTCGGCTGGATCTGGGGCGGCTGTCTGTTGATGGCGCTGGGCGGCATTTTTGCCGCCAGCGACCGCCGTTACCGCCTGAAGGTAAAACAATCTGCTCCCATTACCACGGTATCGGGAGCTGTCGCATGAACCGTTTCCTGTGGCCGCTCGGCATCTTCATCGTCCTGGTCGGCTTTCTCGCCGTCGGCCTCACGCTCAATCCGCGCGAGGTGCCTTCGCCGCTGGTCGGCAAACCGGCGCCAGATTTCAGCGTGCCGCAACTGCATGACGAATCCGCAAAATTCTCGCCGCGGGAGATGGCCGGCAAGGTGTGGCTGCTCAACGTCTGGGCCTCGTGGTGCGTTTCCTGCCGCGAGGAACACCCGATCCTCAACGAGTTCGCCAAGACCGGGGTGGCGCCGCTGGTCGGCCTCAACTACAAGGACAAGCGCGAGGACGGCATTCGCTGGCTGGCGCGCTTCGGCGACCCCTATCTGCTTTCCGCCTTCGACCTCGACGGACGCGTCGGCATCAATTACGGCGTGTATGGCGTGCCGGAAACCTATGTCATCGACAAGGCGGGGGTGATTCGCTTCAAGCAGATCGGCCCGGTAACGCCCGCGGTGCTGCAAAATAAAATCATCCCGCTGGTGCAGGAACTGAACAAATGAAAAAATTTCTCTCTCTGGTCGCCTCTGCCTGCGTGCTCTTGCTGGCGAACCCGGTGCTGGCAAAAGAGGCCGTACCGCTTGCCGAAGACCCAGCAGTCGAGGCGCGTCTCGTCAAAATCTCCACCGAACTGCGCTGTCTCGTCTGCCAGAACGAATCGCTGGCCGGCTCCCAGGCCGAATTGGCGCAAGATCTGCGCCGCGAAGTGCGCGACCTGATCAAGCAGGGCAATTCCGATCAGCAGGTCAAGGATTTCCTCGTCAGCCGCTATGGCGACTTCGTGCTCTATCGGCCGCAGCTCAAGCCCAGCACCTGGCTGCTCTGGGGCGGGCCGTTCGTGCTGCTGATCGTCGGCCTGGCCGTATTGGTGAATTACCTGCGCCGCCGCAGCCGCCTGATCGGTGACGGCGAAGCGCCGCTGTCCGAGGCAGAGAAACAACGTGCCGAAGTTTTACTGAAAGGTGATCAGGTATGACTGGTTTCGTTATCGGCGCCACTTTAATGGTGCTCGCAACCCTCGCGCTGTTGCTGCTACCATTTTTCCGCCGCCCCAAAAACAATGACCTTTCGCGCCAGGAACTGAATGCCGCCATCTACCGCGACCAGTTCGCCGAACTGGAACGCGATCGCGCCGAAGGCGCCTTGTCGCAGGATGATTACATCCAGGCACGCGCAGAATTGCAGCGGCGTCTCATCGAGGACAGCAACACCGCAACCGAGGGTGTCACAAGAGCCGGGGGAGGCTCCGCAACTGCTCCGGCCAGCCGCGCCGTGCCGACCGCGCTGGCCATTTCCATGCCATTGGTCGCCGTGCTGCTCTACCTGATGCTCGGCAGTCCGGCCGGGCTCAAGCCGCAACCCGCCGCCGAGCAGCAGTTCTCGGCTCAGGACATCGAGCGCATGGTCAGCGGTCTGGCCGCCAAGCTGGAAAAGGAACCGGAAAATCTGCAAGGCTGGGCCATGCTGGCGCGTTCCTATCGGCAGATGGGGCGCATGCCCGACGCCGTGCGCGCCTATGAGCGCGTCGTCAGCCAGAACGGTGGCGATGCCGACCTGTATGTCGAATATGCCGACACGCTGGCCAGCGTCAGCGGTTTCAACAGCAAGGTGCTCGCCCTGATCGACCGCGCCCTGCAACTCGAACCGAATCACCCGATCGGCCTCTGGCTGCGCGGCACCGCCGCCTACGAGTCACAGCAATACGCAAAGGCCATCGCCGACTGGGAAACGCTGCTGAAGCTGATGCCGCCGGAATCCGAGGATGCCAGCGTGCTCCGCGCCAACATTGCCGAGACGCGCACGCGGTTGGTAAAACCATAAAGTCGGCGCTGGCGGGACGGCGAATTTAGTTGATGTCGTAGTAGTAGGCCTTCCGCGGCACTTCCGCGGCCTCCAGGCGCTTCTGCTCGTCCGGTACATGGGCGCCACGATCCCACCACATGGCGCGGCCCGCCTCTTGAACGGCAAGTTCTTCGGGATGCTGCTTCAGCCATTCGTTCATGAACTGGGTGTATTCGGATACGTAGGCCATCGGAAGACTCCTTCAATTGTGATGGGGTGAATTTTCCTTGAGCCGGGTAATGCGGGTCACCGCCGGCAGACGTCGCAGGTTGCGCAGGATACGCGCCAGATGTACGCGGTCGCGGACTTGCAGGGTGAAATAAAGTGCCGTGGTGGCGCCCTCGTCTTCATCCATCCGCACGTTGGCGATGTTGGCGTCATGTTCGGCGATGGTGACGGCCAAACGTGCCAGCACGCCGGGGGCGTTCTGTGCGACGACGCGCACCAGCACCTCGAAGGGGCCCGTCACGTCGGCATCCCACTCGACGTCTACCCACTCTTTGTGTCCGGCCTTGCCACCACGCAAAGCCGGACAGTCGTGGGTATGCACGATCAGGCCTTGGCCGGCGCGGATGACGCCAACCAGTGGATCGCCGGGAATCGGTCGGCAGCAATGCGCCAACTGGATCGCCAGATCCCCGCTGCCCTTGACGCGGATGGCGCCGGCGCCTTGCGCCACCGGGCCGTCCACGACACTGCCACTCAGCAGGCGGCGCGCGACGATGGCCGGCAGACGCTTGCCAAGCCCGATATCGGTCAGCACTTCGCGTTGGGTCTTGCCGGAAAAGGCCTTGAGAAAGCGCTGCCAGGCGGCGCTACCAAGCTCTTCGAGGCGATGCCCGAGGCCGGAGAGTGCCTGCGCCAGAAGATGTTTGCCCAGCGCGGCGGATTCTTCTTGCTGTTTTGTTTTTAAAAAGTGACGTATCTGCGCGCGCGCCTTGCCGCTCTTGACGAAGCTCAACCAGTTGGGATTGGGCGCGGCATTGGGCGCGGTGATGATCTCGACGCGGTCGCCATTGCGCAGTTCGGTGCGCAATGGCATGTTCTCTTGATTGATCCGGCAGGCGATGCAACAGTTGCCGATGTCGGTATGCACCGCGTAGGCGAAATCGACCGCGCTGGCGCCGCGCCGCAGCGAGAGGATCTTGCCCGCCGGCGTAAATACATAGACCTCGCCGGGGAACAGATCCACCTTGACGTGTTCGAGAAACTCGGCGGAATCAACGCTCGCGGTCTGTAGCTCGATCAAGGACTGCAACCACTGATGGGTGGTGCGCTGCAACTCCGACAGGGCGCGTTCGTCCTTGTAAAGCCAGTGCGAGGCAACGCCGCTGTCGGCGATATGGTGCATCTGGCGCGTGCGGATCTGAAATTCGACCGGCATGCCATACGGGCCGATCAGCGTGGTGTGCAGTGACTGGTAGCCGTTGGCCTTGGGGATGGCGATGTAGTCCTTGAACTTGCCCGGCAGCGGCTTGTAGAGGCCGTGCAGGGCGCCCAGCGCCAGATAGCAGGCGGGAGTGTCGGCGACGATGATGCGAAAGCCGTAGATGTCGAGCACCTGCGAAAAGGACAGGTGCTTGTCGCGCATCTTGCGATAAATGCCGTAGAGATGTTTTTCACGCCACGTTACTTCGGCGTCGATGTGGCAGGCCGGCAGGCGCTCTTTGATCGCCGCGAGTATCTTGCCGACGACCTCGCGCCGGTTGCCGCGCGCGCCCCGGACGGCCTTGGTCAGCACGCGGTAACGCAGCGGGTACAGGTAGCGGAACGCCAGCTCCTGAAGTTCGCAGAACAGCGTGTTGAGGCCGAGCCGGTTGGCAATCGGCGCATAGATGTCGAGCGTCTCGCGGGCGATGCGCCGCCGTTTGTCCGGGCGCACGGCATCGAGGGTGCGCATGTTGTGCAGGCGATCGGCCAGCTTGATGAGAATGACGCGCACGTCCTGCGCCATCGCCAGCAGCATCTTGCGGAAGTTTTCAGCCTGGGCCTCCGCGTAGGACTGGTTCTCCAGCCGGTCGAGCTTGGAGACGCCATCGACAAGATCGGCGGCAACCTTGCCGAAGTCCTGCGCGATTTGCGCCTTGGTGATGGTGGTGTCTTCCATCACGTCGTGCAGCAGGGCAGCAATCAGCGCCTGCGGGTCGAGCCGCCAGTACGCCAGCGTTTCGGCCACCGCCAGCGGATGCGAAATGTACGGTTCGCCGCTGGAACGAAACTGGCCGCGGTGGGCGTTGGCCGAGAAATGACAGGCCGCCGCGATCTGGTCGACGTCCTCCGGTTTGAGATAGGTTCGCAGCTGGGCGAACAGATGCTCGAAGTCTTCCGTCAGATCGGTCGGGGGGGGGGTGGGAGGAACAATCCGCGGCTCATCGCTGCCCGCGGATGGGGAAAGCAACGCAGAGGGGGGCAATGCAGCCGCCGACATGGATACGCCCTCTGTCTACATCATGGGCATGCGGGCTGGTGTTACGCTTGCCCGCGGTTGAGAATTTCCATGCCGTACTTGCCCACGGACAGTTCGCGCAAGGCCAGCACGGTGGCCTTGTCCCGATCCACCTCCACCATCGGCATGCTGCCCATGGTGATCTGGCGGGCGCGATAGGTGGCGGCCAGGGTCATCTGGAAGCGATTGGGGATGTATTTCAGGCAATCTTCGACGGTCACGCGGGCCATGGTATTTCCTTTGGATTCAGCGGGATGAGAGGTAGCGGAAGGTCTCCGGATAACGGGCGCGCTGTCGCGCAAAACCCAGTCGGGACGCCCTTACTGCTGCGGCAAGATCTTCCAGAGCTTCCTGCAAGTCATTGTTGATTATAACAAAATCGAACTCGCCGACATGCCGTAATTCACCCAGTGCGGCGGCGACACGGCGCTGGATTACCTCCGCGCTATCCTGCCCGCGGTCGTGCAGGCGGCGCTCCAGTTCGGCAATCGACGGCGGCACGATGAAAATGCCAACAGCATCCTGGATCAAGGCCCGCACCTGCTGGGCGCCCTGCCAGTCGATTTCGAGCAGCGTATCGCGCCCGGCGCGCATCTCGTCAAGCAGCCAACTGCGCGAGGTGCCGTAAAAGTTGCCATGCACCTCGGCCCACTCCAGAAAGTCGCCGCGGTCGCGCATCGCCGCGAAGGTGGAAATATCGATGAAGTGATATTCGCGCCCGTCCTGTTCGCCCGGCCGCGCCTGCCGCGTCGTATAGGAGATGGAATGCCGGATGCCGGCATCGCGTTCCATCAGCAATTTCACCAGGGTTGTCTTGCCCGCCCCCGAAGGCGCGGAAATGATGAATAGCGCACCGGCGGTGGCGGTGTCGGCGGACGGGGAATTGACGGCAGGAATGTTCATGGCATCACTCAAGATTTTGGACTTGCTCGCGCATCTGTTCAATTAACAGTTTAAGTTCAAGAGCAATCGCGGTGACGGCTGCCGACACCGACTTCGCGGCCAGCGTGTTGGCCTCGCGGTTGAGTTCCTGCATCAGGAAATCAAGGCGTTTGCCGACGGCGCCGCCCTTGTCGAGCACGCGCTCGACCTCGGACAGATGCGTGACCAGCCGCGCCAGCTCTTCCGCCACGTCGATCTTGGCGGTGAACACGCCAATCTCCTGGCGGATGCGGTCTTCGTCGAGATTGGCCACCGCTTCGCGCAGTTTGCTCGCCAAGCGTTCCGTGTAATCGGCAATGGCGGCCGGCACCATGGGCTCGACCTGCGCCAAGGCATGGCGCATGCGGGCGGCGCGTTCCATGAGCACGTCGGCGAGGCGCGCCCCTTCGCGCGCGCGGCTGGCGAGAAATTCGCCCAGCACGCCATCGAGCAGGGCAAAACATTCGGCCTGTAAATGTTCCGGAGCAATAGCGTCGGCCGCCAGCACGCCCGGCCAGCGCAGCACATCCGCGACGGCAAGGGGCTTGGCGTCCGCCAGCACGGCGCGCACGGCGACATCGAGGCTGCCCAACTGGGCGACCAGCGCGAGGTTGGGCGTCAGTTGCGGCGTGGCCGTGCTGTTGGGTTGCAGATGCAGCCGGCAATCGAGCTTGCCGCGCCCGATGGCGGCGGTGAGCTTTTCGCGCAGCGGCATTTCGAGAAAGCGCAATTCATCGCCACAACGAAAATTGAGGTCGAGAAAACGGCCGTTAACACTCTTAAGCTCGAGATGCAGGTTGGCGTGGCCGAGATCGCGGTCGGCGGCGGCATAGCCGGTCATGCTGTAGATGGTCATGGCGGTGAAGGGTCGGTGTTTTGCAGCGCGGCAGCTTACCGCGAAACACCCGGTTGCAGAAAAAGACTGGCTTTCAGCTAACTTTTAGATGCGGCCGGAACTAAAATGCGCCCCATGGCCTCCCCCCAAACCAGAACCGACGGCCGCACGCCGAACCTGCTGCGCCCACTGACCATCACCCGCCACTACACCTGCCATGCCGAGGGCAGCGTGCTGGTCGAATTTGGCCACACCAAGGTGCTATGCACCGCCAGCGTCGAGGAGCGCGTGCCGCCCTTCCTTAAAGGCAAGGGCCGCGGCTGGGTCACCGCCGAATACGGCATGCTGCCCCGTTCGACCCACACGCGCACCGACCGCGAGGCGGCGAAAGGCAAACAATCCGGCCGCACCCAGGAAATCCAGCGTTTGATCGGCCGCTCCTTGCGCGCCGTGACCGACCTGGCCGCATTGGGCGAACGCCAGATCACGCTCGATTGCGACGTGTTGCAGGCCGACGGCGGCACGCGCTGCGCTGCCATTACCGGTGCCTGCGTGGCACTCCACGACGCGCTGGCCGGCCTGGTCGCCGCAGGCAAACTGGCCGCCCACCCGATGAAGGACTGCGTCGCCGCCGTGTCGGTGGGCATCGTCGGCGGCACGCCGGTGCTCGACCTCGATTACAGCGAAGATTCATCCTGCGACACCGACATGAACGTCGTGATGACCGGCACCGGCGGCATGATTGAATTGCAGGGCACGGCGGAAGGCGCGCCGTTCACCCGCGCCGAACTCGACCTGTTGCTGGCGCTGGCGGAAAAGGGCATTGGCGAAATTATCACCGCACAGAAACTTGCACTGGAAATCAAATGAAACAGATGGTTCTTGCCTCCGGCAACCCCGGCAAACTGCGCGAATTCGGCCAGCTCCTCGCTGCCGTCGATTTCGAGGTGCTGCCGCAATCCGCATTCAACGTCCCCGAAGCCGACGAGCCGCATTGCACCTTTGTCGAAAATGCGCTGGCCAAGGCGCGCCACGCCGCGCAATTGACGGGCCTGCCGGCGCTGGCGGATGATTCCGGCCTGTGCGTCTCGGCACTCTCCGGTGCGCCCGGCGTGTATTCGGCGCGCTATGGTGGCGAACCGAAATCGGACGAACGCAACAACCAGAAGCTGATCGCCGACCTACAAGGGAAGGCCGACCGTCGTGCCCATTATGTCGCCGTGCTGGTGTTCGTGCGCTCGGCCGATGATCCGCAGCCGATTGTCGTCGAAGGCGAATGGCATGGCGAGATCATCGACACGCCGAAGGGCGCGGGCGGCTTCGGCTACGATCCTTATTTTCTGGTGCCCGATCTGAACCAGACCGCCGCCGAAATTTCGGCCGCGGACAAGAACCAGCGCTCGCACCGCGGCAAGGCCTTGGCGATGCTGATCGAACGGCTGAAGTTCGGGACTTGATCCACCACATTCCCGTCACTGCCGTCCCGCCAGCGCCGACTTTTGGCGAGTCCGGGCTGAAAATGCCACCACCGCTGGCGCTCTATGTGCACTGGCCGTGGTGCGTGAAGAAATGCCCCTACTGCGACTTCAATTCGCATGAGGCCAAAAAACCGGTCGATGAAACCGCCTATCTCGCCGCGCTGATTGCCGACCTCGAAGCCGCGCTGCCGGCCATCTGGGGCCGCTCGGTCATTTCAGTTTTCATCGGCGGCGTCACGCCCAGCCTGATGTCGGGCAAAACCGCCGACGCGTTGCTCGCCGCGCTGCGGATGCGCCTGCCGCTCTTGCCCGCTGCCGAAATCACGCTGGAAGCCAACCCCGGCACGCTGGAAGCTGGCAAGTTCGCGGCCTTCCGTGACGCCGGCATCAACCGCCTGTCGCTGGGCATTCAGAGTTTCGACGATAAAAAACTGGCCGCCCTCTGGCGCATCCATTCAGGAGACGAGGCACGCCGGGCCATCGACCAGGCGCTGACGCATTTCGAGCGCGTCAATCTCGACCTCATGTATGCCCTGCCCTCGCAGACCCTGCAAGAAGCGCGGCAGGACATCGTCACCGCCATCGCCACCGGCGTCAGCCACATTTCGGCCTATCACCTGACGCTGGAACCCAACACGCCCTTCCACCACGCCCCGCCGCCCGTGCCGGATGACGATCTGGCCGCCGACATGCAGGAAATGGCGGAGGAACGCCTTGCCGCGGCTGGCTTCGCCCACTACGAAACTTCCGCCTTCGCGCAGCCTTACCAGCAGTGCAGGCACAACCTCAACTACTGGACCTTCGGCGATTACCTTGGCATCGGCGCCGGCGCGCACTCGAAGCTATCCGATCATGCCGGCATCCACCGCGACGCTCGCCCGCGCAATCCGCGGGACTATCTGGCCGACCAGGTCACGCGTCGCTGGCAACCGGTCACGCAGGAAGATTTGCCAGGCGAGTTCATGATGAACGCGCTACGCCTGACGGCGGGCGTGCCACAGGCGCTGTTTACCGAGCGCACCGGGTTGCCGCTGGAATTCATCGAAAAGTCGGCGCTGGCCTCAGTTGCCAATGCGCGGCGTGCCGGGCTGCTCGACACCGCCGCTGGCCGCCTGCGCCCGACGGCGCAGGGCCAGCGCTTTCTTAACCGGCTGATGGCGATGTTTCTGGCCGACGCATAAACAACACGTCCCACACGCCATGGCCCAGGCGCAGGCCGCGCGTTTCGAATTTGGTCTGCGGTCGCCAGACTGGGCGGGAGGCGAAGCCTGCGGCCGTATTCGCCAGCAGCGGCTCGGCGGTCAGCACTTCGAGCATCTGTTGCGCGTACTCCTCCCAGTCGGTGGCGCAATGCAGATAGCCGCCTGGCGCGAGGCGCGAGGCCAGCAGGGCGACAAAGAGCGGCTGGATCAGGCGTCGTTTTTGCTGGCGCTTTTTCGGCCAGGGGTCGGGAAAGTAAATGTGCATGCCGGCCAGCGCGCCCGGCAGGATCATGTCGCGCAGCACTTCGACGGCATCGTGCTGGATGACGCGCAAATTGGTGAGCTCGCGCGTGGCGATTTCCTTCAGCAGACTGCCCACGCCGGGCGTGTGCACCTCGATGCCGAGGTAGTCGTTTCCCGGATGGGCAGCGGCGATCAGCGCCGTGGTCTCGCCCATGCCGCAACCGATTTCAATGATTTTTGGCGCGCTGCGACCAAACACGCCGGCCAAGTCGAGCGGGGCCGGCGCATAGGGCAAGCCGTGGCGCGGCAAGCCTTCGTCGTAATAGCGCTGCTGGGCGCTGGAGATCCGCCCCTGGCGCAGCACAAAGCTGCGGATGTGGTCGCGTTGCACTGCGGTCATCTTGGTTTTGGCTCCAGGCCGCGTTGGATCGCTTCCAGAATGTCGGCGTGGCGGCGGTTCATGTCGTAACGCGGTTGCGCCAGCGCCTCGGCGAGCGTGGCGCAGGCCGGTTCGAGCGCTTCCGGCGGCAGATCGAGCGCCGGTTTGAGTCCGATTGCGGCGGATACGACCGCGGGCAGGGGCTCGGCATCGCCAAAATAGTAATTTCCCAGCAAGCGCCTGGCAGCGTCAATCTGCGTCGCTTCGCGCTCTTGCCAGTTGATCCAGGCCTGGGTCGCCGCGTATTGGCCGTTCTTTGCGCATGCCAGGCCGAGCAGCCGCGCCCCATGCGCGACGCCCCAGAGCAGTTGCGCGGCCAGCACCTCGGGCTTGTCGAAGGCATATTCGGCGCGGACAGGCAACGCCAGCGCCATGAGCAGGGTAGCGCCCAGCACGGCCCGCCGCATCACGCCGCTCAGGAACCGATCATGCCGCCAGTCGGCGAACTCGGACTGGCGCTGTAGAGTTTTTTCGGCATGCGCCCGGCGAGGAAGGCCTCGCGGCCGGCTTCGACGGCCTTCTTCATGGCGCTGGCCATCAGCAGCGGATTTTGCGCGCCGGCAATCGCCGTGTTCATCAGCACGCCGTCGCAGCCGAGCTCCATGGCGATGGCGGCATCCGAGGCGGTGCCGACCCCCGCGTCGACCAGTACCGGAACCTTGGCGGCATCGATGATGAGCTTGAGGTTCCAGGGATTCAGGATGCCGAGCCCCGAGCCGATCAGCGATGCAAGCGGCATCACCGCGACGCAGCCAATGCTTTCAAGTAATTTCGCCTGGAGCGGATCGTCCGAGCAATACACCATCACCTGAAAGCCATCCTTCACCAGCGTTTCGGCCGCCTTGAGGGTTTCCGGCATGTTGGGAAACAGGGTTTGCGGGTCGCCCAGCACTTCCAGCTTCACCAGACCGTGGCCATCGAGCAGTTCGCGCGCCAGCCGCAGGGTGCGCACGGCCTCGTCGGCGGAATAGCAGCCGGCGGTATTCGGCAGATAGGTGTAGCGGTCGGGCGGCAGCGCGTCCAGCAAGGAGGTTTGCCCCGGTTCCTGGCCGATGTTGGTGCGGCGGATGGCCACGGTGACGATCTGTGCACCGCTGGCCTCGACGGCACGGCGCGTTTCATCGAAATCCTTGTATTTGCCGGTGCCGACTAAAAGACGGGAGGAATACGCCTTGCCGGCGATGGTGAGGAAGTCTTGCGTCATGAATAAACCCTGTAAAAAGTATCAGCCGCCGCCGACGGCGACGACAATTTCAAGCCGGTCGCCCGCCGCCAACAGGGTGCTGGCATGCTGGCTTTTCGGCACGATCTCGCCGTTTTTTTCGACGGCCAGGCGCTTGCCAGACAAGCCTTCATTTTCCAGCAAGGCGGCAACGGTCAGTGGCGCGGGAACTTGCCGTGGCGCGCCGTTTATCGAGATTTCAAGCATGCGCCGATGGTATCACGCAGGGCGTCAGCCCTCGGCGGCAACACATCGCCGGTCGTCCGCATGCTGACGCCTTCGCGGCTGACGATCTTTTCGGTCACCGCAATGAGGTGGTTATGCTTGTCGATGTTGATAAAACCGTCGATAGCCGAAACAATTAATTCGCCCTCGGCGCCGCGGTCGATGCGGGTGCCCGGGCAATCTCCAGCCGGATTGCCTGACTGCCCTGGATTGCCTCGCGCACGCGATCTTCGGCAATGCCGTAACGCACCCCCTTCTCCCAAAGGGCGGCAACGAATTCGTCGAAATCCAGCCGGGTGGGTTCCAGGCGCTTTCTGACTTCCTCGCCGATTATTTCCGCGCTGCCGTCATCCGCTGGCGGACCGAATAGCGGCACCGTCTCCTCGATTTCAATCGCCACCGGCTCGAACAGGTACTCGGCCTTGCTCTTGTCGGGAGAAATTTTCACCGCGTGATACAGCGCCTGCCGTTCTGGCGGAAATGGCACAACACCGGCAGCCAGCCGCACCGGGCCGCACTTCATTTCCGCCTGGCCATACAGCAAGGCCTGAAAAGTCGTGTAATCAAGATCGGCAAAGCGCGCGGCGGCAGTAAATACCCGCTCGACGAAGGTCAGGAAGCCCGGCTCGCCGGCCGCCAGCGGATCGACGAACAAGCCCGTCCTCCGCCGCTCGACGAACGCGGGTAGCAGCACTTCGCCGTCCTTGAGGTCGGCCACGCCGCCCACCGCACTCGTCTTGTCCGCCTCGTTTTCGTTCATGGTCGCCCTGTTCTGCCCTGGCGGGTGATTGCCCGCCGCCCGCAAGTATCGTTAGAATGGCGCAAAATCGCAACGGCGCGGGTGTCGTATAACGGCATTACCTGAGCTTCCCATGCTCATGACGAGGGTTCGACTCCCTCCACCCGCTCCACTTCCCCCATGCCCACTTTTGCAAAACGCCTGATCGACTGGCAACTCGGCCATGGGCGGCGCGACCTGCCCTGGCAGCAGAGCAGCGATCCCTATCGGGTCTGGCTGGCGGAAATCATGTTGCAGCAAACGCAGGTAGCCACCGTCATCGGCTACTACACGCGGTTTCTTGAGCGCTTTCGCACGTTTGACGCCACTACGTTTCGTATATACACTTCGCCAATGGAGTTCACTTGGTCCGAAGCGAAGCGCAACCTGAACGCGAAGAACCACGGGCTGGATTTTGTCGACGCTCCGCGAGTTTTCGAGGGCGTCACATTCACCTACGAGGATGACCGCTTCTCCTATGGCGAGCAGCGCTTCGTGACACTGGGTCTCCTGGCCGGCATTCCCGTCTCAATCGTTCATACGGAGAGCGAACATGAAATCCGCATCATCTCTTTCCGCAAGGCAACCCAACGTGAAACGCAAATCTACTTCGATGAAATCAAAAACTGACTGGGCTCGACTTGAGTCAAAGCAGGCCGCTTCGGATGTATCCGACGATCATCCGGAAGCCGAGGTTCGCCACATCGTCCGTGGTATCGTCAGGCGCGGCCTCAAACCGTTGCCCTCCAAGGAATCAATCTCGTTGCGGGTCGACCAAGACGTCATAGAGTGGTTCAAAGCACAAGGGCCTGGTTATCAAACACGCATCAATACGGTCCTGCGTGCATTTCGGGATGCCTCGGTCTAACGCTGCGCGATAAAGCCGCGCAGCGTCCCTGATCTCCACTTTGAACGTCCGCTTTCCGAAGCGCTGAATGGCGGCAATGGCCGGCCAGCCGAAGATCACGGTGGATTGACGAGCGACGGCTTTACCGTGGCTCTTATGGATCGTGACTGGAGCACATCGGCCTTGGCGGTTTCGCAAGCGGCCAACTTGGCTTGAGCGTTGGTGCGGGTCGTGTCTTCCGCCGACTCTGAAATGAAGCCGCGCTTCTTCAAATCGGCGCTACGCTTGGCCTCGCGACCAGCGCGGCGAGGATGACGGAAGCAATGACGAGGCGGCGCAGAAGGGGGTCATAAGCCCTGGCGGAAGATCGCGTCGGCCGCCGCCAGGGTCGCCGCGATGTCGGCGTCAGTGTGCGCGGCCGAGACAAAGCCGGCCTCGAAGGCCGAGGGTGCGAGATAGATGCCCGCTTCGAGCATGGCGTGAAAGAAGCGGTTGAAGGCCTCTTTGTCGCAGGCCATTACCTCGGCATAGGAGGTCGGCGGCGTGGCGGCGAAATAGACGCCAAACATGCCGCCCACCGACTGGGCACTGAAGGTGACGCCGCGCTGCTTGGCGGCGGCGGACAGGCCATCGACCAGGGACTTTGTCTTTGCGGCCAGCGCCTCATAGAAGCCGGGCGCGGCGATCTTTTTCAGAGTGACCAGACCGGCCGCGACCGAGAGCGGATTGCCCGAAAGGGTGCCCGCCTGATACACCGGGCCGAGCGGCGCGATTTGTTCCATGATGTCGCGCCGGCCGCCGAAGGCGCCCAGCGGCATGCCGCCGCCCACCACCTTGCCGAAGGTCGACAGGTCGGGCGTGATGCCATACAAACCCTGTGCGGAGCCGGGGCCGACGCGGAAGCCGGTCATCACCTCGTCAAAGATCAGCACCGCACCGTGCTTTGTGCACAGCTCGCGCATCGCCTGGAGAAATTCGGGTTTGGGCGCAATCAGGTTCATGTTGCCGGCGACCGGCTCGACGATCACGCAGGCGATTTTGTCGCCATGTTGGGCGAAGGCGTCGTGCAATTGCTGGGCATCGTTGTAGTCGAGCACCAGTGTGTGCCGTGCCAGATCGGCCGGCACGCCGCTGGATGACGGATTGCCGAAGGTGAGCATGCCGGAACCGGCCTTGACCAGCAGGCTGTCGGCGTGGCCGTGATAGCAACCTTCGAACTTGACCAGCATGTCGCGCCCGGTGAAGCCGCGCGCCAGGCGGATCGCGCTCATCGTCGCCTCGGTGCCGGAGGAGACCAGTCGCACCAGTTCCATGCTCGGCACGCGCTCGACCAGCAGCTCGGCCAGCTCGATCTCGGCCTCGGTCGGCGCGCCAAACGACAGGCCGTTGGCTGCGGCGTCCTGCACGGCGCGCACGGTATCGGGGTCGGCGTGGCCGAGAATCAGCGGGCCCCAGGAACCCACGTAGTCGATGTAACGCTTGCCATCGGCATCCCAGACATGGGCGCCCGCGCCACGGGTGAAAAAGCGCGGCGCGCCGCCCACCGAGCGGAAGGCGCGCACGGGCGAATTCACCCCGCCGGGAATGGTTTTCTGGGCGCGGGCGAACAGGTCTTCATTGCGGGTCATGACACTTCCTAACAAAAAGTCGGCGCTGGCGGGACGGCGTTATGCCGTCACGCCGCCAGCATGGGGGCGTGGCTTATGAAGGTTTGAACAGTTTGCGAAATTTTTCCGCATGGGCTTTGATGTCCATCGCATTGAACAGATCGGCCATGACCGCCACCATGTCGGCGCCCGCGGCCAGCACCTGCGGCGCGTTTTTGGTGGTGATGCCGCCGATGGCGACCACCGGCACCTTGAAGCGCTGTTTCGCCGCGGTCAGCGTATCGAGCGAGACGCGCGTCGCCTCCGGCTTGGTGACGGAGGCGAAGACGCTGCCGACGGCGATGTAGTCGGCGCCCGCAGCCACCGCCGCCGCGGCGCGATCGAGATCGTCGTAGCAGGAAACGCCAAGAATGCGCTTGGAACCCAGCGCATCGCGCGCCGTGGCCAGCCCGCCGCCCGGAATGTCGCTCTTGCCGAGGTGGACGCCGTCGGCGCCGATCTCGACGGCCAGCCAGACATCATCGTTGATGATGAGTTTCGCGCCGCGAGCGCGGCAGATGCGCAAGAGCTCGATCGCCTGGGCGCGCCGCAAGGGCGCCGGGGCGGTCTTGTTGCGGTACTGCACCCATTTCACGCCGCCTTGCAGGGCGCTGTCGACCAATGCCGAGAGGCGCGGCAGCAGGTTGTCGTCCGGCGTCAGGGCATACAACCCGGCGAGTTGCGCATTGGTTTCAGGCGACGCGGACATGGGCTTTCTCCCGTGAGGATGCGGGTTGCTGGCCGGGCGAGGCCAAACGCCACAAACGATTCGGCACCTGCTGGCCCATGCCGGGACGGAAACCGGCGGCCAGGGCGTGCCAAGTGTAATCCTGCGCGGCCGCCACGGCGGCGGACATGTCCTGCCCCCAGGCCAACTGGGCGGCGATGGCCGAGGCCAGCGTGCAGCCGGAACCGTGATAGCTGCCGGGCAGGCGCGGCCAAGCGTCGTTGCGCAGCGGGCCGTGCGAGCCATACAGGGTATTGACGACCTGCGCGCCGGGCTCGTGGGCGCCGGTGACCAGAACATGTTCGCAACCGGTGTCGATCAGCAACCGCGCACAGGCGGCGAGATCGGTTGCGGGGCGGGCGGATTCCAACTCCTGCGCGAGACGCCGCACTTCAAGGCTGTTGGGGGTGAGAATGTCGGTATGCGGCAGCAACAAGGCAATCATTGCCGCGACGATCTCTTCGTCGGCAAAGGCATCGCCCCGTCCCGAAGCGAGCACCGGGTCGAACACCACCGGCGTGTCGGGATAGTCGGCAAGCACCTCGGCCACGGCGACAATCGCATCGATGCTGCCGAGCATGCCCAGCTTGAAAACGGCCACCGGCATGTCCTCGAGGAGCGCGCGCGCCTGGTCGGCGACCCAGCCGCCCGAAATCGGTAACACACCCTCGACGCCTGCGGTGTCCTGCACCGTCAACGCGGTCACCACCGTCAGCGGGTGGCAGCCGTGCGCGGCCAGGGTCAGCAGGTCGGCCTGTAGTCCGGCGCCGCATGTAGGGTCGGCGGCCGCGAAGCAGAGCACGACGGGCGGAAGTGGTTGGGGAATCGAGGCAGGCATCGGCGGGGCGGCGGAAAGAGGCGTGGACTAATTCTAGCCCAGGCCCGCCGCCGGCCACGGGATGCCACAAATAGACCCGCCCCCCCTTCGCCCCCTCGCGGGGGATGTCGCTTGCTGACCATTCGTAAATGAGTGGCGACGGATTACAATTGACGGACAATATGAACAAACCCATGTCCATCGAACCCATCAGTCTCGCCAACCATTTCCTGATCGCCATGCCCGCCATGACCGATCCGCATTTCTCGCGCACCTTGACCTATGTGTGCGAGCACAACGCCAGCGGCGCGCTGGGCATCATCGTCAACCGGCCGCTCGACCTCTCACTCGGCACGCTTTTCGAGCGCGTCAACATTCCCCTGGCGCCGGGCGCCACCGAAGCGAAATACCGCGATCTGCCGGTGTTTTTCGGCGGGCCGGTGCAACCCGAGCGGGGCTTTGTGCTGCACCGGCCCGCCGGCGACTGGCAATCGACGCTCAAGGTGACCGACGAGGTCGGTCTGACCAGCTCGCGCGACATCCTGCAGGCGATGAGCGCCGACGGCGAACCCAGCGAGGTGCTCATGTCATTGGGCTACTCGGGCTGGGCCGCCGGCCAGATCGAGTGGGAACTCGCGCAGAATGCCTGGCTGACCGTCGCCGCCGACCCCGCCATCATCTTCACCCTGCCGGCCGCAGAACGCCTGCCGGCGGCGATGCAGTTGCTGGGCATTGATTTCGCCAATCTTTCCGGCGTGGCGGGGCATGCCTGAAAGTGAAATGGTAATGGCGTTTGATTTCGGGTTGAAACGGATCGGCGTGGCGATCGGCGAGACGCTGATTGCCAGCGCCAGACCGCTCGCGATCATTGAAGACGAAATCAACGATCGCCGCTTCGCCGCCATCGGCAAGCTGATCAATGAGTGGCGGCCGGCGCGGCTGGTGGTCGGTCTGCCGCGCCATGTCGATGGCGGCGAACATGCGTTTGCCGCCCGTTGTGATCGTTTCGCCCGCCAGCTTTCCGGCCGTTTCGGCCTGCCGGTCGAGTTCGTTGACGAACGGTTTTCCTCCTGCGCCGCCGCGTCGCAACTCGCCGACCGGGGGGCGGGACGCCGCGCCCGAGTCGATGCCGCCGCCGCCGCCATCATTCTTCAAGACTGGTTTGACCAACATGCACCTGACGAACCCACAATTGAATGACCACGGCGAGCTGATCCACCTGCTCTCCCTCGATGGTCTATCGCGCGAAATCATCCACGACATCCTCGACCGTGCCGTGCCGTTCACGGCGATGGCCGAGTGCGCAGTGAAAAAACTGCCGCTGCTGCGCGGCAAGAGCATCTTCAACCTGTTCTTCGAAAACTCGACGCGCACCCGCACCACCTTCGAGATCGCCGCCAAGCGGCTGTCGGCGGATGTCATCAACCTCAACATCAACACCTCCAGCGCCGCCAAGGGCGAAACCCTGCTCGACACTGTCGACAACCTCGCCGCCATGCAGGCCGACATGTTTGTCGTGCGCCACGCCTCCAGCGGCGCGCCCTACCTGATCGCCCAGCACCTGGCCACCACCGGGCGCAATCACATTCATGTCGTCAACGCCGGCGATGGCAGTCATTCGCATCCGACGCAAGGCCTGCTGGACATGTACACCATCCGGCACTACAAGCGCGACTTCACGCAACTGACGGTGGCGCTGGTCGGCGACATCCTGCATTCGCGCGTCGCCAGAAGCCAGTTGCATGCGCTGGTCACCCTGGGCGTGCCCGAGATTCGCCTGGTCGGCCCCAAAACGCTGCTGCCCGCCGCGGCGGCCCGCATGATCGAGAAGGGGCCGCTGCGCGTCTGCCACGACATCACCGAGGGCCTGAAGGGCGCCGACGTGGTGATGACCCTGCGCCTGCAAAACGAACGCATGCAGGGCGCGCTCCTGCCCAGCCCGCAGGAATATTTCAAATCCTACGGACTGACACCGGAAAAGCTTGCACTCGCCAAGCCCGACGCCATCGTCATGCACCCGGGGCCGATGAATCGCGGCATCGAAATCGACTCGGCGGTTGCCGACGGCAAGCAGGCGGTGATCCTGCCGCAGGTGACTTTCGGTATCGCGGTGCGCATGGCCGTGATGAGCATGCTGGCCGGAGGTGGCCAATGAGAATTGAAATAAAAAACGGCCGCGTCATCGACCCGGCCAGCGGCCTGGACTGCGCGGCCGGCGTATTTATCGCGGGCGGCGTCATAGTCGGCGTTGGCGAGACGGCGCCCGACAGCTTTACCGCCGAGGGAGTGATCGACGCCACTGGCTGCATCGTCTGCCCCGGACTGATCGACCTGTCGGCGCGCTTGCGCGAGCCCGGTTTCGAATACAAGGCGACGCTTGAATCCGAGATGGCGGCGGCGGCGGCGGGCGGGGTAACGCGGCTGGTCTGCCCGCCAGACACCGACCCGCCGCTCGACGAGCCGGGGCTGGTCGAGATGCTCAAGCACCGCGCCCGCCAGCCGGGTTTCGCCCATGTCCATCCGGTCGGCGCGCTCACGGTTGGCCTCGCCGGCCAGCGCTTGACCGAAATGGCGGAACTGGCCGAGGCGGGTTGCATTGCCTTTGGTCAGGCCGACGTCAGCGTGGTGGACACCAAGGTGCTGCTGCGGGCGATGCAATATGCCGCCACCTTCGGCTTCCCGGTCTGGCTACAGGCGCAGGATGCGCATCTTGCCCGGGGCGGCGTCGCCCACGACGGCGCCATCGCCGCGCGCTTGGGTCTGGCCGGCATTCCGGTGGTGGCCGAAACCGTGGCGCTCGCCACCTATCTGCAACTGGCGGGGGAGACCGGCGGACGCCTGCACATCCGTCGCCTGTCGTCCGCCGCCGGGCTGGAACTGGTGCGCGCCGCGAAGGCCGCCGGCCTACCCGTCACCTGCGACATCACCACCCAGCATTTGCACCTGTGCGACCGCGACATTGGTTTTTTCGACGCCCAGGCCCGGCTCGACCCGCCGCTCCGTTCGGCCAGAGACCGCGCCGCGCTGGCCGCCGGTCTGGCCGATGGCAGCATCGATGTGCTCTGTTCCGACCACACCCCCGTCGATGACGATGCCAAGCAATTGCCCTTCGAAGAAGCCGAACCCGGGGCCACTGGCTTGGAGTTGTTACTGCCGCTCACCCTCGCTTGGGCCAGCGCGGCACAACTGCCGCTGGCATCAGCGCTGGCCCGCATCACCAGCGATCCGGCGCGCATTCTCGGCCTGGACAAGGCGGGCTGCGGCCGTCTCGCGGTCGGCAGCCCCGCCGACCTGTGCGTGTTCGACCCGGCGACCCGCTTCACCGTCAGCCGCGAGAGGCTGAAAAGCCAGGGCAAGAACACCCCCTTCCTCGGCCGGGAATTGTCGGGCGAAGTGCGTTACACCCTGATCGACGGCCATCTCGCCTACACGGCGGCACTATGATCGTCACCTTCAAATCCGCGGCCAGCGCCGATGTCATCTACTTCGGCGACGTGGCCAAACGCATGATGGAATTGATGGGCAAGGCTGTCGGCGACAAGGGGATCGTCACCGTCGAACAACTGCCCGACGCCATTGCCCGGCTGAAGGCGGCGATTGCGGAGGACAAGGAACGCCACCGCCAACATGTACTGGACGACGAGCCGAAAACCGAGGCCGACGTCGGCGGCGGCCCCTGCGCCACCCGCCCCTTTGTCAGCCTGACACAGCGCGCCGCGCCGATATTGGCGATGCTGGAAGAATCGCTAGGCGAGAAGAAGCCGGTGGTCTGGGGAGTCTGAATATTCCCTGGATTAGTGCGTCACGCCATCCCGGCCGATGAAGGAAATTGGAAACACCACCTGCTCCTCTGCCTTGCGGCTCGGCATGCTCTGGTAATCCGGCATCAGTTCCGCCCCGATGGTGGAAGCCTTTACAAGCTTCTGGATCAGCAACTGGATCTGGTCAGAAAACCAGTCTTCTTCGCAGCGGGTCGGCATGAAGCGCAGATCGCGCACGCTGTCAGGAATTTCGTCGGCAGACACGGCCTCGTTGGCGGCGTGAGCAGTTGAAAAGAAGGGGCCGGCGATAAAGCGCAGGCGCAGGCTGCCGCTGTCATCGAGATCGAGAATGAAGATGCGCGCGCCTTCGGCGGTCTGGCCTTCATCCTCGGTGCGATCGCCGAAGACGGGCATGGCGGAAAATGCCGCCTGCTTGCTTTGCATCACATGGCCCACGGCCTGCTTGAAAGACATGCGGCCATCATTTTCTTCACTCATTGTCGTCTCCTGATCGGGGTTATAGCAGCGGGGCGAGCCATCTTTCGGCTGTCAGACTGGCGTAATTGGTGCGCTTCGCCCAATCTTCAAGCTGGTCGCGAGCAATTTTCGAGACGGCGAAGTATTTCGCCTGCGGGTGGGCAAAGTAAAAACCTGCAACCGCAGCCGCGGGCGTCATGGCGAAATTCTCTGTGAGCTCGATGCCGACGGCACTGGCGTCGAGCAGTTCGAGCAAAGCCTTCTTGACGGTGTGGTCGGGACAGGCCGGATAACCCGGCGCCGGACGGATGCCCTGATATTTTTCGGCAATCAAGGCTTCAAGCTCCAGACCTTCGTCGCGCGCATAGCCCCAGTCGTCGATGCGCACGCGCTCGTGCAGCCACTCTGCGGCGGCCTCGGCGAGGCGGTCGGCGAGCGATTTCAGCATGATGGCGCGGTAGTCGTCGTGCTGCGCTTCGAACTCCGCCAGCTTCGCTTCGATGCCGATGCCTGCCGTGACGGCAAAAGTGCCGATGTAGTCAGGCGTCCCCTGCGGCGCGATGAAGTCAGCAAGGCAGAGGTTCGGCTGGCCAGCCGGTCGCTCGTGCTGCTGCCTGAGACCGTGCCAGGTCATCAATGTCTTGCTGCGCGCTTCGTCGGCGTAAATCTCGATGTCGTCGCCGACCGAGTTCGCCGGGAACAGGCCGAACACCGCATTCGCGACCAGCCATTTTTCGGCCGCCAACTGATCCAGCATCGCCCGCGCATCGGCGAACACCGACCGCGCCTGCTCGCCGACGCGAGCATCTTCGAGAAGCTGCGGATAGCGGCCGGGCAGATCCCAGGTCTGGAAAAAGGGCGCCCAGTCGATGTAACGCGCCAGCGTGGCGAGGTCGATCTGGCAGAGCTGCCGCAAGCCGGGACGGCGCGGTTTGAATGGCGCGTATTCGAGCTTGGCGCGGTTGGCGCGTGCAGCGGCGAGGGTCAGTAGTTTCACGCCCTGCTTTGCCGCATGCTGCTCGCGCACCTTGCCGTAGTCGGCGGCGATTTCGTCCTTGAAGCCCGCCGCATGGTCGATCGACAACAGCTTGGTGACGACGCCGACAGCGCGCGAGGCGTCCGGCACATACACCACCGTGCCGTGGTAATTGGGCGCGATCTTGATGGCGGTATGGGCGCGACTGGTGGTCGCCCCGCCGATCAGGAGCGGCACGCTAAAGCCCTGGCGCTGCATTTCGCTGGCGACGTGGCTCATTTCTTCCAGCGACGGCGTGATCAGGCCGGACAGGCCCACGATGTCCGCGTCATGTTCGCGGGCGGCGGCGAGAATCTTGTCGGCGGCGACCATCACGCCCAGGTCGACGATCTCGTAGCCGTTGCAGGACAGCAGCACGCCGACGAGGTTCTTGCCGATGTCATGGACGTCGCCCTTCACCGTGGCGATGACGATCTTGCCTTTCGCCGCCGCGCCGGTGCGCAGCTTTTCTGCGTCGATGTAGGGCAGCAGGTGGGCGACGGCCTGCTTCATGACGCGCGCCGATTTCACCACCTGCGGCAGGAACATCTTGCCCGCGCCGAACAGGTCGCCGACGACGTTCATGCCGGCCATCAGCGGGCCTTCGATCACCGCCAGCGGCGGCTGGCCGGCGGCGGCCAGTGCGGCGCGGCATTCTTCGGTGTCGGCCACCACGTATTCGGTCATGCCGCGCACCATGGCGTGGGCGAGGCGTTTTTCGACCGGCCATTCTCGCCAGGCGAGATCCTGCACCTGCTCACGCGCGCCGCCTTTGACCATCGTTGCGAACTCGACCAGCGCATCGCCCGCCCCGATTTTACGATTGAGCACCACATCTTCGACCTTCTCGCGCAACACCGGGTCGAGCTGGTCGTAGACGCCGAGCTGGCCGGCGTTGACGATGCCCATCGTCAGTCCGGCCTGGATGGCGTGGTAGAGAAAAACCGTGTGGATGGCTTCGCGTACCGGCTCGTTGCCCCTAAACGAAAACGAGACATTCGAGATGCCGCCCGAGATGTTCGCGTGCGGCAGGTTCTGGCGAATCCAGCGACAGGCCTCGATGAAATCGACGGCATAGTTGTCGTGCTCGGCAATTCCTGTTGCGATGGCGAAGACGTTCGGATCGAAGATGATGTCCTCGGCCGGAAAGCCATCTGCTGTTAGTAAATTGTAGGCGCGTTTGCAGATGTCGATCTTGCGCTGGTAGGTGTCGGCCTGGCCGGCCGTGTCGAAGGCCATGACGATCACTGCCGCGCCCAGTCGCCGCGCCGCGCGGGCCTGCGCGAGGAATGGAGCCTCGCCTTCCTTCATCGAAATCGAATTGACGATGCCCTTGCCCTGCACACACTTGAGGCCGGCCTCGATCACGACCCATTTCGACGAGTCGAGCATGATCGGCACCCGGGAGATGTCCGGCTCGCTGGCGATGAGATTGCAGAAACGCACCATCGCCGCCTGCGAATCGAGCATCGCCTCGTCCATGTTGATGTCGATGATCTGCGCGCCGTTGTCCACCTGCTGGCGCGCGACGACGAGCGCATCGTCGAGGCGACCTTCGAGGATCATTTTGGCGAAGGCGCGCGAGCCGGTGACGTTGGTGCGCTCGCCGATGTTGACGAAGAGCGCGTCGGCGCCGATGTTGCAGGGTTCCAAACCTGCAAGACGCAGTGAAAAGTCGGCGCTGGCCGCATTGACAACTGAGCGGCGTGGTTGTACATCCTTGAGGGCCTCAGCGATCGCGCGAATGTGCTCGGGCGTGGTGCCGCAGCAGCCACCGGCGATGTTGAGCAGGCCGTCCCTGGCCCACTGCGCCAGCTCATCGGCCAGCATTTCGGGCGTCTCGTCGTAACCGCCGAAGGCATTCGGCAGCCCGGCATTCGGATGCGCCGAGACAAAGCAGTCGGCGACGCGGCCGATTTCCTCGACATATTGCCGCAACTCTTTCGCGCCCAATGCGCAGTTCAGGCCGAAGGACAACGGCCGCGCATGGCGCAGCGAATTCCAGAACGCCTCCGCCGTCTGCCCCGAGAGCGTGCGGCCCGAGGCGTCGGTGATGGTGCCGGAGATCATGATCGGCCAGCGCCGCCCGGCCTGGTCGAAGAAGCTTTCGATGGCGTAGAGCGCAGCCTTGGCATTCAGCGTGTCGAAAATCGTTTCGACCAGCAGGATGTCGGCGCCGCCGTCGACCAGGCCGCGTATCGCTTCAAGGTAATCGGCGACCAGCGCATCGAACGAAATGTTGCGGAAGCCCGGATCGTTGACGTCGGGCGAAAGCGAGCAGGTGCGCGAGGTGGGGCCCAGCACGCCAGCGACAAAGCGCGGCTTTTCCGGCGTCGAATATTGATCGGCAACCTCCCGCGCCAGCCGTGCACCGGCGACATTCAACTCATAGGCGAGATCCGCCAGTCCGTATTCGGCCTGCGAAACGCGCGTGGCATTGAAGGTGTTGGTTTCGAGGATGTCAGCGCCGGCTGCCAGATATTCGGCGTGAATGCCGCTGATGACATCAGGCTTGGTGAGACTCAGCAGGTCGTTGTTGCCCTTGAGGTCTTTCGCATGTTTTGCGAAACGCTCACCCCGGTAATCGGCCTCGACGAGATCGTGCTTCTGCACCATGGTGCCCATGGCGCCGTCGAGGATGAGGATGCGTTGCGCGAGCAGGTCGCGCAGCTCGCTGGAGCGGTCGGGTGACATCGGGAAAGGGGTACGGAAATGGTTGAAAACAAGGAAAATTCTAGCATGCGGCTTATATTATCTTGATTAATGGCGCGACTAGCATTACTGTTCTAGCTCAACTCACAAGGAGAAAACACCGATGGAACACCTGACGCCAAAAGAGGCCGCTCAATTCCTGCACGACAACCCCAAGGCCCTGTTCGTCGACTGCTGCAGCGAAATGGAATACCTCTTTGTCGGCCATCCGGTCGGCGCCCTGCA
>JAUXWU010000007.1 GCA_030680085.1 Rhodocyclaceae bacterium | reverse complement strand
TACCGCGCATACCAGCAATTCTCATTTCAAAATGGCCATGTGTCGTTTGCGGTGGGGTTTGTCTCTCTTCCCCCTTTGAAAAAGGGGGATTGAGGGGGATTTAGCGGTGTCGGAAGTCATCGTTACAATCAAATCCCCCCTACCCCCCTTTTTCAAAGGGGGGAAATACCGCAGTTTGTCGCAAAATTTTGAAATGAGAATTGCTGGCTTTTGCATCTGCCTGAGCGCCTGCACCGACTTTCTGCTATGCTCCGAAACATGTCTGCAATCACCTTCGACACGCACAAGTTCGTAAAAGATCTTGAAACCGCTGGCGTCCCACCAGCCCAGGCGGAGGCTTTCGTGCGCGCCCAGCAGGAAATTCTTTCCCAGGCACTGGATACCACCCTGGCCACAAAATCGGACATCGCAGTCCTTGACGCAAAGATCGATAAGCTGTCATGGATGATGGGCATCCTGATTGCCATCGCCATCGCCAACTTTGCCAAGCAGTTTTTCTGAACATAGTTAAAAGGGGCCCATAGTTAAAGGGGCCAGGCTCGATTTATTAAAAGTCGGCGCTGGCGAGACGGCGGCCCGGAAGCGATTCCGGGCCGTTGTTGTATGGCCGTTGTTGTATTTGTTTGAACGTTTTGGAGTGCTACACTCTGACGCATGACATCAATCACCTTTGACACCCTCAAGTTTTCTGACCGGTTAAAAGAAGCGGGCGTTCCTGCTGCCCAAGCGGAGGCGGAGGCCCGCGCACTGGCCGAAGCGCTATCGGCATCGGACATTGCTACTAAAGCCGACCTCCTTGAACTGAAGATGGATATCATCAAATGGATGGTCGGCTTGGCACTGGCCCAGTTGGGTTTGTTGATCGGTATACTGGTCAAAATGCTGTAACAGCAAGCGAAGCATAAATAGCCGATTAAAGGGGCCAGGCTCGATTTATTAAAAGTCGGCGCTGGCGAGACGGCGGCCCGGGAGCGATTCCGGGCCGTTTTCATTTCGCGGCCACTGCGTATTACGGAGGGCGCATAATGCGCGCATGGATTTCGTTCTGACAGACCATGCCAAGAAAGAGGCGCAGCGTCGGCAGATACCGCTGGAGTGGATCGAGTCGACGTTCGCGAAACCGGAGCAAGTGGCCGCTGGAACGAATCGCCGCAAGGTGTTGCAATCGAGAGTCGTCGCTGATGGGAAAACGTATCTCGTGCGCCTGATCGTCGAGGACTGGCATCATCCGCCGGTGGTCGTCACGGTGTATCGAACCAGCAAGATTGAAAAGTATTGGAGCAAAACATGAAAGCTGACTACGACAGCCAGGTAGATGTTCTCACCGTCGTTTTTAGCGACGCATTGGTCGAGGAATCAGACGAGATCAAGCCCGGCGTGATCCTGGATTACGATGCAAACGGCAATGTCGTCGGCTTGGAAATTCTTGACGCCAGCCACCGCGTTCAGAATCCCGCCGCAATGGAGTTTTCAGTCAGGGCAGCGTAGTAAAATAGCATTAAAGGGGCCAGGCTCGATTTATTAGCATTAAAGGGGCCAGGCTCGATTTATTAAAAGTCGGCGCTGGCGAGACGGCGGCCCGGGAGCGATTCCGGGCCGTTTTGCTTCTGGCTGAGTGTCAGCGCCGACTTTCTGCTATGCTCCACGGCATGGCTGCAATCACCTTCGACACCCTTAAATTTGTGGAGCGGCTGGAAAAGGCCGGGGCTTCCCGCGAGTTGGCTTCCGCACTGGTGGAAGTCCAGAAAGAGTCGTTGGCAGAGGTCATGGATTCCACGCTCGCCACCAAGAACGACATCCGCGCCGTGCGCGACGATCTGGTTAAATTAGATCGTCGCATGGACAGTCTGGATGCCAGGTTTTCCTTGGTCGACGCCAAGTTCGACAAACTTTCATGGATGATGGGTATCCTCATCGCGTTGGCAGTCGCCAACTTCGCCAAGCAATTTTTCTGAAAAATAGTAGTGAATGAAAAAATAAAATGGCAACGATGATTTCTGAAGTTTATGCAGCATTCCGCTCCGCCGGGGTTGATGAGGAGAATGCGCGAAAGGCTGCCGAGGCGCTTTCGAATGACGCACTGGCAACCAAGGCTGACATTGCTCGCATCGAGCGGGAACTCCTTGTCATCAAGTGGATGCTGGGCGTGGTGGTTGCCGCCACGGTTATTCCGCTACTCAAGCCGCTACTTGGTTAACACTAATAAATAGAGGACAGACCACGGTTTTCTGATGGTCGGCCCCACAACACGGCGGCCCGGGAGCGATTCTGGGCCGTTTTTTTATGGTCGACGGCTTGGTTGTAGATTAGACTTGACGCATGAAACTGCGATTCAACCGGGAAGTCAGATAATTGTGTTCATGGATGATCCCCATAAATTGTCTGGTTGGCATAAGTGCCGCAGCGCCTTCATCCTATTCCATGCCCACCTGTTGATGGCGGTCAATTTCCGTAGAAATTTGGCGGCGTTCAGGAGATAGCGCGTCAGGCAGAGGTGAATGCGCATACGCTCTATCGCACACTGTCCGAGCAGGGGAATCCTGAATTGAAAACGCTTTCCGCGATTCTCAAAGCCATGGGGATGCGGCTGGCCGTACAGCCGATTCATCCGTTGCATGCCTGAATTCATGGCGACAGTCGCCACCCCTGATTCAGTCTGAAGCTGGCATTGCCGTCAGCGATCTCACCAGCAGATACTGACCGAAACCCGCCGTCCCCATGTTGGCGGCGGGACGGCTGCTGCCGTCCCGCCAGCGCCGACTTTTGCAGGAGGTAAACGCTGGCCGTCCAAAAAAAGGGATAATCCGCGCTCTCCCCGACCGGCGGCAAGGTCACCCTTTTCCACGACTTCAGAGAATTCAACATGGCAGCAGTAGCAACAATCGCACCCGCGCCGAGCCAGTCCCGGCTCCTGCTTTCCGGCAACGAAGCCGTTGCCCGCGCCGTCTGGGAATCCGGCTGCAAGGTTGCCGCTGCCTATCCCGGCACGCCTTCCACCGAGATTCTCGAAGTTTTGAGCACCTATCCGGACATCTACACCGAATGGGCGGTGAATGAAAAAGTCTCCATGGAAGTCGCGCTGGGCGCCTCGATGATGGGTGCGCGTTCATTCTGCGCGATGAAACACGTCGGCCTCAACGTCGCCGCCGACCCCCTGATGACGCTGACCCTGACCGGCACCGTAGGCGGCATGGTGATCGCCGTCGCCGACGACGTCGGCATGGCCTCGTCGCAAAACGAGCAGGATTCACGCTTCTACGCCCGCTTCGCCCATCTGCCGATGTTCGAGCCGGCCGATTCGCAGGAAGCCCACGACATGATTCATCTGGCCTTTGCCTTCTCCGAGAAGCATCAGGTACCGGTGTTCGTGCGCCTGACGGCGCGCATCTGCCACGTCAAGTGCGTCACCACCGTGGGCGAGCGCATGGCGCACGAACCGGCCGGTTTCGTCAAGGATGCGGCGCGCTGGGTGATGGTGCCGGCACATGCCAAGCAGCGCCTGCCGCTGTTGTTCGCCCGCGATGCGACGCTGCGCGAAGAGTCCGAAAATTCCGCGCTGAACGTCCTCGAAGCGGGCAAGGACCGCCGCGTTGGCTTCGTCACTTCCGGCCCGGCCTACATGCATGTGCGCGAAGCCTTCCCGGATGCGCCGGTGCTCAAGCTCGGCATGAGCAATCCCCTGCCGCTCGACAAGATCCGGCAACTTGCCGGCATGGTCGACACCCTGATCGTTTCAGAGGAAGTCGAACCGATCGTCGAAAACGAGATTCGCGCCGCCGGCATTGCCGTGCATGGCAAGGACATTTTGCCGAAGATCGGCGAGTTGGCTGTTCACGTGCTGAAACCGGCCGTCAACCGGCTGTTGAACAACGAACCGGCGGAAATTCCCGCCGCCGCCGCACCGGCAGTCTTTCCGCGCCCGCCCACGCTGTGCGCCGCCTGCCCACACCTGGGCATCTACTACACCCTGTCGCAACTGAAGAACATCATCGTCGCCGGCGACATCGGCTGCTACACGCTCGGCGCCGGCCATCCCTGGAACGCGCTCGACACGACCATCTGCATGGGCGCGGCGATCACCGTCGCGCATGGCATGGACAAGGGCCGCGGCGCGGTCGACCGGGACAAGAAGATACTCGCCGTGATGGGCGACTCGACCTTCATGCACATGGGCATGCAGGGCCTGCTCGACGCGACCTACAACAACAGCAACATCACTTTCCTGCTGCTCGACAACGGCATTGTCGGCATGACCGGCGGCCAGAACACGCCCGCCAACGGCCTCGACATCCGCGGCAACCCGGCGCCGCGCATCGATTTCCGCAAGCTGGTCGAAGCCCTGGGTGTCAAGCCCGAGCGGGTGCGCGAGGTCGATCCCTACGAGTTGCCGAAACTGTTCAAGGCGGTCCGCGAAGAAACCAAGAACGAAGGGGTTTCGGTGATCATCGGCTACCGGCCCTGCGTGCTCACCGACGAATTCAAGCCGGCGCGCGCCTACTATGTCGATGACGACAAATGCACCGGCTGCGGCAACTGCATCGATGTCGGCTGCCCGGCGATTCATGTCACGCACCGCGAAAAGGTGGTCAAACCGTCCGGCAAGGAAGTCGAACTCGCCTTCGTGCGCATCGACCCGATCGCCTGCACCGGCTGTGCCCTGTGCCTGCAGCCCTGTGCGCCGGATGCCATCTTGCAGACGGAAGCACCACGCCTCGTCGCCAGACTGCACCAGAAATGAGAGAACTCATGGAAAACAATATCACCAACATTCTCGTCTGCGGCATTGGCGGCCAGGGTGTCATGACCGCCACCGAAATTCTCGCCGAAGCCGCCATCGCCGAAGGCCACGATGCGAAAAAAACCGAAGTGGCCGGCATGGCCCAGCGCGGCGGCATGGTGACCTCGCATCTGCGCTTCGGCCCCAAGGTGCTGTCACCGCAGATCGCGCCGGGCACCGTGCATGTCCTGCTCGGCTTCGAGGCCGCCGAAGCGCTGCGCTGGTCGCCGTTCCTGCGGCCGGACGGCCTGGCGCTGGTGAATGACTCGCGGCTGGTGCCGCCGGTGGTCGAGATCGGCCTGTACGACTATCCGGTGGATCCGATCGGCGATATACGCGCCGCCGGCATCCGCACCCTGAGCTTCGATGCCGCCACCATCGCCAACAAGCTGGGCGACCTGCGCCTCGGCAACACCGTCATGCTCGGCGCCATCGCCGATCACCTGCCGTTTTCCGCCGACGTGCTGCTCTCTTGCATCGAGGCGCGCTTTGCCAAAAAGGGCGCGGCCATCGTCGAACTGAACCGCCGCGCCTTCGCCGCCGGCCGCGCCGCCGTGGCACAGGAAGCCGTCCCCGCTTAAGGAAAAATCGTCATGACTGCACGCATTCTCGATGGCAAGGCACTGGCAGAAACCGTCCGCGCCGAACTGGCGGAAAAAGCCGCCGCACTCAAGGCCACGCAGGGCATCGTGCCCTGCCTGGCGGTGATTCTCGTCGGCGAGGATCCCGCCTCGGCCGTCTATGTGAAGAACAAGGTCGCGGCCTGCGAAAAGGCCGGTTTCCGTTCGATCAAGGAGACCTACCCAGCCAACGTCGAGCCGATGATCGTGCTCGGCAAGATCGCCGCGCTGAACGCCGACCCGAGCGTGCATGGCATTCTGGTGCAACTGCCGCTGCCGAAGCAGTTCGATGCCGAGGCGGTGCTCGAAGCCATCGTGCCGGAAAAGGATGTCGACGGTTTCCATGTCGAAAACGTCGGTGCGCTGATGCAGGGCAATCCGCGCTTCGTCCCCTGCACCCCCAGCGGCGTGATGCTGATGCTGAAGTCCGAGAATGTGCCGCTGAAAGGCGCCGAGGCCGTCAACGTCGGCCGCAGCAACAACGTCGGCAAGCCGATGGCGATGCAGCTGCTTGCGGAAAGCTGCACGGTGACGATCTGCCATTCGCGCACCAAAGACCTCGCCTTTCACACCCGCCGCGCCGACATTCTGGTCGCCGCCGTCGGCCGCGCAAAAATGATCACTGGCGACATGATCAAGCCCGGTGCAACCGTGATCGATGTCGGCATCAATCGCACGCCCGAAGGCAAGCTCTGCGGCGACGTCGACTTCGAGTCCGCCAAGGAAGTCGCGGGCCTCATCACCCCGGTGCCCGGCGGCGTCGGCCCGATGACCATCACCATGCTGCTCGCCAACACCCTCGAAGCGGCCGAGAGGACGCTGGGATGAGCAATTCGCACCCGCTGGTTGGCATCGTCATGGGTTCGGATTCGGACTGGCCAATCATGCAGGCCGCCGCGCGCATCCTCGAAGAGTTCGGCGTGCCCTACGAGGCGAAAGTGGTCTCCGCCCATCGCACACCCGATCTGTTGTACGACTATGCCGCCGTGGCGCACGAACGCGACCTCAAGGCCATCATCGCCGGCGCGGGTGGCGCGGCCCACCTGCCGGGCATGCTGGCCGCCAAGACCATCGTGCCGATTCTCGGCGTGCCTGTGCCGTCGAAACACCTCAACGGCCTCGATTCGCTGCTGTCCATCGTGCAGATGCCCAAGGGCGTGCCGGTCGCCACCTTCGCCATTGGCGAAGCCGGCGCGGCCAATGCGGCGCTGACCGCCGTCGCCATCATCGCGACGGCGAACGACAAGCGCGGCAAGGAACTGGCGAAGAAACTCGACGAATTCCGCGCGCGCCAGAGCGAAAAAGTACTGGCAATGGAACTCGAACTACCCAAGCTGCCGTGAAATCAAAATGATCCTGCCGCCCGCAACATTAGGGCTGCTCGGCGGCGGCCAGCTCGGCCGCTTCTTTGTCATGGCCGCGCACGAACTCGGTTATCGCGTCCTGGTGCAGGACCCCGATCCGCAGAGTCCCGCCGGCCGCATCGCCGACGCACACCTCGTCGCCGCCTACGACGACCTCGCGGCGCTGGATCGCCTCACCGGCCAGTGCGCGGCGGTGACCACCGAATTCGAAAACGTGCCGGCAGATACCCTGGCCTATCTATCAAAATTCCTCACCGTGCGGCCAGGGGCCGAAGCCGTGCGCACCTGCCAGAATCGCAGCGAGGAAAAGGCTTTCCTCAAGCGGCACGGTTTTCCGCATGCACCCTACGCCGACATTCGCAACGCGGATGATTTGCAGAACGCCAACGTCGGCCTGTTTCCCGGCATCCTCAAGGTGGCGCGCTTCGGTTATGACGGCAAGGGCCAGCTGCGCGTCAATAGCCGCGCGGACGCACTGCTCGCCTGGAATCAACTGCGCCAGGAAGCCAGCGTGCTGGAACAGCAACTCAAGCTCGATTACGAGGTCTCGGTCGTGCTGGCAAGGGATGAATCCGGTCAGGTGAAGTGCTTTCCGACCGCCGAGAACAGTCATCGCCGCGGCATCCTCGACATTTCCATCGTGCCGGCGCGCACCTCCGGTTGCCTCTCTGCTCAGTTGCCAAATGAGGCCGAGGAAATCGCCGGGGGCATTGCGCAAAAGATGGACTACATCGGCACCCTCGGCGTCGAATTCTTTGTCGTGCATGGCCAGTTGCTTGTCAATGAAATGGCGCCGCGCCCGCACAACTCCGGCCACTACACGCTCGACGCCTGCGTCACCAGCCAGTACGAGCAACAGGTGCGCGCGCTGTGCGGCCTGCCGCTGGGCGAGGCACGCGCACATTCGACGGCGGTGATGGTCAATCTGCTGGGCGACCTCTGGTACCGCGCTGACCCGCACCACGCCAGGGAGCCCGACTGGGCGCAACTCCTGGCCATCCCGAACCTCAAGCTGCATCTCTACGGCAAGCACCACCCCCGCCCCGGCCGCAAGATGGGCCACTTCACCGTGATCGGCAACGACCCGCTGGAAGTTCAAAAGTCGGCGCTGGCGGGACGGCGCTTGATCGGCATCATGGATGAGTGAAATCGGGAAAGCGGCCGAACCGCTGCAACTGCTGCAAGATGTGGAGCGCGCAGCAGGCTTGCTGCGCGCGGGCGAGCTGGTCGCCTTTCCCACCGAAACCGTCTATGGCCTCGGCGCCGATGCGCGCAACCCGGCTGCGGTGGCGAAGATTTTTGCAGCCAAGGGACGCCCCGCCGATCACCCGCTGATCGTCCATATCCCCGATGCCACGCATCTCGACCGCTGGGCGCGCGACATTTCCGAGGCGGCGCGCGCGCTGGCTGAAAAATTCTGGCCCGGCCCGCTGACGCTGATTCTCAAACGCCAGCCCGATGTCCTCGACGCCATCACCGGCGGCCAGGATACCGTCGGCCTGCGCGTGCCGAATCACCCGCTGGCGCTCGAACTGCTCTCCGCCTTCGGGAGCGGCATTGCCGCCCCCTCGGCCAACCGCTTCGGCCGCATCAGTCCGACCACGGCGCAGCACGTTCGCGACGATCTCGGCGAGGGTGGAAACAGCGGCGTTGCCATGATCCTCGACGGCGGCCCCTGCGCGGTCGGCATCGAATCCACCATCGTCGATATGTCCGGGCCACGCACCACCATCCTGCGTCCCGGCATGCTCTCCGCCATGGATATCGGACTTTTCCTCGGTCGCATGCCAGCGGAATCCGCGGGCGCGAACGCGGTCAAGGCGTCCGGCACGCTCGAAGCCCACTACGCCCCGCGCACGCCGCTTCTGGTCATGCCCAACGACAGCCTGCCCATCGTCCTGCGCGACGCCCTCGTCAAGCAGGAGCGCGTCGCCGTGCTGGCCACCTTTCCCGCGCCATTCGCCCACCCGTTGATCGAATGGCACGTCGCCCCCGCCGACCCGGCGGGCTTCGCCCACGATCTCTACGCCAATCTGCGCCTGCTTGATTCTCTCGGTTGCGTCCGCATATTCGTCGAGAAGCCCGTGGGCCAGTCCTGGCAAGCCATATACGACCGGCTGAAGCGCGCCGCCGCCGGCTCCAGCGTAAAATCAGCCCACCCCGCAAACCAAAAAGAGGAGACAAGACAATGATGGCCACCATTCGCAAGGAAATCCCTGTACCGCAACCGCTCACCACTTTCAAGGCGCCACCGGGCACGGGCTTCATCGAACCCAGCACCTTCACCCTGGTGTGCGCCGAATCCCCCGCGCTCGCCGTGATGACCGACCTCAAACAGGTGACCGTCGCCACCATCGGCCCCGATGCCACGCTGGCACAAGCCACCCAGACCATGATTTCGCGCGGCGTGCGGCTCTTGCTGGTGGTCGATCGTGACGAAAATGTGCTGGGGCTGATCACCTCGCGCGACACCCTGGGCGAAAAACCCATCAAGCTGATCAAGGCGCAAGGCGGCAAACACAGCGACCTGCTCGTCAGCGACCTGATGTGCCCGCGCGACGACATCGACCTGATGTCGATCTCCGATGTGCTGCACGCCACCGTCGGCGACATCGTCGCCACGCTCAAGCAGTTGAAGCGCCAGCATGCACTGGTCGGCGAAAGAAATCCGCTCACCAAGCAAACTCGCATTCGCGGCATCTTTTCGGCCACGCAGATTGGCCGTCAATTGGGCGCCGCCGTGCAGACCTTCGAAGTCAGCACCACCTTCTCGGAAATCGAAGGCCTGCTCGCGCAGGACAATAACTAAATAACGCTCGCCCCCTTCGCCTCCCCCTTGCGGGGCACGGCGTTCAAGCGAGGTCGCCGGCCAGCGAGTCGCGCACTGCGGCGGGGATGGTGATCTCCGCCCGATAGTTCGGGTGGTCGATGCCGGCGCGGATGGCGGCGCCCTGCTTGGCCGCGGCGGCCATGGCCGGCGTCAGTTCGAAGCGCAGGAAGTGCACGGCCGAGGTCTTGTCATCGTTCTCGCGGTCGAGGTCTTCGTTGGCAATCGGGTTGACCTTGCCGAAACCCTCGACCTGCACCCAGACGGCCTTTTCGATGCCGATCAGTTGCGCGAGCCGCTGCTTGCGTTCAGCTTCGTCAGGGAACTCCACCATGAAGGTGGCCTTCAAGTTGCAGCCATCCGGAATCAGCGGGTTGTAGACGTCGAGCTCATCCTGGATCGGCTCCGGTTCGAACATGCGTTCGAGGCGCAGCATTTCCTGTACCTGATATTGCATGGTCAGCGCATCTTCGAAATAAAGCGTGGCGTTGGCGCCGAGCGGCAGTTGCCGGTTCTTCTTGTGGGCCATGACCTTGGCGCGGAATTCGGGCCGGACGCGGGCGTACTTTTCGAGGCTGAATAGATTTTCGTGGGTCAGCATGGTCAGATTCCGTAAGCAAGTCGCAACAGGGTCATGGGATGTTCCGGCGCGCTGCCGTCAGCCCGGGCGTGAGCGATGTGATGGCCGGCCATGGCGCAGTCCGAACCGTAGTGGTCGGGCGCGGCCTGATTGACGCGACCGACCACCGGCTTGACGATTTTCATCGCATACAGGTGAAACTCCTTCTTCACCGCGTAGGTGCCGTCGTGACCGGAACAACGTTCGATGACATCCACCTCGGTGTCCGGCACCAGCAACAGCGCCTCCTTGGTCTTCGGCCCGATGTTCTGCACACGCTGGTGACAGGCGGCGTGATAGGCGACCTTGCCCAGCCCCTGCTTGAAGTCCGTTCTGAGCTTGCCTGCCTTGTGGCGCAGCATCAGGTATTCGAAGGGGTCGTAGAAGGCATTCTTGACCTTCAGCACGTCGGGGTCGTCCGGGAACATCAGCGGCAGTTCCTGCTTGAACATCAGCACGCAGGACGGGATCATCGCGGTGAGGTCCCAGCCTTCATCGACAAGTTTGGCCAGCACCGGAATGTTGTCTTCCTTCGCCGCCCGCACGGATTCGAGGTCACCGAGTTCCAGCTTGGGCATGCCGCAGCAGCGTTCCTTCTCGGCAAGCGTCACGGGGATGCCGTTGTGCTCGAACACGGCCACCAGGTCCGCGCCCGGGCCGGGTTCGTTGCGGTTGATGTAGCAGGTGGCGAACAGCGCCACCTTGCCGGTGGTCTTGCCGGCGGGTTCGCCCTGCGTGGCGGGGTCGAGCTGCTTGTAGCGGCTGCGCAACGGCTTGCTGGAAAACTCGGGCAACCAGGCAGCGGCATGGATGCCGGCCACGGCTTCAAGCAGCTTGCGCGCGGGGCCGATCTTGTTCACGGCGTTGACCACCTGGGCGACGATGGGGATACCGACAAACTTGCCAACGGTATCGGTGCTGGTGAGCACCTTGTCGCGCAGCTTGGTGGTGCCTTTCTGAAAATGCACGGCCTTGGCGCGCAGCATCAGATGCGGGAAATCCAGGTTCCACTCGTGCGGCGGCACGTAGGGGCACTTGGTCATGTAGCACAGGTCGCAGAGATAACAGTGATCAACGACCTGCCAGTAATCGGCTTTCTTGACGCCGTCGACTTCAAATGTCTCGGAAGCGTCGACGAGGTCGAACAGTGTGGGGAAAGTCTGGCACAGACTGACGCAACGGCGGCAGCCGTGGCAAATGTCAAAGACGCGCTCCATCTCGTGATAAAGCGCCTCCTCGCTGTAGAACGCGGGGTTCTGCCAGTCAAGCGGATGACGTGTCGGAGCTTCGAGATTGCCTTCGCGCGCCATGTTGTTCTCCCAGGTATTGCCTTGAAAAAAGGCCGCCCCGCTACAACGGGACGGCCGGGGTGCTGCTTATACCAGTTCGTTGAGCGCCTTCTGGTAGCGGTTGGCGTGTGAACGCTCCGCCTTGGCCAGGGTCTCGAACCAGTCGGCGATCTCGTCAAAGCCTTCGGCACGGGCGTCCTTCGCCATGCCCGGGTACATGTCGGTGTACTCGTGGGTCTCGCCGGCGACAGCCGCCTTCAGGTTATCAGCGGTGGGGCCGAAGGGCAGGCCGGTGGCGGGGTCACCGCACTGCTCGAGGTACTCGAGGTGGCCGTGCGCGTGGCCGGTCTCGCCTTCCGCCGTGGAGCGGAACAGCGCGGCGACATCAGCGTAGCCCTCGACGTCGGCCTTGTTGGCGAAGTACAGATAACGCCGGTTGGCCTGGGATTCGCCAGCGAAGGCGTCTTTCAGATGCTTTTCGGTTTTGCTGCCCTTGATTTTCATGGTCAGGATCCTCTTTTGGTTGAAGTTATCGGCAAGACAGATGCGCTGACAACAGTCATGCACATTCCGCCTCGACAGGCGCACTTTAGAACTCCAGCGCGATGAATGGAAATTGTAATTTTCGCGGTGGCTGATAGCGGCTGACTATCTTCTAAAATTAAAAGTCGGCGCTGGCGAGACGGCGGCTGCGACTTCGGTAAAGCACGGTGCTATGCTTCGCCCACGCACAATTTGCAGCGCTTTCAGCGGAGAAATCCATGATGACCCCACGCTCACAACGACCCGTCGTACTCACAATGACAATGGCCCACTTTGCCGTCGCTTTTGGCTTGCTGGTCGGCGGTTCCGCCGCTGCAGCGGCCGACCGGAGCGGCAAGACGGTCGTCGACTCGGTTTGCGCCAGTTGCCATGGCGAGGGCAAGGACGGCGCGCCACGGGTGGGCAACACGGCCGACTGGACGCCCCGCGCCAAATATGGCCTGGCCAGGCTGCTGCATAGCTCGATGGAAGGACTGCGGAAAATGCCCGCGCACGGCGGTCAGGCGGCAGTCACCGACCTGGAAATGACGCGCGCCATTGCCTACATGGTGAGCGGCGGCCGAACGCCCGACCCGCAAAAGCCGTATGCCAAAGTGTCGCACGGCAGCGGCGCGGACATCGTCAACGCGGCCTGCGGCAACTGTCATCGCGAAGGCGTCGGTGGCGCGCCGAAGATCGGCGACAAGGAAGCCTGGCTGCCGCGCCTGCCCAAAGGCGTCGACGAACTGGTGGCATCGGCCATCCACGGCCACAACAAAATGCCGGCGCGCGGCGGACTGGCCAATCTGAGCGACGTCGACATCCACGCCGCCGTGTCTTTCATGCTGTCGCAGTCGCTTACACGCAAATAGGCGCAAATAGCGGGCCAGCCCATCCAATCAGCCCAAGGCTTGACTTGATTAAAGTTAATGGTCATTATCTTAACCCTTAAGATTGTAATATATCAATAAGGGGCACTATGATAGACCTTGCGTTGGCAACCCGCGAAGAGATTCTGAAGGAGCTCGGCGCGCGGCTCCGTGCGGAACGGCTGGCGCAGTCACTGACACAGGGCGCTTTGGCCGACATGGCGGGTGTTTCGGTGGGTACGGTAAAGACCTTGGAGCGCTGTGGCATTTCTTCATTCGAAACCGTGATCCGCATCGTCCAGGCACTGGGCCTGACCGACCAGCTACAGACGCTGTTCGACATCCCGCGTCGCTCCATCGCGCAGATGGAACAGGCCGAACATTCGCGTCGGCTGCGAGCGCCTAAAAGGGCGCTCAGGGAACGCGCGTGAAGAAGCTCCAGGTTCGCTATCGCGGCTGGGGTGAAGACTGGCCATTGGGCGCCTTGGCCGATGACGGGACTGAACTGCTGTTCGAATACTCCCCGGAAGCGCTCGCACAGGGACTCGAACTCTCTCCCCGGCATCTCCGGTTGCGCCCGCAAGCCTATGGCGGTTTCCCGGATTTCCAGCACCGGTTGCCCGGCCTCATCGCCGATGCCTTGCCGGATGGTTGGGGCCTGCTGCTCATGGATCGGGTTTTCCGCCAGCGCGGCGTGTTGCCCACGCCTTTGGACCGCCTGGCATTTATCGGTGAGCGCGCACTGGGCGCTCTCGGTTTTGTGCCGGCAGACGCCGAGCCGTTGCCGCTGGGCGATCTGCAACTGCTGGCGTTGGCCCAGGAATCACAGCGTGTGCAGGCCGGCAAGGATACGAATGCCCTGCTGGCACTGGTGTTGACCGGAGGTTCGCCGCAAGGCGCCCGGCCCAAGGCGCTGGTGCATTACGACCCGAGCAGTCGCCATGTCAGCACCCTGCCCGGCGCCAGTGCCAGCGGATCAGCCTGGCTGGTCAAGTTCCAGGCCCAGGGCGAGCACAAAGAGGTCTGCGCCATCGAGAACCTGTATGCCCAGTTGGCTCGGGCGTGCGGACTGAGCATGCCAGACACACAATATTTCGACCTGAATTCAAAGCTGGCCGGTTTCGGGGTTGCACGCTTCGACATCGAAGACGGCATGCGTGTCCCCGTGCACACCCTGGCGGGCCTGCTCCACGCCGACATCCGGGTTCCGTCAACCGACTACACGACATTCCTGCGCGCGACCCGCCTGCTGACACGGGATGAGCGGGAGGTGCAAAAAGCCTTTGCCCATGCGGTATTCAATGTGATCTTTCACAACCGCGACGATCATGCGCGAAATTTCTCCTACCGGCTCGGCCGCGACCGGCGCTGGCGCCTTTCACCCTGTTATGACCTGACTTTCAGCAACGGCCCCAGCGGGGAGCACCAGACCGATGTCTGCGGCGCGGGGCGCAACGTGACGCGCCCGCTCCTGCTCTCGCTGGCCAGTCAGGGCGGCATCGACGCCGCGGCCGCCAAGACCACCATCGACCGCATCGCCGACCAGGCGGGTCGATTCCGTGAGCTGGCTCACGGCCACCCGATCCGCCAGGCAACCGTCTCGCACATTGCCCGCGTCATCGAGGATCACCGCATGGCCGTCGGGCGGACGTGATTGCCGCCCCGCACGCCACTTGGAACGATTCGGGGATGTCGACGCCAGCGCGCCAAGTGCGCCAAGTGTGACCTGATTGGAGGGGGACTCAAATCAGGGCAATCGCATGAATGCCAATGTCGTGAACCCCTGAAATAGTCGTTTACGTGCAGCTTTCAGACTCATTCCTCCTTGGAAATACGGACCCCAGTTCAGACTCATGCCATGTTGGAAAAGACTAGCCGCATTCGCGGCAGAGGCAGAGTGATACACTCGCATGAGGCACACGGCATCGGCAAGGTTAAGCTCAAGATAAAGGAGTGGCTATGAAATTCGTTGTGTGCATTTCACGAGAAGGCTGCGGAGAATTTTCCACCGACGACTTGACGCTTGGCCGCTTGTACGAAGTGCTGGCGCCAGTCGACAGCCATGGCATGATCAGAGTGGTGGACGATAGCGGCGAGGATTATCTTTATCACGGCGATTTGTTCGATGCCGTCGAGGTGCGGCAGCAAACGGCTTCGCGGCTACATGAGTTGCTGGCGGCATAAACCGGGGTCAGGTCACCTCTTCGCACCATCGGGCCGTCACCTCAAGGAGCCTTGACCATGGGATTACCCAAAACAGACGCGCAACACTTCACCTATGCTGATTATTGCCAGTGGCCGGAAGACGAGCGTTTCGAGTTGATCGATGGCGTGGCCCATGCGATGGGGCCGGCGCCGTTGCGGCGGCATCAGGTGTTCGCGGGAGAACTTTTTCGGCAGATCGCCAATGCATTGAAAGGCAAGCCCTGTCAGCCGTTCATTGCGCCTTTCGACGTGCGCCTGCCCAAGGCCGACCGCGCTGATGCCAAAACCGACACGGTGGTGCAGCCGGATATCAGCGTGGTGTGCGACCCGAAAAAACTCGACGAGCGGGGTTGCCAGGGTGCGCCGGACTGGGTGATCGAGGTGGTATCGCCGACCACGGCGAGCCACGACCATATCTTGAAACGCCAGGTGTATGAGCAGTTCGGCGTGCGGGAATACTGGATCGTGCATCCGGTGGACCGGATGGTGACCGTGTATCGGCTGATCGATGGCGCCTACCAGCGCCCGGATGTGTATGAGCTGACCGGCACGCTGGCCAGTTTGGCCGTGCCCGCGGCGGTGATCGACTGGAACGAGTTGCCGGTGGATTGAGGAAGCTGCGATCGACAGAAGGAGGAAGCCATGCCGACCATCAGTATGTTCTACGGGATTCTTGTTGCGATGTTGTTTGAAGACAATGACCGCCACAACTCGCCGCATATTCACGTGCGTTATGCCGGGCAGAAGGCATCGATTGCCATCGAGGATGGCCGAGTGCTTGGGGGCGGCTTTCCACCGAAGCAACTCAAGATGGTGCAGGTCTGGATTGAAATTCACAAGGACGAGTTACTGGCGGATTGGGAATTGGCAGTGGCGGGCGAACAGCCATTCCGCATTTCGCCCCTGCAGTAAGGGGGTTTGGCATGGTTGAACTAATGGATGTCGTAGGTGTTGTCGCCGACGCCGACTACACGCTTCACCTTCAATTCGAGAATGGCGAAAAGCGGATTTTCGATATGTTGCCTTACATGGAAAAGAAGCCGTTCGTACAATTGAAAGGCCCACTCTTTACCAAGGCCTTTGTCGACTACGGCACCGTTTGCTGGCCAGGTAACATCGACATCGCGCCCGAGACGCTTTACGACCGATCGCGGCCAGCTGATCGAGGTGGTATCGCCGACCACGGCGAGCCACGACCATATCCTGAAGCGCCAGGTGTATGAGCGGTCCGGTGTGCAGGAATACTGGATCGTGCATCCGGTGGACCGGATGGTGACCGTGTATCGGCTGATCGATGGCGCCTACCAGCGCCCGGAGGTGTATGAGCTGACCGGCACGCTGGCCAGTTTGGCCGTGCCCGAGGCGGTGATCGACTGGAACGAGTTACCGGTGGATTGAGGCTGGCAGCCTGACGTTGACGTTAACGTCAACGTCGGCCAAAATCGTCCTCCTGCGCTAATCTGTTCCATCCCCTCCCGCCGGAGTTCGAGGTCATGACCGATCTTTCCATCGCGAAAAAGCTCGCGCCGTACAGGCCGAAGCACAAGCTGCGTTTCGTCACGGCGGCCGCGCTGTTCGACGGCCATGATGCTTCGATCAACATCATGCGGCGCATTTTGCAGGCGACCGGCGCGGAGGTGATCCACCTCGGGCATAACCGCTCGGTGCAGGAAATCGTCAATGCCGCGCTGCAGGAGGATGTGCAGGGGATCGCCATCACGTCCTATCAGGGCGGTCACCTCGAATTTTTCAAGTACATGCTCGACCTGTTGCGGGCGGGCGGTGGTGGCGACATCAAGGTGTTCGGCGGCGGCGGCGGGGTCATCGTGCCGGCGGAAATCGCCGAGTTGCATGCGTATGGCGTCACGCGGGTCTATACGCCGGAAGATGGCGCGTTGATGGGCCTGCAGGGGATGATCAACGATGTGGTGGCGAACAGTGACTTCGCTCTGACGGCGACCGTAACGCTCGATGATCTGCGCGGCGGCAACCAACGGATGCTGGCGCGGGCGATCACGCAACTGGAGAACGATCCGAATGGCCAACTGGCGCAGGCGATTCGTTCCGCCGCCGTTTCGCCAGCGCCGACTTTAGGAATTACCGGCACCGGCGGCGCGGGCAAGTCAAGTCTCACCGACGAGCTGATCCGCCGCTTCCGTCTCGACCAGGACGATGCGCTGAAGATCGCCATTATCTCGATCGATCCGTCGCGGAAAAGAACCGGCGGGGCGCTGCTCGGCGACCGCATCCGCATGAACGCGATTGAACATCCCAATATCTTCATGCGTTCGCTGGCAACGCGCGACACCGGGAAGGAGATTTCCGCCGCGCTGCCCGAGGCGATTGCGGCCTGCAAGCTGGCGGGCTTTGATCTGGTTATCGTCGAAACCTCCGGCATCGGCCAGGGCGATGCGGCGATCGTGCCGCATGTCGATGTCTCCTTGTATGTGATGACACCCGAGTTTGGCGCCGCGTCGCAACTGGAAAAAATCGACATGCTCGACTTCGCCGATTTTGTCGCCATCAACAAGTTCGACCGGAAGGGCGCGGCCGACGCGCTGCGCGATGTGCGGAAGCAATATCAGCGCAACCATGAGCGCTTCAATGAGAGCGCCGCGGCGATGCCGGTGTTCGGCACGCAGGCCTCGCGTTTCAATGATGATGGCGTGACCGCGTTGTATCAGGCCATCGCGGCGCATCTGCAAGATCTCGGTCTCAAGCTTCAGGCGGGCCGGCTGCCGCAGGTGGCGACGCGCCAGTCCTCGCAAAGCCGCGCCATCGTGCCGGCCGCCCGCGCCCGTTATCTCGCCGAAATCGCCGACACGCTGCGCGCCTATCACCGGCATGTGGACGCACAGGCTACCGTCGCGCGCGAGCGCCAAAGCCTGCGGACCGCCAAGACCCTCTTCGCCGACCGCGGCAAGCCTGCGGACCACTTCGACGAATTGATTGGTTGGAAGGACGGCCAGCTCGACGCACGTGCGAAGAAACTGCTCGAGCTGTGGCCGGACACGATCAAGGCTTACGCCGGCGATGATTATGTGGTGAAAATCCGCGACAAGGAAATCCGTACCCACCTGACCTACGAAACGCTTTCCGGGACGAAGGTCAGGAAAGTCGTGCTGCCGAAATTTGTCGACGAAGGCGAAATCCTGCGCTACCTGATGAAGGAAAACGTGCCGGGCAGCTTCCCGTTCACCGCCGGCGTGTTCGCCTTCAAGCGC
>JAUXWU010000003.1 GCA_030680085.1 Rhodocyclaceae bacterium | reverse complement strand
CGAGGCCGCCCCAGAAATCACCGGAGAGGTTTTTTGGCAAGTTCATGTCGATAAAAGTCGGCGTTGGCGGGACGGCGCTTATTTCTTTTTCGCCCGCGGATGCGCCGCATCATAGACCTTGGCCAGATGCTGGAAGTCCAGATGCGTGTAAATCTGCGTGGTGCTGATACTGGCATGACCGAGCATTTCCTGCACCGCGCGCAGGTCGCCGGACGATTGCAGCACATGGCTGGCGAAGGAGTGGCGCAGCATGTGCGGATGAACGTGCAGGCCCAGCCCGCTTCGCTTCGCCCAGTGCGCGAGGCGCAGTTCGATGGCGCGCGGGGAGAGGCGCGGGCCGCGCCGGCTGACAAACAATGCCGCTTCACCCGCTGCCGCCATGGCGACGCGCTGTTCGAGCCACGCCGTCAGGGCGGCAATCGCCTTGGCGCCCACCGGCACGCTGCGGGTCTTGGCGCGCTTGCCGGTCACCGTCACAGCGCCGCCGGCCAGATCGAGGCCGCCAGGCACGTCGAGCGCAGCCAGTTCAGCCAAACGCAGGCCGGAGGAATAGAACAGCTCGAACATCGCACGGTCACGCACCGCCAGCGGATCATCGCCGGGCGTGGCCAGCAGCGCGACGGTCTGGTCAATGCCGAGCGCCTTGGGCAAGGCACGCGGACGTTTCGGCGCGCGCAGGCCGACACAGGGATCGACGGCCAATTGCCCACGGCGCGCCAGCCAGCGATAAAAAGAGCGCCAGGCCGACAGGGTGCGCGCCAGGGAACGCGCCGCCAGGCCCTGACCATGCAGGCGCATCGCCTGCCGACGCAGATCATGGGATTGCAGTTCCGCCAGGGGGCGCTCGCCAACGCCGGCTTGCAGCAGCGCCAGATCATGCCGGTAGGCGGTCAAGGTATGGGGGCTGGCGCGCCGCTGGTGTGCCAGTTCGGCGAGAAACCGAGACGCCGAGGTGTCGGACTCGACGACCGACGCATCGGTCATTTTCTGTTCAGCTCAACGTTCGATTCAGCGCCGCGGCCGCCACCTCGCCGATGCGCTCGAGAAAGAGCGTGCCCATCTCCGGGTAAAAGCGCTGCGGCTCTTCGCTGCCGAGCGCCAAGAAACCGAAGGTGTTGGGGCCGCGCCGCAGGGTGACCAGCGCCAGCGAACGTACATGGCTGCCGCGCTCGCCAAACCAGCCCAGCACATCCGGGCCGCTGCCGGCGCCGCAATAAGGCCGCGTCAAGCCTGCGGCGAATTCGTGCGCGGCCACGCTCATCGGCGTGAATTCGGGTGCCCGCGTATCGACCTGGTCGCCGCTCACATCCCACAGACGCACCGCCACATGCGGCACGGCGAAGTCGCCGCCGAGATGGGCGTAGAGCACGCGCAAGACGCCGCTGACATCCGTGGCGCCCGCCAGCGCCACGTCGAGACGGTGCGTCTTGCCGGAGAGCGCATCATTTTCCTCGCCAAAACGAATCAGCTCGGCCAGTTTGCTTTCCAGCCGCTTGGCCTGGTCGCGCAGGTTGCCGATCTGCCGTTCGGTGATCGACACGGCGCGCCCGCCGTGCGGGTCGGGCAGCGTGATCTGTGCGAGCACATCGGCATATTGGGTGAAGAATTCCGGGTGATCCTTCAGATACTGGGCGACATCCTTGGCGGCGAGATTCATGCGGGCTCCCTGAGATTGGGTATTTCGATTTCACCGGTAAAAACGGTCACCGCCGGGCCGGTCATCAGCACGGGCTGGCCCATGCCGCCCCAGGCGATGGTGAGCTCGCCGCCGCGCGTCGCGACCTGCACCGGCGAATCGAGCAATCCGCGGCGGATGCCCACCGCGACAGCGGCGCAAGCGCCCGTGCCGCAGGCCAGTGTCTCGCCCGCCCCGCGTTCATGGACGCGCAGCCGGATGGCGTGGCGATCGACAATTTCCATGAAGCCGGCATTGACCCGCTTGGGGAAATTCGGGTGCGCCTCGATCAGCGGGCCATCCTTCGCCACCGGCGCGCTAGCGACGTTGTCCACCACCTGCACGGCATGCGGATTACCCATCGACACGGCGGTAATGGCGGCGCGCTGGCCGGCGAATTCGAGCGTCTGGACCAGCAGGTCACTCATTTGTCCAACCCCGGCGAGAAACGGAATATCGGCCGGCGACCAGCGCGGCACGCCCATGTCGACCGTGACCTGGCCGTCATCCTCAAGCTGCAGCACGCTGAGGCCGGACAGTGTCTCGACGCAGATGCGGCGCTGGGTCGTCAGCCCCTGTTCATGGACAAAGCGCACAAAGCAACGCGCACCGTTGCCGCAGTGCTCGACCTCGCCGCCGACGGAGTTGAAGATGCGATAGCGGTAATCGGCTTCCTCGCGCTGCGGCGGTTCGACGACCAGCAACTGGTCGCAGCCGATGCCGAAATGGCGATCAGCCAGCCAGTGCGCCTGGGCAGGCGTGGGGACAAAATTTTGACGCACGGCATCAATCACGACAAAGTCGTTGCCCAGCCCGTGCATCTTGGTGAAGTGAAGTTTCATGGCGTAAATACTACGCCGTCCCGCCAGCGCCGACTTTTGCAATTGAAGGGTCAATAAAGCTTATTTGTGCCGGGCGGGCGGGTCTTGAAGCGTTTGTGCAGCCAGAAATACTGCTCCGGCATCTTGATTATCTCCGCCTCGATGAAGGCATTCATGCGGCGGGTGTCGGCTTCGATGCCGACGCCGGGATAATTGGCTTCGATGCTGGCGCCGGGATAGTCGGCCCACGGCGCGCCGATCTCGACGACATAGCCCGTGTTGGTCATGCGCGTGATCACCGGCAGCACCGTCGCCCCGGCCATGCGCGCCAGCCTTGAGAGGCCGGTGATGGTGGCCGCCGGCACGCCGAAAAACGGCACGAAAATCGTGTCGCGCTCGCCGTAATCCATGTCGGGCAGATAGTAGAACGGCCGCCCCGCCTTCATCGCCTTGATGGCGCGGCGCGTGCCCTCCTGGCGCGAGAACAGCTCCGAGCCGCCAAAACGCAGCCGGCCGCGATACAGCGCGGCGTTGAACAGCAGGTTTTTCTGGTTGGCGTAAATGCTGACCATGTCGCGTTCCAGCGAGAGCCTGGTCCAGCCCATGTCGAGCCCGACAAAGTGCGGTACCAGCAGGATCACCGGCTGGTCCTGCAGCGCGGCCAGCCGTTCCAGGCCTTCGATCTTCACCAGCCGCCGGATGCGCGAGGGACTGGCCCACCACAACAGTCCACGTTCGAGAAAGCCGCGGCCAAAGACTTCGAAGTGCCGCTTTGCCAGCGCCGACCTTTCGGCTTCGCTCAGTTGGGGAAAGCACAGCGCGAGATTAGTCAGCGTGACCTGGCGACGATGTCTGCCGAAAGCATGGAGCAGCCGGCCGAAGGCGCGGCCAAAGACGGCGAGGACGGGCAGTGGCAGCCAGCGCAGCAACCACATCAAGGCGAGGGCAATTCGAGTCATGACGCGAGCGGGTGTCCCTTGTAGCGGTTATAGCCCCACAAATACTGTTCGGGGCACATCAGCACCAGCCGCTCGATTTCACGGTTGATGCCGGCTGGCGTGGTGACATCGCCCTCGGGCGCGAACAGACGCAGGTGATAGCCGGCGCCGTACGGCAGGCGCTCGCCGTAGGCGAAGATCACCGTGGCACCCGTTTGCGCCAGCCGCGCCGCCAGCGTCATGGTGTAAGCCGGACGGCCGAAGAAGGGCGCCCAGACACCCTCGCCCGCGCCGGGCGCCTGGTCGGGGAGGATGCCGACGGCCTCGCCGTTTTTCAGCGCCTTGAGCAATTTGCGCACGCCGGAAAGATCGGCCGGCGCCAGTTTGAGATTGGCGCCGCGTCCCTGCTCGATGATTGGAGCGAGCCAGACCTGCTTGGGACGCCGGTAGAGCGCGGTGATGGGGCCGTGTTTTGCATAGTACTGCGCGGCAATCTCGAAACAGCCCAGATGCGGCGTGAGGAACAAAATGCCGCGCCCCGCCCGCCATGCCGCTTCGACCAGTTCCCAGCCGCTCACCTGCACCACCCGCTCGACCACCTCGTCCTGCGGACGCAGCCAAAGCTTGGGCAATTCGAGCAGGTTCTTGCCCGCCGCGGCCACTGCCTGGCTGCGCGCGGCCACCGCCACGTCACCCGCCTGCGCGGTGTTTTCGCGCAGATGACGCCGATAGGCCGACGACAACAGATATGCCAGCCACCCGGCGAGGGCGCCGAGATTGTGGAGCATGGCCAGGGGCAGGTGCGAAAGCAGGCGGAACAGAAATTCCATGAGCTTGATACGGTTTGAAGAGTTTTCAAAACGCGGTATTATCGCTGCCTTCCGCCGAGTTAATCAGGACAACTTGCAGGGCGGCGGGCCGGATTTTTCATGCGGCCCAAATAAATTCTGCTAAAGCGTCGCCTGCTCTGTTCCCCCGAGCTGGTCTGACGACCAAACAGCGGGGAAACACGAAGGAGCAAGCATGTCGAATCAATACCTATTCACCTCGGAATCCGTTTCAGAAGGCCACCCCGACAAGGTCGCCGACCAGATTTCGGACGCCATCCTCGATGCCATTCTGGCGCAGGACAAGCATTCGCGCGTTGCCGCCGAGACGCTGTGCAACACCGGTCTGGTGATATTGGCTGGCGAGATCACCACCAGCGCCAACGTCGATTACATCGGCGTGGCGCGCGACACCATCAAGCGCATTGGCTACGACAACACCGAATACGGCATCGACTACAAGGGTTGCGCCGTGCTGGTCGCCTATGACAAGCAGAGCCCCGACATCGCCCAGGGCGTGAACAAGGCCTACGACGACAACCTCGACCAGGGCGCCGGCGACCAGGGCCTGATGTTCGGCTATGCCTGCGACGAAACGCCGAGCCTGATGCCGTTGCCGATCTGGCTCTCCCATCGCCTGATGGAACGCCAGGCCATGCTGCGCAAGGATGGCCGCCTGCCCTGGCTGCGCCCCGACGCCAAGAGCCAGGTAACGGTGCGCTATGAGAACGGCCGTCCGGAACGCATCGACACCGTGGTGATCTCGACCCAGCACGCGCCGGAAATGTCGCTGGAAGACATCCGCGCCGGCGTGATCGAGGAAATCATCAAGCCGATCCTGCCCAAGGAACTCATCAAGGGCGAAATCAAATATCTGGTCAATCCCACCGGCCGCTTCGTCGTCGGCGGCCCGCAGGGCGACTGCGGCCTAACCGGCCGCAAGATCATCGTCGACACCTATGGCGGTGCCTGCCCCCACGGCGGCGGCGCTTTCTCCGGCAAGGACCCGTCCAAGGTCGACCGCTCGGCCGCCTACGCCGGGCGCTATGTCGCCAAGAACATCGTCGCCGCGGGTCTTGCCAGCAAGTGCCTGATCCAGGTGTCCTACGCCATCGGCGTCGCCCACCCGACCTCGGTATGGGTCACCACCTTCGGCACCGGCAAGGTCTCCGACGAGACCATTGCCGCACTGGTAACGAAACACTTTGACCTGCGGCCGAAAGGCATCGTCAACATGCTCGACCTGCTGCGGCCGATCTACCTGAAGACCGCCGCCTACGGCCACTTCGGCCGCGACGAGCCGGAATTCACCTGGGAAGCCACCGACAAGGCGCTGCTGCTGAGGAGTGACGCCGGGCTGTAAGGCCGGGCCGCAAGCCCTTATTTATGTTTCGTCGCAGGCTTAACCTCCGCACCAGCGGAGGTTAAGCCGCGAAGCGGCGGCCGGAGTGAGCCACTTTCCAAAGTCGACTCAAATAGCTGGAGGTTAGTCAGCCTCTCTCATTGATGCCACTATCGGCAGGAGAGTCCAGTGAGGGTCTCTCTGATGTCGTCGAGGGTTGTCGTGACCCCACCGCAGACAATCACGAGCACTTGATCAAAGTCATGCAGTGCCTCCGCGTGCTCATAGACTACCGCGAGGCCTGCACCACAGGCCGGTTCGACGAGTAGCCGGTGGTCGGCCAGGAAACGTTCACAGGCCATGAATGCGCTCTGATCCGATACGAGAACACTGCGGACAGGGTGTTCCTTCGACCACGCCACGGCCTTTTCACACACCTGTTTGGCCCCCAGCGAGCTGGCCAGACTCCTGATCTCCGCCAAGGGAACGGGGCGACCGACCTCCATCGCCTTGCGGTAAGACGCGGCGCCTTCGGTTTCGACGGCGAGAATGGGGATATGGCTCCACTTGTTTTTTTGCAGGCCTTCCGCCACCCCGGAGAGGAGTCCGCCGCCACCTACGGTCAGAATGATTGCGTCGGGTTGATGACCACTGCGGGCGATCTCATCGATGATCGAGGCGTGACCCTGCCACAGGAGGGGGTCGTCGAAAGGGTGAACGAAGGCATCCGTGGGGCCGATCAATGACAGCGCCGTGGCGTTGGCTTCCTGCCAAGTGGAGCCATGGGTTATGATTTCAGCATCTTCCGCCCTGAGTAGCTGCTTGACTTTTTCGGAAGTGGTTTCAGGCACCACGACGGTGACGGGGATTCCCAGCCTGCGGCCGGCGTAGGCCACGGCAAGACCTGCATTGCCGCCCGATGAGGATACGAAACGCCGTGCCCCTTGGGCGGCATAGGTTTCACAGGCTAGGCCGATTCCTCGTATCTTGAACGAGCCTGTGGGCTGGAGGGCGTCAACTTTTAACAGGATTGATTTACCCGAAATGAGGCTTAGCGCCCTTGACGGTATGAGAGGGGTTTCGATGTGAAGAGTCATATTGCCAGCCCGCTTAACACGGTTAATCAAGGATTAATGCAGTGATTTCATTTCACCCATAAAATCCGCCACATGATAATCAACGATCTGAATACATTTTGCGAAGTCGTCGACCTTGGCTCCTTTTCCGCTGTTGCCAGGAAGAGAGGAGTAACCCCGTCCACCATCGCCAAGGCCATTTCTCGGCTGGAGTGCCGAACCAATTCCCGGCTGTTTTATCGCAATACACGGTCTCTGAGCCTAACCCCGGAAGGGGATAAATTATTTGAACTGTCGCCGCAATTCCTGAGGGACAGTGAAGAATTGCTCCAAAAACTTTCCTCCACCCACAATGCCGTTTCCGGAGTATTGCGGCTGGATATTCCAGTCTTTCTGGGCAGAATCAAGGTTCTGAATATCATACAAACCATGGCCGAGCAATTTGCCACGCTCAAGTTTGACATCACATTATCGGATGCCTATAACGACATCGTTTCCGACGGGACGGATGTTGCAATACGTATTGGCGACCTGCCCGATTCCTCCATGGTGGCAAAAAAAATTGGCGAACAGGAATGGGTGTTGTGTTGCTCGCCGGGATACCATCAATCCCTAGCCGGTGACTTGAGCATCGATAAGCTCGAGGATCTGGACACCATCGGGTTCCGCTTGCCGAGGGTAGGGAAAATTATGCCTTGGCGATTCGCCGATAACCAGGAAATCAACCTCTCGGCAAACAGATCCAAGTTCATCATGACCTGCGGAGAAGCCATGAAACATATGGCCCTATCTGGCCTAGGTGTCGCCCAACTGCCCAATTACATGGTGGATCACGAGCTAAAAAACGGGAGCTTGGTGGAACTCCTGCCGGACTACCGGCCAGTGCCAACCCCAATCTTCGCGGTCCTGCCGAACCGGAAATACATACCGGGCCGAGTCAGATTTTTCATGGAGGAACTGGATAAGGTCTTCCGCACCGACATAAAAAACTCACCTTGATGGAAAAACTGTTTGTGTGCTGCCATGACATTAACTTTCCCGATGAGTGATTTTTTCAAAAAAGACGAACCACAGATAACTCAGGGTCGACAGAAGGGAGAGGATGTAAAAAGCCACTTGATATCCAGTAATTACATTCAACGTCTCCCTGTTGATCACTGCAATGATTAAACCCACTCCCCACTGGGCGGCAAAAACCCCCAGGAACAGAAGCAGATTAAAAAAGGCAATTGCCCGGCCCGCCTGATGGGACTCAAAATGCTGGCCCACTGCGGGATGAGTCAAGGCCAGCGCGCTGGAGGCAATACAGTAGGCCGAGAAGTATGGCCACGTGGCCAAATTTCCCAGAAAAGCAATCAGGAACAGCGCCAGCAAACTTAGGGGCAAGGTGAGTTTCAAAATCCCCTCCGCACCGCTCTTCGATTTGACGATCTTCGGGGTAATCACCCCCAAGAACATGAATACGAAGAGCATCACCAGATTGATCCAGAACAGTCCCGTTGCGGCTTCGTCGGATGAATATCCGGCCACGTCGGTTAACCAGGGGCCGACCCACAAGGTCTGTACCGCCACCAGGGTGGCGTAGTTGAAAAAACCGACGGGGCCAATTTTCCAAGTGTAGCTGTTGGTCAGCACCTCACCATAGGATCGGAACCAGGAGATTCTGGGTGCGGCCGCAGTTTCTGTTTTAGGTGACCAGAGCAAAATTGCCGCGATAGTCAAGGCAAACAGGGCCGCCACCAGCGTAAATATGGCCCGCCATCCATAAGCGACGGCGGCACTTTGCGATGGCAGGGTAGCGACAAGCAGGCCCAAGGCGCCGGCCATCAGCATCCAGAGATTGACTCGCTGCTGCTCGGAAGGCTCCAGCCACAACCGGGCTGCGGTCAGGGGGGCGATTAAACAGGCGCTCACACCCATGCCGCAGAGGAATCGGGCGATCAGCAGTTCCGGCAGGGAATCGGCGGCACCGAACAGGTAGCTGCCCATCACGGCGGCGATGAGGGAGAAAGCCAAAACCCGTTTGGTGCCGTATCTATCCAACCAGGAGCCCATGGGTAGCTGCATCACAGCGAACCCTAAAAAATAGGCGCCTCCCAATAACCCGAGTTCATTGGCGCTCAAACTGAACTCATGAACGAACAGGGGAGCCAAAGTCGCCGTTACCCCCCGCAGCAAAGACGAGAAGAGATAGGCAATCCCGAATGTCAAGAATATCAGGAATATGGAGACCTGATTTTTTTGAGTGAATGCGGCCATGGCCCCTAGCTCCAGACGCTTAAGGGGCTGCTGTCGCCGCGATATCCGAAGAAGGCAGAGATGGTAAGCCTCTCGGTACCGCTCCCCGCCAAGACCGCATGCAGCTTTCGTGCATTGAACAGGATCAGATCGCCGTTTTCAGGCTTGACCGTCATGTCCGGCTCGCCGAGAGGTTCAATGCTCATGCCGTATTGGCTGCCGCGGCGGTGCAGGAACTCTTCGTCGGTGACCTCATCCAGCCAGATGGCGAGCTCGCCCCCTGCTTCCGGCACATCCACATAAATATTGACGCCGAACTGGCTGATCAAGCTGTCGGTTTCCGGCGTATTCGGTGCATGTCGGCCAAACATATCGTGGTGAGCGAGGAGGGGAATGCCTGGTTTCATGCACCGGGACAGGCCCACAAACATTTTCTTGTTGTAGAGGTTTTGCAGATTGCAGCCCGCCGGCCATTGCTCATCCATGACACACCGGAAGGTATCAATCGGACACGGATAGGGGTAACAGGCACTGCGCAGAATCTTGATATTTTGAATCGCCGTATTGAAATAATGCTCGATGATTTCCGGTTTGCGGGCCGTCTCGAAATAGGACATCCCGATCCGCCCCAACGATGGCGCATTGAGATAATCACTGTAACCGTGGTTCCTCAGGCCGTTGGAAATCACCCTGCAGGCTTCCGAATCAATAAAGCCGGGAATTCGCAGGACGAGAACCTCCCGGTTGATCAATGCCTCCAGGTTTTCCTTGGACAGTTCTTTATCCGTCAGTACGGCATCTTGCGTCGAAAGTTCCATGCTCAGCTCCAGAAGGTCAAGGGCTTATCGTCACCCCGATAGGCCACGAAACAGGACAGGGCAAGCCTGGATTTTTCCACCGGGGGTGCCACTGCATGCATTTTCCGGGAATCAAAAATGAGCAAGTCCCCGGTTCCCGGCTTAACGACGATATCGGGTTCGGGCAATGTTTCCACCCTGAGCCCATAATCATTGCCACGTAACTGGTCGAATACCTGGGGTGCCATGTTCATGTTCCACATGAGCAGTTCGCCGCCGTTCTCGGGAATCTGCACATAGACGTTCGCCGCGAACTGAGCTTGTACGCTGATAGCCTCTGGAGCGCCGGGGGCATCCTGCTCAAAAATGTCGTGATGGGCCAAAAAGGTGGTCCCCGGTTACACCATTCTGGAAAGGCCCACAAACATCTTCTTGCCATATAAGGTCTGCAGGCAGGCCCCCGCCTCCCAAATTTCATCGAGCTTGCAGCGCAACAAGTCCAGGGGAGACATCATCGGCGCACAGGCTCTTCGCAGGTTTTCCAGGTTCTGCTGAGCGACAACGAAATACCTTGCCACCAGATCCGGCTTGTTTTCGGTTTCGTAAAAGGCCATCCCAATACGTCGGACGCTGGGAACATTCAGATAGGCGCTATAGCCATAATTAAGCGCGCCCTGGGCAATCACTGAGCAAGCCGCTAAATCCACAAATCCCTTGATATGCAACACGGAACACTGGCCGGTCGCCAGCTTTTTAATGTGCGAGGCATTCAGTGTTTCTCGCCCTAGTACCAGCACCTGAGGATTTTCAAGTTCTACGCTTGAGCTCTCGGTGGCTCGGTCGATCACTGCGCTAATTTCCAATTTTGCCTCCCGGTTGGGTTTGTGGGACACATCTTCCCATTACCCACAATTGCCATCAACATGGCATAACGCCAATCACTTGTGATTCATTTTCCCAAGTGCCGAACAACAAGAAGCATGCAGTACCTGAAAAACACTTGGCTAGCCTGCTGGCCGCGTACAAGAAACCTGAATATCTGATCGACACCTTCTACGAAGTGCTCCGCACCTTCCAGGTCGGCGGCGTCGCCGCTTTGGTGGAGCAACGCCGCAGCACCCGCGAGCCGCACCCCAGCCGGCTGACCCCGGTGATTGAGAAACGGGTGCCGGCCCGGGGAAGCCGCATATAATCTGCGTTCTTCCGAGGAGCGCTGCGAGGTGCGATGTTGTTCCGCCCCCAGGCTCGGATTCGCTAGAACGGCGCTCACCCGACCAACCCGTGCCGGCACGGGAGCGCGGGTGAGTCCGGCCTATCCGGCCCTCCCCCCTCCGTCCTGGCCGCATGCAAGGAGTACTGCCGTGGCCAATCAAGACTACGTTATCGCCGACCTCGGTCTCGCCGACTGGGGCCGCAAGGAAATTCGCATCGCCGAGACCGAAATGCCCGGCCTGATGGCGATCCGCGAGGAATACGCCAGCGCCCAACCACTCAAGGGCGCGCGCATCACCGGCTCGCTGCACATG
>JAUXWU010000221.1 GCA_030680085.1 Rhodocyclaceae bacterium | reverse complement strand
ATCAGCTTGTCGGCCACCGGATCGAGGAAAGCGCCGAAGGCCGAGGTCTGACCCAGCTTCCTGGCCAGCCAGCCGTCGAACCAGTCGGTGACGGCCGCCACGATGAAGGCGCAGGTGGCGATCAGGTTTTGCTCGTAGGCTGACAAGGGCGCATAAAACACGCCGATCACCAGCGGAATCAGCAGGATGCGCGTCCAGGTGAGCAGGTTGGGAATGTTGAGGGGCATCAGTGCAGCGCCTTGTTGATCGTTTCGGCCAGCGCACGGCTGATGCCGGAAACGCGGCAAAGATCCTCGATCGTCGCCGCTTTCACCCCGTCCAGCCCGCCGAAATGGGCGAGGAGATTTCTGCGCCGCGTCGGCCCGATACCCGCCACGTCTTCCAGCGCCGAACGCCCGCGCGGCTTGGCGCGCCGCGCGCGGTGGCCGACGATGGCAAAACGGTGCGCCTCGTCGCGTATTTCCTGAATCAGATGAAAGCCGGCATTGTCCATGGCCAATTGTAGCGGCTCGGCACGGTTATGCAGAAAGAGTGTTTCGAGCCCGGGCCGGCGCGCTTCGCCCTTGGCCACGCCGACGCTGACCAGATGATCGAGTCCCAACTCGGCAAACACCGCGCGCGCCACGCCGTGCTGCCCCTTGCCGCCATCGATCAACACCAGATCGGGAGTAGCGGTTTCTCCGGTGACCACTTTCTCATAACGCCGCGTCAGCGCCTGACGCATCGCCGCATAGTCGTCGCCAGGCGTGATGCCTGCGATGTTGAAACGCCGGTAATCGCTCTTCTTCATCGCGCCATCGACACAAACCACGATGGATGCCACCGTGCCCTCGCCCATGGTGTGGCTGATATCGAAGCATTCGATGCGGTGCGGCAGTTCCGGCAGATCAAGTGCCGCGCGCAAGGCTTCCAGCCGTCCGCTCGCGTGGCTCTTGGCCTGACGCCGCGCCGTGACGGCGAGCCGCGCATTGTTCAAGGCCATTTCAGCCCAGGCGCGCTCCATTTCATTCCTTGGTGCGCTTCCATGCAGGGCTTCGGGCAGGTCTTGCAGCGGCCACGGATCGAGAATCAGACGGGTCGGAACGGGTTGATCGACATAGTGCTGGGCAAGAAAAGCGGCCAGTCCCTCAGCGCCTTCTGCCTCCAGTCCGGCTTGAGGAAAATAGGCCCGATCGCCCAGATGCAGACCGCCGCGCACCATCGCCAGGTTGACGCACAGTTCACCACGTTCGACGACGGCGACGACGATATCGACATCGGCATCCTTGGTCGAACTCACATACTGGCGGTGCAGCACCGTCTGTAGCGCCTTGACCTGGTCGCGCAGCACAGCCGCTTCTTCGAAACGCAACGCCGCCGCCGCGTCCGCCATCTGGCGCGTCATGTTTTCGATGACTTCCGCATGGCGCCCCTTGAGGAACAGCGTGGCGAGCCGCACGTCGACGGCATAATCCTTGGCCGCGAGCAGCCCGACGCAGGGCGCCTTGCAGCGGTGAATCTGGTGCAGCAGGCAGGGCCTTGAGCGGTGCGCGAAAACCGCCTCATCGCAGGTGCGCAGCAAGAAAGTTTTTTGAATCAACTGGATGCTCTCGCGCACGGCCAGCCCGCTCGGGAACGGCCCGAAGTAGTGTGACTTCTTTTCAAAAGCGCCACGATGATAGAAAAGCCGGGGAAATTCGCCGCCAGACAAGCCGATGTAAGGGTAGGACTTGTCGTCGCGGAACAGGATGTTGTATTTCGGCTTGAGCTTCTTGATCAGCGTGTTTTCAAGGATCAAAGCTTCAGCCTCGGAACGTGTCGCCGTGGTTTCCATGGCGGCCACCTGTTGCAGCATCAGGTTGATGCGCGGACTGTGGCCGGTCCTGACGAAATACGAAGCGACACGCTTCCTGAGATTTTTCGCCTTGCCGACGTAGAGCACCGCGCCGTCATCGGCGAGCATGCGATAGACGCCCGGCGCATCGGTCAGCGTGGCGATGAAGGACTTGCTGTCGAAAGTGGCCGCGGGCATGGCGGGGTAGGATAACGCCATGCGTAAAATTTCCTGCGACATTTTCTGCGCCGTTATCGACAATCTGGGCGATGCCGGCGTCTGCTGGCGGCTGGCGCGGCAACTGGCGACCGAGCATGATTGGCACGTCCGGCTGATGATCGACGATCCATCGCCGCTGGAGAAGCTGGCTCCCGACCGACAAGCGATCCCGGTCGAAGTGCATTGCTGGCGGGGCGATCTGCCCGAAATTCAGCCCGCCGATGTGGTCATCGAGTCCTTCGCCTGCGAGCTGCCGGCGCGCTATGTCGAAGCGATGGCCGCCCTGCCCCGGCCACCGGTCTGGATCAACCTCGAATACCTTTCGGCCGAGGACTGGGTGGCCGGTTGCCACGGCCTGCCTTCGCCGCACCCGCCGCTGATCAAGTATTTCTTTTTCCCCGGCTTCGTTGCCGGCACCGGCGGATTGTTACTTGAGAAAAACTTCGCCGTTCCACCCGCGCCGACTTTTAGCGAGACTCTCGATGTCTCACTGTTTTGCTATGACAATCCTGCCCTGCCCGCGCTGCTGAAAGCCTGGCGCGATGGCGACGCGCTGGTGCGTTGCCACGTCGCCGACGGCCTGCCCCGCCAGCAGGTCGAAAACTGGCTCGGCGAAGCATTCCCGACCGGATGCCAGCAAACACGCGGCGCACTCGAACTGCACGCCGAACCATTTTTTTCACAGGACGACTACGACAAGCTACTGGCCGCCTGCCAGCTCAATTTCGTGCGCGGCGAGGATTCTCTGGTGCGCGCCCAATGGGCCGAGCGTCCTTTTGTCTGGCAGGCTTATCCACAAGTCAATGGCGCGCAGCACGCCAAGCTTGATGCCCTGCTGGAGCGCTACTGCGCCGCACTCGACCCAAACACCGCAACCGCCACCCGCGTCTTCTGGCAGGCGTGGAACGGCCAGGGCGACAGTGCCGCACGCATTGCTAACAACTGGCCAGCGTTTCGCGCGGCAATGCCCGCCCTTGCTGCGCATGCCCCTCGCTGGGCGCGGCAAATCGCGGCGCACGGCGATCTGGCGACAAATCTGGTCAAGTTCTGCCAGTCAAAGCTATAATGCCGGGTTTCCTATTTCCGCCCCCCAATTCATTATGAAAACAGCACAAGAACTCCGCGTCGGCAACGTCATCATGGTCGGCAACGATCCGCTCGTCGTCCAGAAAGCCGAATACACCAAAGGCGGCCGCAGCTCTGCGGTCGTCAAGTTCAAGTTCAAGAACCTGCTCAGCGACGCCCCGTCCGAGGCCATCTACAAGGCCGACGACAAGTTCGAGCAGGTCGTCCCCGAGCGCAAGGAATGCACCTACTCCTACTTCGCCGACCCGCTGTACGTCTTCATGGACGCCGAATACCACCAGTAGGAGGGCGAAGCAGAGAACATGGCCGATGCGATTCCCTCCATCGAGGACGGCATGGCCGTCGAGGTCGTGTTCTTCGAAGGCAAGGCGATTTCGGTCGAAATGCCCAACAGCGTGGTGCGCGAGGTTGAATACACCGAACCCGCCGTCAAGGGCGACACGTCCGGCAAAGTGCTCAAACCGGCCAGGATCAAGCCCTCCGGCATGGAAGTGATGGTGCCGATCTTCGTCGCCACCGGCGACAAGATCGAAATCGACACCCGCACCGGCGAATACAAGGGCCGCGTCAAGTAATTAGCGAGTATTGAGTCAGGCCATCAAGGCCTGGAGTCAGGCCATCAAGGCCTGGCAGGCGCTCCGCCCGGCGCCACAGAGCCGGGCGAGTTCGCCCCAGGCCGGCGTGTCTTGCGTCGGCAGCAGCCGCGCAATCCGCGCGCTGCGCACCGGGTCAAGATTCGGCTGCCAATTTTCCAGAAGCTCCACGACCGTCTCCGGTTTATTGCACACCGGCAGCATGTCGCAACCGGCCAGCCAGGCGGCCTCGGCACGCCCGACGATACCGCCGGCCACACTCGCACCTTCCATCGACAGGTCATCGCTGAAAATCACGCCGGCGTGGCCGAATTCGTGGCGCAGTTTGTCGATCCAGACCGGCGAAAAACCGGCGGGACGGTGATCGACCTGCGGATAGATCACATGCGCGGGCATCACGGCATCGAGCTTTAATCGGCGGTAGGGCAACAGGTCGTCGGCCATTTCCTCAAAACTGCGCTCGTCGACCGGAATCGCCAGATGCGAGTCGGCCGCGACATGGCCGTGACCAGGGAAATGCTTGCCGCAACAGGCCATGCCCGCCGCGCGCAGACCATCAATCAACGCACCAGCCAGCGCGACCACTGCCTCGGGATGGCGATGGAAGGCGCGGTCGCCGATCACGCCGCTCGCGCCGTAATCGAGGTCGAGCACCGGGGTGAAGGACAGATCAACGCCGCAGGCCCGGAGTTCCGCCGCCAGCGTAAAGCCGATCGCCCGCGCGCCGGCGGTCGCGGCAGCGGCATCGCGATCCCACCACTCGCCCAGTTTGCGCATCGCCGGGATAGGGGTGAAAGCATCACGACAACGCTGCACCCGGCCGCCTTCATGGTCGATGGCAATCAGCAGGCGGGGGATGCGCAGCGCGTGAATTTCCGCGCACAACGCCGTGAGTTGTGCGGGATGCGCATAGTTGCGGACAAACAGGATGACGCCGCCGACCAGCGGGTGCAGCAGACGTTCGCGTTCGTCGGCGGTCAGGGCCGTACCGGCCAGATCGATCATCAGCGGGCCGTGCGCAATCTTCATGGATGCACCGCAAAAGTCGGCGCTGGCGGAGGGTTTGGCGTCCCGCCAGACGCAAAAGTCGGCGCTGGCGGGACGGCGCTATCGTTGATCTCCACCACGACAAAGGCCAGCGCATGGTCTTTTTCATCGCTCAACGACAAATGGCAGCTCAGGCCGCGTTCATCAATCCAGGCCGCCAGATCGCCGGAAAATTTGAGCAGCGGCTTGCCCAGGTCGTCATGCGTCACGGCAATCGCCGGCAGCAGCACCGGGGCGTGGATGCCGGTGCCGAGCGCCTTGCCGAGCGCCTCCTTGGCGGCAAAACGCTTGGCGAGAAAGCGGCCGGGGTCGGTGCTCTCGCGGCAGGCGGCCCGTTCCTCGGGCGCCAACAGCTTCTCCAGTCCGCGTTCGCCGTGACGCTGCCAGAAATCGCGCATCCGCGCGATGACGACCAGATCAGTGCCGACGCCGAAGATCACCGGACAGCGGCTTCCCGCATCAACAGCTTCATCTCGCGAACCGCCGTGCGCAAGCCGACAAATACGGCGCGGCTGACAATGGCGTGCCCGATGTGCAGTTCGCGCACGCCTGGCAGGGCGGCGACCGGCTGCACGTTGTGGTAATTCAGCGCGTGACCGGCATTGAAGCGCATGCCACGCTCGATAATCGCCGCGCCAGCATTGGCGATTTTGCTCAGTTCGGCTTGCGCCGGGCCGCTCTCGATGTCGCGCCCGCTTTCATAAAAGGCGTGCGCATATGGCCCCGTATGGATCTCGCAGGCCTGCGCCTTGACGTGTGCGGCGGCTGCCACCTGCTTCAGGTCGGCATCGACGAAGAGGCTGACATAAATGCCGGCATCATGAAGGCGGCGCACCACCACCATCAGCCGGTCCTTCTGCCCGGCCACGTCAAGGCCGCCCTCGGTGGTCACTTCGTGGCGTCCCTCCGGCACCAGCGTCACCATTTCGGGTTTGAGCTGGCAGGCGATGCCGATCATCTCGTCGGTGGCCGCCATTTCCAGGTTGAGCTTGACCTGCACACTGGCCCGCAACAACTGGACATCCCGGTCGATGATGTGCCGACGATCCTCGCGCAAATGCACGGTAATTGCGTCGGCGCCGCCCAGCTGCGCCTCGGCGGCCGCCCAGACGGGGTCGGGTTCATAAGTCCGCCGCGCCTGGCGCAGCGTGGCCACATGGTCGATATTCACACCCAGATCAATCATCGTATTTCAGCCTTCCTGCAATTCGATAAAAACCCGCCGCGTTTGCAGCGTCTGACCATTCAGGTAATGCCCCAGCAAATGGCGCATCAACTGCTTGCACTCCATCAATGTACGCGGATCGGCATAATCGTCCGCCGCCATGTCGAGCAGGGTCTTGCCTGACACGGCAAGCCCCGCGCCGCCACGCACCGCCAATACGGCGCCGCGCTCGATCTGGTAACGATATTCTTCCGCCACCTGAACCGCCCCGCCCTCGGCATCCCGGTCCAGCGTCAATCCATAACCCAACTCGGCCAGCAGCGCCTTTTCAAAGCGCCGCAACACCTCCGCATGGCTTGCTCCGCCGGACAGCGCCAGCAAGGCCGCCGCATAGGCATCATAAAGCGCGGCGTGGGCATCTTCGCGCGCTAACAGCTTCAGCAGTAATTCGTTCAGATAATAACCGAGCAACAGGTCATTGCCCTGCAAAAACGGCACGCCACCCTGCCACTCCGCCCTGGCCAGCGTTTTCACTTCGCCATTACCGAACCAACCCAGTTCCAGCGGCTGAAACGCCAGCAGCACGCCGCGCAACGCCGCGCGCGGTCGGCGCGCGCCACGCGCCAGGAGGGCCAGCCGACCATGGTCGCGCGTGAATACCTCGATGATCAGACTGGTTTCGCTAAAGGGATAGGCATGCAGCAGAAAGGCCGCCGCACCATCAATGCGCTGCCGACGGTTCACTCGTAACCCAGCGATTTCAAAGCGCGCTCGTCGTCGGCCCAGCCGCCTTTCACCTTGACCCAGGTTTCCAGCCAGACCTTGCCGCCAAACAGCCGCTCCATGTCCTTGCGCGCGTCGCTGGCCACGCGCTTCATGCGCTCGCCGCCCTTGCCGATGACCATCGCCTTGTGCGCATCCCGCTCGACGATGATGGCGGCATGGATACGGCGGACTCCTTCTTCCATCTCGAACTTTTCGATCTCGACGGCGATTCCGTAGGGCAATTCCTCGCCCAGATTGCGAAACAGTTTTTCGCGCAACATTTCGGCAGCCAGAAAGCGTTCCGAGCGGTCGGTCAGATCGTCGACAGCAAAGATCAGCGCGGACTCGGGCAGATAACGCGCCGCCACTTGCAGCAGCGCATCAAGATTGTCGCCCCGCTCGGCGCTGATCGGCACAATCTCGCTGAAAGCGTGCTGCTCCGCAAGCATCGCCATGAAGGGCAGCAAGGCATTCTTGTCGGCCATCCGGTCGATCTTGCTGATGACCAGCACCACCGGTGTGTCGTCCGGCAGACGCTCAAGCACCGCGCGGTCCTCGGCACGCCAGCGATTGACCTCGATCACGAACAAGATCACGTCGATGTCGACCAGCGCCCCGGAGACCGCCCGATTCATGGCGCGGTTGAGGGCGTTGCGATGACGCATCTGCATGCCCGGCGTATCGACGAAAACATACTGGCAGGCGTCGGTCGTCAAAATACCGTGAATGCGATGGCGCGTGGTTTGCGCCTTTTTGGACGTAATGCTGATCTTGGCGCCGATCAGACGGTTCATCAGGGTCGACTTGCCGACATTCGGACAGCCGACAATCGCCACATAACCGGCGCGGAATCCTGATTCGGGGGCTGCTTCGTTCATGTCACTCCAATTTTTTCAAGCGCCGCCTGGGCGGCCTGCTGCTCCGCGCCGCGCCGGCTGGCGCCACGGCCCTTCACCTGAAGATCGATTGCCGGAATCGTGCAGGACACTTCAAATTCCTGGACGTGCGCCTCGCCGCGCGTGGCCAGCAAATTGTATAGCGGCACGGGCAAGCGCCGCGCCTGCAGCAATTCCTGCAGCGCGGTTTTGGCGTCCTTGCCGGCATCGCGCGGGTCGATTTGTTCGATGCGCGAGCGGTACAAGCGTTCGATCGTTTGTTGGGCAACCGCGAAACCGGCATCGAGATAAATGGCGCCAATAATCGCCTCCAGCGCATCCGCCAGAATCGAAGGACGCCGAAAACCGCCGCTCTTGAGTTCACCTTCGCCCAACCGCAAGCAATCACCCAGCGTCAGTTCGGCGGCAATCTCCGCAAGACATTCCTGGCGTACCAGATTGGCGCGCAGACGCGACAAATCACCTTCGTTGATGGCGGCAAAACGCTGGTAGAGCAGCGTGGCGATCGCGCAGTTGAGCACGCTATCACCAAGAAATTCCAGTCGCTCGTTGTGCGGCGAGGAATGGCTGCGATGAGTCAGCGCCTGTTGCAACAACGCGGGCTGCTTGAAGGCATGGTCAAGCGCCTTTTCCAGCCGCCCGCTAGCACTCACTTTTTAGATGAACCTTCGAAGTAGATCAGCAGGCTGACGTTGTTCACGATCGGCACGCGTTTTTCGTAAGCAAACGCCACAACCAGCTCGCCGCCTTCCTTGGTGATCTCCAAATCCTGCGCCGTTATCGACGCGATGTCATCCACCTGGGCACGGCGATCGAAAGACTTGCGCGCATCGGCAACGCTATTCTTGGCGGTCGGATCATTTGCCACCGCCTTGACCGCGCCGACGATCTGAAAGTATTCGATGACCGCGGGAATGACTTTCATGCCCAGCATGGAAACCGTCGCAATGATCACCGCCGCAACCAGCAGCCCCGAAAGAGTCACGCCCGCCTGTTTATTCCTCATGTCATCCTCGCGCCTTGGATGGCGATCATTTAAAGCCGCCGATGCGCTTCAGATCACCAAAATTGAACCAGACAAAAAATGCCTTGCCCACCAGGTTTTCATCAGGCACAAACCCCCAGACCCGACTGTCCTGCGAGTTGTCGCGGTTGTCGCCCATCACGAAATAATGCCCGGCGGGAACCTCGCAAATAAAGCCCGCGCTATTGTAGAGACAATTATCGCGCCGGGGAAACTGCATGACGTGCGGCACAAAGACCGGGGCATCGTCCTCGATCAGGATCGCGTGCTCGACTTCACCCAGCTTTTCCACATAACGCGGGGTATAAAACAGGCGCTCGGCATCGAAATAGTCGCCGGTTTTCTCGACGTCTATCGCTTGACCGTTGATGGTCAGCCGCTTGTTCTGGTACACCACCCGGTCGCCCGGCAAACCCACCACCCGCTTGATGTAGTCGAGCGAGGGGTCGGGCGGGTAGCGGAACACCACGACATCGCCGCGCGCCGGGGCGCCCATCTCGATGACTTTCTTGTTCAGCACCGGCAAACGAATGCCATAGGTGTATTTATTGACGGCGATGAAGTCGCCCACCAACAGGGTGGGAATCATCGAACCGGAGGGAATCTTGAACGGTTCGACCAAAAAAGAGCGCAACGCGAAGACGATCAGGATGACCGGGAAAAAGCTCGCCCCATATTCGACCCACCACGGCTCCTTGGCACCTGGCTTGCGGCGCTTGCGAAAGACGCAATGATCGGCCACCCACAACACGGCGGAGACCATCAGCAAGACAAACAGGATCAGGGCAAAGTTCATGATTTTTTTCTTCGCTTACTTGTCGCCGACGCGCAGCACGGCGAGGAAGGCTTCCTGGGGAATTTCGACGCGGCCGACCTGCTTCATGCGCTTCTTGCCCGCCTTCTGCTTTTCCAGCAGCTTTTTCTTGCGGGAAATGTCGCCGCCATAACACTTGGCCAGCACATCCTTCCTCATCGCCTTGACGTTTTCGCGGGCGACGATGGTCGAACCGATCGCCGCCTGAATCGCCACGTCATACATCTGGCGCGGGATCAGCTCGCGCATCTTGGCGGCCAGCTCACGGCCGCGATAAGGTGCATTGGCACGGTGCACAATCATCGACAGGGCGTCCACCTTCTCGCTGTTGATCAGCACGTCGAGCTTGATGACGTCGGCCACCCGGTATTCCTTGAATTCGTAATCGAGCGAGGCATAACCGCGCGACACCGACTTGAGCTTGTCGAAGAAGTCGAACACCACCTCGGCCAGCGGCATCTCGTAGGTGACATGCACCTGGCGGCCGTGGTAGCGCATATCGACCTGACTGCCACGCTTCGATTCGCAGAGCGTGATGACCGCGCCCAGATATTCCTGCGGCACGAAAATCGCCGAGGTAATGATCGGCTCGCGCACCTCTTCGATTTTCTGTATGTCCGGCAGCTTCGAGGGGTTTTCGACGAGAATCTCCGTGCCATCGCGCAGCCGCACCTGATAAATCACCGTCGGCGCCGTGGTGATCAGATCCTGATCAAACTCGCGCTCCAGACGCTCCTGCACGATCTCCATGTGCAGCAAGCCGAGGAAGCCGCAGCGGAAACCGAAACCGAGCGCCTGCGATACCTCGGGCTCATATTGCAGCGAGGCATCGTTGAGCTGGAGCTTTTCCAGCGATTCTCGCAGTTGCTCGTACTGGTTGGCTTCGATCGGATAAAGTCCGGCGAAAACCTGCGGCTTGATTTCCTTGAAGCCGGGCAAGGCTTTGGTAGCAGGACGGTCGGCCAGCGTCACGGTGTCACCGACCTTGGCCGCCTTCAGTTCCTTGATGCCGGCAATGATGAAACCAACCTCGCCGGCCGAGAGTTGTTCCTTGACATGCGATTTGGGGGTGAAGACGCCGACCTGCTCGCACAGATGCACTGAGCCCATCGCCATCAGACGGATACGATCCTTGGCGCGCAAGCTGCCATCGACAACCCGCACCAGCATCACCACGCCGACATAATTGTCGAACCATGAATCGATGATCAACGCCTTCAGCGGCGCGCTCGGGTCGCCTTTGGGCGGTGGCACGCGGACGATTACCGCTTCGAGAATATCCTCGATACCCATGCCGGTCTTCGCTGAACAGGGGATGGCGTCGGTCGCGTCGATGCCGATCACTTCCTCGATCTCCCGGCGCGCGCCTTCCGGGTCGGCCTGCGGCAGATCCATCTTGTTCAACACGGGAATCACATCGACGCCCAGTTCGATGGCGGTATAGCAGTTCGCCACGGTTTGCGCCTCGACACCCTGCGAGGCATCGACCACCAGCAGCGCGCCCTCGCAGGCCGACAGTGAACGGCTGACCTCGTAGGAGAAATCAACGTGTCCCGGGGTGTCGATCAAATTCATGTTGTAGCGCTTGCCATCGCGGGCCAGATAGCTGAGCGACGCCGTCTGCGCCTTGATGGTGATGCCGCGCTCGCGCTCGATATCCATCGAATCAAGCACCTGCTCGGCCATTTCGCGATCCGTCAGGCCCCCGCAACGCTGGATGATGCGATCGGCCAGCGTGGATTTGCCGTGATCGATGTGGGCAATGATGGAGAAGTTTCTGATGTGGTCCACGGGGGATGCGGTGGCTTGCCGGCGACTAGCTGAGGGGCGCGGATTATACCTTGCGACCACCTGCAAATTACTGGCGGGCGGTGTAGGTCAGGGCAATCGCATGAATCTTATACAAGACCGAGGAGTTCAGCGCGATAGGCATCCGAGGTTGCTGCGATGAGACGGCTCCTTGAGACGGCATCGACCGAGAACCCGCCACCGTGTTCCCAGCCACCCATCTCTTCAGCAGCGGCATGGATACCGGTCAGGAAAGTCGGATCAGGGTAGGGACAACGCCACCCTGAAACCCAGGTTCGAGTTGAAGTTCACCGGCGTCAGCGATGCCCGATGAAATGCGGTGGCATATTTAGCGAAATTGAGGACCGATCCGCCGCGAATGACGCGATAGCAAAATGATTGACGCTCGGCCTCGAATTCTTTGGTCAGATTTTTGCCGTAATTGCTGCTGTAGCAGTCGTCGATCCATTCCCACACATTGCCGTGCATGTCGTAGAGGCCGAATGCATTGGGCTGCAATTTACCTACCGGCTGGGTGATGCCGCCGGAATTGGCGTCAAACCAGGCAAATCGAGGCAATTGGCTTTCGTCGCTGCCGAAGGAGTAGGCATCGGGGCTGCCGGCACGGGCAGCGTATTCCCATTCGCTTTCGCTGGGCAGGCGATAGGACTTGCCGGTTTTGGCGTTCAGTTTCCGAAGATAGTCCTGCACATTGCGCCAATTGACCTTGTTGATCGGCTGGTCGTTCCCTTTGACATCGCTGGGATTGTCGGCCATGAATTCGCTCCACTCCGCTTGGGTGACTTCGAACATCCCCAAAGCGAACGGACGATCGAAGGTGATCTGCGGACGCGGCGACTCGTCCTCTTTCAAATCTTCGTATTCGCGGGGATCACCCGTGACCACCGACCCGGCAGGGATAATGACCATGCGCGGACAGCGGGCGCAATCCTGGAAGACTTCCGGTTCTTTGGCGACCACCGGCATCAACAGCAGGGACGCAGCGACCGCCAGCAAAGGAGTGGACCGCTTCATCATCTTGCCTCCGGGAAAATTAATCGGCGAGTTCAGAATTATAGTGGCCAAGGCTGAATTGTAGCCCTGAATATTGGGCAGGGAAATCGCATGAAACTGGCTCTTCCGGTATTTCTTACGGTGTATTGGGATGATCGGAATCCCGGAAATGCTGTATCTATGCGGGTTTTCAACGACTCGAAGAGGCGCGGCATATGGGAGCGATCATTCCGGCGAAGATTTTGGGGCTTGAGGGGCAAGTGATCAATAGGGTTGAGTTCAACGAAGAGACGGGAGTGGTGCGGATCATCTGTGATCGCGACCGTCGTCGTCGGCCCGTGGAACATCGAACGGGACAGTTGAGCACGATCTGGTGGAGATGCTGGTCGTGGCGGTATGCGCGCAGCAATTCTCATTTCAAAATTTTGCGACAAACTGCGGTATTTCCCCCCTTTGAAAAAGGGGGGGGCAGGGGGGATTTGATTGTAACGATGACTTCCGACACCGCTAAATCCCCCTCAATCCCCCTTTTTCAAAGGGGGAAGAGAGACAAACCCCACCGCAAACGACACATGGCCATTTTGAAATGAGAATTGCTGGTATGCGCGGTA
>JAUXWU010000219.1 GCA_030680085.1 Rhodocyclaceae bacterium | reverse complement strand
CTCTTGGTGAGTTCGGATATTTCGTGTTGTCCGAACACCTCGACGCCAGGCATGACGTCTCTCGGTGAAAGTGTCAGTACTGCACCGGCTTCGTCCTTCACGATGGGGGGATTCGGAACCGACCGTTCGATGGTATAGCAGCGTTGGGAGGGCTTGTGCGAGCGTACCAGCAAGGAGACCTTCGTGCCGGAGCAAAGCACATGACGGATAACCCCCTCATGTGCTTTGCGTGCCTCTTCCCCGATAGGGTCGAGACCAAGCGCGTAACGTATGCTCTCGATCATGGTTGATTTTCCCGTCCCTCTCCCACCAACCAGAACATTCAGATTGCCGTTGAAATGAACGGACGTATCGCCCATAAATCCATTGGTTTCCCAAGTTATGGCCAGAAGCTCTGCATGCGGCTCCGGTTGCGGATCACTGTTCAGACGAATGCGCGACTCCGGGTCAAGGAAGGCCTGTCGTAAAGCCTCGACTGACACAGTCGACATTTTTATGAAACAGGACGTACTGTCCTTGTTCAGGTCTTCCGGACTGTTTATGTCCGAAGCGTTTATGACCGCCACGGGGCGGTCGCGATAATATTCGCCGCCCTTGTTCTCCAGGATCGGCCGAATGCCCTCCGGGGCATCTTCGATAGGGCCGGCAAGGGCGCAGGCAAGAAGCTCGGGCGACTTCCACACATTGACGCGGGGTTGACCCGAGAGTTTCTTAAGAAGCCCCCCCTCCGCCGCAACATGCGCGGCGATGCAGACGGCCCCCCATTTTTTTGCACAGCCGAGGAGTTCAGAAGAATCCAGACTTCCGGTGGGCGAGGCCACACTGGTGTCGTGAATTCCGCATTCGCCAATAAACCGTTCGAGCACGTTGTCCTTGTTTGGGTCGAAAAGGCACAGAAAATGCACACCATCCTTGGTGACGGCCTCGAAGCCGCTGAACGCGAACAACCCGGCCGCGCGAGCGGTCTGTACCAGACCGACAGATTCCTCAACCCGGTAATGATCCGTAATGCCAATGACCTCGATTCCGGCTTCCTGACAGCCCGCGATGATCGCCGCGTTGTAATCCGCTTCCGTGCGGAAACTGGTTTGCTTACTGTGCCTGCTCAAATAGGCAAAGGGGTTGATCTGCAAGGCGCAACGGTAGAAGCGCGCGCCGTTTGGAAGTATCAGGGCGGCGTTCAGACGCTCTGATATCGTCCCTGTCATGCTGCTCGTTTTGACGGCCATTGGCCTGCCTCCTGTATCTTCATATTTCAAATACCTTCAGCACTTCGTCGCCGTAGTGATTGATGACCTTCACGGCGATCTTGCCTGACTCAGGCTTGGCGAACGGGCGGCTCGTTGTGCTGTAGAGGCTGCTCCAGGCCGCTTCGTCGATCTCCGCCCGTAGCGCCCGTTTGAGCTTGTCGTAGGGTTCTTCGGCGCCGGTGAAGTAAGCGTGGCGCACGAAGAAGCTCTCGCCGTTGTAGTTGGTGTCGATGAACCAGCAGGCGATGTCGCCGGTGGACGCGCTGCGAATCTGCCCGGTGGTCGGATCGTAGACATCCACGCCTTTGATCTCGACGACGATCTGGCCGTCCTTCTGCTTCGTGATCTCCAGGTCCGGCTCGCCGAAGACCATGAACAGATTGCCCGCCCCGGTCTTCTTGAGCAGTTCATCACCCATCGCCAGGTCGGGGTTCATCTTGGCCGGCAGCACGGTCAGCTTGCCGTAGCGTTTCACCTCTTCGGCGACGTGCGGGTCGAAGGCGAAACCGCAGACGATCAGCATGTCGAAGCCCACGCCCTGCACAGCTTCCTTGGCGGCTTCCTTCACCTGTTGCGGGCCGACGGTGCCGTGTTCCGGGCCGAGGGAAACCGCCACGCGCCTGGCCTTGCCGTCGGCGTCGGTGTATTCGCCCGCCGCGTGCAGCCATGCCCCGGCGTAGGGGTCGAGCCGGTCGAAGGTGAGCCGCTCGCCCTTGCGGGTATTCTGCACGCCCGCCTTCTTGAGGTTATCCAGAATCATGGTGGCGAAGTCGTGCTGCTTGCGGCCTTCCTGCTCCGTCACCGTGCCGTCCATATTGTCGTCGGCCGTGGACAGCACCCGATGCGGCGACAGGCTTTCCACCGAGAACGGGCCGCACACCCGCACACGCTTGTTGTCCGGGTAGGGCTGGTCGAAGAGCGTTTCCGTATCGGCATGGCGGGCAATGGCGGCGTCGATCTGCTGCCGCGTCATGCCTTCCTTGATGTCCGGGTTGTTGGCGATGGATTTGAGCGTAACGTGGGGCACGCGCTTGTAGACGAAGCCCTTCCTGATGTCGCCTTCCGTCCTGTATTCGGGAGGCAGCTTGCCGGTCAGTTCCGTTTCCTTCTTGATGCCTTCGGGTGAATCGGCCAGCAGGTAGTAGGGATACTTGGCGGCCATCAGGCGGGTGCGCGCCAGTGCCAGGGCGACGCGGCTGGTGTCGCAGGTGATCCAGCGCCGCCCCCACTGCTCGGCGACATAGGCGGTGGTGCCACTGCCGCAGGTGGGGTCGAATACCAAGTCGCCGGGGTCGGTGGTCATAAGGAGACAGCGTTCGATGACCGACGTTGCGGTCTGAACAACATACACTTTCGGATCGTTGCGACTGGCGACACCGCCACTCAAGTCGTCCCACTGATTTGTAAGGGCGATGCATCCAAAATCGTCGAAAAACTTCTTGAAACGGAGAGTTCCCGTCGTCTTGAGAATACGATTGGCGGCGGCAACCCGCTGCATGCCTTCTAGGTTGGTCCGCCAACCGCCCGCCGTTGGCACATATGGCTTCCCATCGAATGTAAATGAGAAAAGGGTGGTTGCCGACGCTGAGCGTGAAGTTAACCCTTGATCGGTAAACAATCTGGATCCCGCCGGCGGGGGTATCGAACCATCGCGTTCTTCTTCGGTCATCAACCGCTGTGTTCCATCGGGAAGCAATACGAAGTTGTACCGAGTCTCGCCACGCTCACCCGCAGTAAGCTGTTTGAAAACTGGTCGATACTTGATTCCGTTCTCGCAATTTCGTCCATACCATAGGATGTAGTTACTCACATTGTCGATGTATTCCGAGCCGAGTCCAACCGATGTGCGATACGCGATGATGCTCACATAGTTTTCTGCCCCAAACACCTCGTCCATCACGTTCCGCACCAGATGTACGTTCTCATCCCCAATCTGGACAAACACGCTCCCGGTCTCGGTGAGCAGATCTCGGGCCACCACCAGCCGGTCGCGCAGGTAGGCTAGGTAGGAGTGGATGCCCAGCTTCCAGGTGTCGCGGAAGGCGCGCACCTGTTCGGGCTGGCGGGTGGCGTCCTCGGCCTTATCTCCCACATTGCGTTTGCGTGTGCTGACCTGCCAGTTGGAGCCGAACTTGATGCCGTAGGGCGGGTCCAGGTAGATGGTCTGCACCTTGCCCTTGAGCCCTTCCTTCTCGGCCAGTGAGGTCATCACCAGCAGCGAATCGCCGAGGATCATGCGGTTGGTCCAGTGCGGCTGGCTGCCGGAATCATGGCTGTAGAAATCGAGCTTGCGATCAAAGCCGCCCTCGATGCCGTTGAAGTCGGCGAAGAGTTCGACCTGATACGCCGCCGCCTTTTCCGCGACGCGGCCACCCGCCGGACTCGCTGCATGGACCAACAAGTCGTCGATGATCGCCTGCGGGTGAATCTTCTCCTGGATGTAGATCGGCACCACGGGGACGGCGAGGTCTTCACGGTCTTGCTCGTCCTTGCCTTTCCAGACCAGTTGCGGATCGAGGGACTGATCGCGCGGATAGAGCATGGTCTTTGGCGCGAGTTCTTCATCGGCAACGAAATCGCGTAGTTCCTCGGTGGGGATGTTGGCGCGTTTGTCTTTGTGGCGGATGGACTCGACGCTCAAAGGAGGGGTGTTCTTTTTGGCCATGAACGATTTCCTGGGTTACTCGCTTGCGCTGGTTTGATGAACAACGAATAGTTACTACCGGGTAGGCCGGAACAGCGTATCCAGCAAATCGAGCTTCTCGTTAACCTCTGCCGGAATGATCTGTGGATCGGCATACTCAACCAGGCGGTGAAGCTCCCCCTTCTTGAGCAACATGGCATGCCTGAGTTTGTCTGCCAGGCGCCGGAAAAACTCTTCGGCAAAGTCGCTCAGCTTCAGTCGCTCCGTTTTTGCATCCCACAGCAGTCGCGCACCATCTGGCGCCGCACTGCGATAAATCTGAAAGTCCGCCGTAACGCCTTCGAACACCCGTTCCAGGATGAGTTGTTCAAGTACCGACGCGATCTCGGCGCGGAAGCTATCAAACAATTCCATGTCCTGATAATGCGCCAGGGCATAGTTGCGCAAGACCTCCGGCGTGATGAAGTAGTTTTCGGCTTCATACCTGCGCCAATAGACGAGATTCAAGCCGCCTTCCTGGAAGGGCTGCCGGTTCTGATTGTCTTTATCGAGAATGGCCAAGCCACGCAGGCCTGGTACCAAAGCGCGTAAAGCAAAGAAATGCTCTTTCGGCGTAATGCCGAAGCCGCCCTCCACCCGCTCCAGCTCGCTTTCCAGAGACTCCACCGGGTAATTGTTCTGCACGTAAAACGAGTTGACGCGCTCGTCCCAAACGCTCGCAACCGGGTGATTCAGCCGCACCGCCAGGGTACGCAGCATATCCAGATCGGTACCGCCCTCGACGTACAACACATAGCCGCGCGCTCTCGCTTTGACGTAGTGCGCGGCGCCAAAATGCTTAAGCGTATTGAGAATGTCCTTCTTGGCAGCCAGATCATCCGCCTGGCCATCCAGCAACAGGGTCAGGTTGTTGTCCAGGGCCTCGTCGAGAATGACTTCCGAGTGCGTCACCAGCACCACTTGCGACTCGTTCTCGGTGGCAATATCGCGCAGCAGCACATACACCTGCTTCTGTCGCAGGATTTCCAGATGCGCATCCGGCTCATCCACCAAAAGCACACTGCGTTTGTGCGAATAGAGATAGGCGAAAATCAGCAGCATCTGCTGAAAGCCTCGCCCCGACATCGATACATCCAGTTCTTCTTTTACATTGGGCTGCCGGTAGCGCAACTCGATAGCCCCTCGATTGGTCTCCTGGGGCGTGCCAAGTTCAACGTCAAACAGCCGCTGCATCAGTTGAGCAATACGTTTCCAGTCCTCCGGGCTATCCCGGGCTACCATCAGGCACAGATTGCGCAATACCTGTGCAGTCTGGCCCTGACCGAGCAATACGCCGATACGCCCCGGTTGCAGGATGGCTTCTTCCGTTTCCAACCCGGACATCGGGTAGAGCAACTCCACATTAAGCGAAGCGGCATACTTGATCAGGTCCATGTTGTTGAGTGCCGCATCGTCAGGCGTGCAGTAAACCAGTTCATCGCCCTGATTGCGAAAGCGCATTGAGAGCGGTATGAGTGCGTTTTTCCACCACACGGCCACGGTAATGACCAGCGGCACGTCCTTGTTGCCCGTCCGAACGGTGGTGTTGTTCCAAAAATACCGCGTGCGCTGTACCGGCACCGACACGATGGCCAACCGATTGAGCCCAGTCGATGTGCGCTCCCTGGCGGAAGAGTCCTTGCGCACGTCGAACCAGGTCTTCACCGCCTGCGACCACAGGGCAATGGCTTGAATTACGCTGGTCTTGCCGCAATTGTTGGGGCCTATCAGTACCGCCGGGTGATCCAGCTCAATACGCTGCTTATCACCGAAGCGTTTGAAGTTTTCTATTTCAAGATAGTGCAGTAGTCGCATGAAAATTTCCCTTAATCTTGCGTGATCGCTTCGCTAACCATGGGTGTTGCATCTGTCTTGATGCGCGAGTTTTGGCCTATGTCTGAAGGCTTCCTCGGATTGCGTTTTTGGCGTCACAGGGGTCAGCAACTTCGATAAATGCCCAGCGGCCGAAGCCGCCGTGGTTGTTGATGGCCGGCACCCACAGTGTGCTGGCCGTGGCGACCTTGGCGACCTTGTCTTTCTTTTTCTCGCCGGTGACTTCGACGAGCAGGTTAAACAGGTCATTCGGGCCATGGCCGTCTTCGATACAGGCGATGAAGTCGGGGATGTAGTTCTTTTCCTCGCCGTTCAGCGTGTAGGGGATAGTGAAGCCGAGGTTGTGGTTCTTGACGTAGCGGATGACCTCGGGCATGTCTTCGAGGGCTTCGGCCATCTTCTGCTCCCACGAGTCGGTATCGGCCACGACGTGGGAGATGTGGCACTTGTCGGCTTTGGTCGCATAGACCGGCCGGGTGGTGTCGAAATCCACATAACGGGTGGAGCCGAGCGTGTCATACGGGCGCAGGATGGGCTTGAGCGCCGCCGTACCGTCGGTTGAGGCGACGATGGCCTTGTAGATGCGATCGGCAGCATCGTGAGCGAACTCGATTAATAGCAGCAGTTGCGGGAAGGTGTTGTCCTTGAGCGTGACGCATTCGTCCAGCCAGCGTTTGGCTATGTCGAGTAGTTGCGGGAACAGCCAGGGCTTGTCATTGCCATCATCGTCGCGGAAGTATTTCTCCAGCGTGAGCTTGGCCAGCAGGAAGGCGACCTCGTTGGGCCGGCGGCGCTTCAGATCGTCGAGAGTGTGGATGCTGGATTCGCCGACGATGGGCGCGTTCTCGGTCTTGGTGGGAATGTCGGCGGTGGAAAGTATCAGACTGGACTTGTCCGTAAAGGTGGCGGTGAGCCGCTCGCCGGCCACGTCGTAGCGGTAGCCGAGCAGCCGGGGGAAGGTGATCTCGCAAGCAATGCGGCTTTCGATAGCACGGACGCGGGTGGGCAGCGGGCCGGCCTTGCCGACGGTGTTCATCACTTCGCGGAGCAGGTCTTCGTCGGTGAGATCGTCGGCATCACGGCCGGGGAATCGAGCGCGGTATTCAACTTTGAACTCGTCGATTTCACGGGCGGCGATCTTCTTGAAGTCGTCGCTCATTGCCTCGCCGGATTCGAGCTGCCGGCTGTCAACCAAAATGGTGTTCGGGCGGTGCAGCCAGGCGCCGTTGCCGTCGTCGTTGCGGAAGATGGGTAGTTGCCCGGCTTGGACGATGGTCTGTTCTCCGATCTGCTTTTCCCAGCCGGAGATGAAGTCGAAGACGAGCTTGGAGACGTTGGTGTTGTTGCAGACGACGATGAAGACGGGCGGCGTTATGCCACGGGCGCGGGCCTCGGCGTTCTGCTCCCACAGGCGGTAATACTTTTCGTAGTTGCCGTAAAGACTGAGCAGCGCCCCCTGCAGTTCGACGGGGAGTTTCGGTTCGCCGCCTACCGCATCGGTCTTGCGTCCCTTCTTCGGCAGGTCTTCGCGGATGCGCAGCCACAGGTCGCGGTAGGTGGGCTGTTCGCCGGTCATCGAGTTGTCGGCGACGGGCACGCGGGGCACCTTGACGATACCCGCCTCGATAGCGTCGATCAGCGAAAAGTCGGAGACCACCCACGGAAAGAGCGTGGCTTCGGGATGGCCCGAACCACGCAGGAAGAACGGTGTGGCCGAAAGATCGTAGATGGCCTTCACGCCGATCTTGGCCTTTACGGCTTCGATACCGGAAATCCAGATGCGCGCTTCTTCCTCGCGACTCTTGGCTTCGACGCGCTCATCGCCGGTAAGCGCTTCGTCTTCGGCGTCGGGTTTGCGGCGATAGCAGTGATGTGCTTCGTCGTTGAGGACGACGATGTTTTTCTTGGTGCTCAACTCACGACAGACGCGGCGCACCATCTGGTCGGGGGTTTCGGTGAACGGGCTGGGCTGGCCATCGGCGAGAATCGACTTGGTGATCTTGCCGGCGGCCACCTTTTCGAGCAGTTGGAATTTGTGGTAATTGGTGATGAGGATTTTCGCCTGCCCGAGCTGATCCTGGTACTGGGCCGGAACGATGTCTCGCTGGCGGTAGTAGTTCTCCGGGTCGTTCGGCAGCAGCACGCGCAGCCGGTCGCGGATGGTGATGCCGGGCGTGACGATCAGGAAGGTGTCGGAGAACCGGGCATCCTGCGCGTTGGCGCGCTTGTTGAGTGTGTGCCAGGCGATGAGCATGGCCATGACGACAGTCTTGCCGGAGCCGGTAGCCATCTTGAATGCAGTGCGCGGCAGGCCGGGGTTCGACGTGTCGTTCGCCGCGCGTATCGCGTTCTCAATCCAGGCATCGCCGTATTTCTTTGCCACCTCGGTGATGTAGATGGCGGTTTCGAGGGCTTCATTCTGGCAAAAGAAGAGTTTCTTCTCGCGGTTGGGGTCGATCCAGTAGCCGATCAAGCGTGCTGTGGTTGGCGTGACGCCGACGTAGCCGCCCTTGCGCCATAGGGCGACGCGGCGACGAATGTCGTTGACGAGCTTGTTCTCTTCGATGCGGTCTTGTGTCCACTCGGTGTCGAACTGAAGCTGCTTGGCGCTCTTCTTTTTAGGCTTGGCGATGGGGACGAAATACGAACTGGTCCGGCGACCGTCAATCACCTCGTCCGTGATCCCATCGTCGGTAAATTTGAAATGGCGAGTCGGCTCGTCGAAAGGCGAGTTGATGATCGGGTTCTCGATGACAACTTGGTTCATGCGGGCACGTTCCTTACTTGCGCTTTCTCTGTGTGGTCTGGGAATTGTTCGTACGTCATGGCTCACAAGCCGTACAGCTTGAAAGCGGCGTTGTTGCAGGCCTGCACGTCGCGCGTCAAAGTCGCCGATGAATGCCTTGTCCGCGCCGGTGGCCACGCCGATGCCGACCTTGCAGGCGGCCTCTTCCAGAGTCGGGAAGCGGCGCTCAAGCCGCCGGATCAACGCCATCTGGTCCGTCGATTCGAGCAGCCACGGCTCCGCGCCGTTGGGGACGCGGGCCTGCTCGCCTACCGGCCCGGAATGCTTCGGCAGAGGGGTCGCGCGCAGCGCATGGGCCAGTGTCGTCAACGCGGCCCGCTCGATGGCCGGGCGATGCGCGATGCGCGTTGCGCCGGGCGGCTCCCGGCTGATGATGGTGATGGCCGGGTAGGCGCTGACCTCGGAGCGAAACGCCGGAGTGCCCACCATGTCGACATAGATTTTCAGGTGAAACTGTTCTGCCACCATGCGGCGCAGCGGTCCGCCGTAACGGTTCTTCATCCAGCGGTCCGCGCAGATGAAGGCCAGGCTGCCGCCCGGCGAGAGCGCCGAAAGCGAGCACTCGATGAACGGAATGTAGAGGTCGGCCCGGTCGTACATCGTTTGATAGCGGGCGCGATACTCCGCCAGCAACGGTGCCGGAATCAGCTCCTGACGGACATAGGGCGGATTGCCGACAACGAAGTCGAATCGGCCATCCAGCGGGGCCAGCAGGAAATCGCCCTGCGTCAGCCAGCGATCGGCAAGGGCTTGCGCCGTGGCGGCGGTCAGGCCTTGCTGAGTGAGCATGGCGATCAGCGCCGCATGCGTCGAGTCGAAGGTATCGCGATGCAGCTCCACGGCCCGGATGGCGTCGCCGAGATCATCGAGCGCGGCGCCTTTATCCTGCGCCGACCGCCATGCCGTCAGCAGCCTCCCGACAGCCGGCAGCAGGAAGTCGCCGCCGCCGAACGACGGCTCCAAGAGCCGCTTCCTGTGCAGCGGCTGGTCTTCCGTGTATCCGGCAAGGTCCAGGATGAAATCAACCACCTCGGGCCGGGTAAAGATCGCACCGCGCGCCTCCATCCCGCCTTGCCCGGCCAGGTCCGCGATAGCCGCGGCCACCAGCGGCGGATGCGGGCGGATGTGGTCATCGACGAGGTCGAGACTGAGCTGCCTATTTGCCAAAGCCATGTTTTCTGTTGATGAATTGAATATTCGCTGATGCCTGCGTCAAGGGGCTGCCAGAGGCGGCGCGACCGACCCTGCAATGCAGGTGCCATCCTATCACTCAAGAGAGTCGCACTTTCATGGGTGTTACCCACCGCTTAGCCCTTGATGCAGACCAGCGGCGCGAGGCGCGCGACCTTGCGGGCCAGGCCGGCGCGGTCGGAGGCATCGACCACGGCGCCGACGTCTTTGTAGGCGAGCGGCGCTTCCTCGGCGACAATGCCCGGTAGTCCGGCGACGTTGGCCACCTGCTCGCGCACCTTCTCGTCCATCGCCTCGGTTCGCAGAATGATGCGCCCTTTAACCACGCTAAACCACGCTGGACATCCACGATCAGGAGTGCGTCGCCCGGCTGCAATCGAATATCCATGGTCAATCCCATCATTCCACCCCCACCCGAAAGCCCCTCCACGTCAGAATAGGTTGGAAGCAGACCAACGGCAAGGAGGAATGACGGCCGTAGGCCAAAACCCGCCGTCCCGCCAGCGCCGACTTTTTACTGCTGGCGGTCACAGTGCCGTGACGCCATGAAATCGGCAATGCCACCTTCCCACAGCGTGCGGATCCGGCTATATTGAGTCAAAAGGGAGGGGCGGGACATGGATTCCTTATCCGTCATTCGCAAGACTGGCGCCGATCTGCGGGTCGCGCCGAATTTCGCCGATTACGCTGGTGAGTGTCGGGCCTTCACGTGGGATCGTGCTCGCGCCGGGTTGAGCGGACTGCCTGGTGGCGGCATCAACATCGCCCATGAAGCCGTCGAGCGTCATGCGGCAGGTTTCTTGCGCGACAAGGCCGCGTTCCGCTTCCTTTCCCGCAATGCACCGGCGCGCGATGTCAGCTTCGGCGAACTTTCCACGCTCGCCGGCCGCTTTGCCAACGTGCTCGGGCAGCTCGGCATCGCCAAGGGCGAGCGGGTCTTTGTGCTCGCCGGCCGCATTCCGGAGCTTTACGTTGCGGTGCTCGGCAGCCTCAGGCATGGCGCGGTGGTTTGTCCGCTGTTTTCCGCCTTCGGTCCCGAGCCCATCGCCACCCGCGTCAATCTGGGCGAAGGCCGGGTGCTGGTCACCACCGACCTGCTATATGAACGCAAGGTGGCGCAGTGGCGCGACAAGATGCCGACGCTCGAACATGTGTTGCTGGTCAGCGAAGAAGGCAACACGACGAACATCCCCGGCACGCTCGACCTGGCGACGCTGATGGCGGCGGCCAGCGCTACCTGCGCGCCCGCCGCGACCTCCGCCGAAGACATGGCGCTGCTGCACTTCACCAGCGGCACCACCGGCACGCCCAAGGGCGCCGTGCATGGGCATGGCGCCGTCGTCACGCACCACGCCACCGGTTACTACGCGCTCGACCTTCATGCCGACGACATCTACTGGTGCACCGCCGATCCGGGCTGGGTGACGGGCATGTCCTACGGCGTCATCGCGCCGCTCTTGCACGGCGTGACCTCGATCATCGACCGCGAGGAATTCGACGTCGAACGCTGGTATGGCATCCTGCAAGACGAAGGCGTGACGGTCTGGTACACCGCGCCGACGGCGATCCGCATGCTGATGAAGTGCGGCGCCGATATTCCACGGAAATACCGCTTCCCGAACCTGCGCTTCATCGCCAGCGTCGGCGAGCCGCTCAATCCCGAGGCGGTGCGCTGGGGCAAAAACGTGCTGGGCCTGCCCATCCACGACAACTGGTGGCAGACCGAGACCGGCGGCATCATGATCGCCAACACACCCGCCTTCGACATCAAGCCCGGCTCGATGGGTCGGCCGCTGCCCGGCATCGACGCGGCCATCGTGCGGCACCTGGAGGACGGTTCGGTGACGGTGATCGAGGAGCCCGACGTCGAGGGCGAACTGGCCTTGAAGCGCGGCTGGCCCTCGATGTTTCGCGGCTATCTCAACAACGCGGAACGCTATCGGAAATGCTTTTCCGGTGACTGGTATCTGACCGGGGATCTGGCGAAGCGGGACGCCGACGGTTACTTCTGGTTTGTCGGCCGCGCCGACGACGTGATCAAGTCGGCCGGCCACCTGATCGGCCCCTTCGAGGTCGAGAGCGCGCTGATGGAGCACCCGGCCGTGGCCGAGGCCGGCGTGATCGGCAAGCCCGACCCGGTGGTGGGCGAAATCGTGAAGGCCTTTGTTTCGCTCAAGACCGGCTTTGCGGACAGCGAGGAACTGCGCCGCGAACTGCTCGGTCATGCGCGCAAACGCCTCGGCGCCGCCGTGGCGCCCAAGGAGATCGCCTTCCTGCCGACGCTGCCGCGCACCCGCAGCGGCAAGATCATGCGGCGACTGTTGAAGGCGCGCGAACTCGGCCTGCCCGAGGGCGACACCTCGACGCTGGAGGCGGGAGGCTGAAATGACAGTCGATCATCGCGCCCCGCCGCCTCCTTCCGGCCCGGTGCCGTGGGACAAGGACTTCGCTCTGCGCCTTCTCGCCGACATGCTGCGCATCCGCCGCCTGGAGGAAAAGTCGGCCGAACTCTACGGCGCGGGCAAGATTCGCGGCTTTCTGCATCTCTACATCGGCGAGGAGGCGGTGGCGGTCGGCGCGCTGCATGCGCTCTCGTCCGCGGACAACGTCGTCGCCACCTACCGCGAGCATGGCCATGCGCTGGTGCGCGGCATGGCCATGGGCGCGATCATGGCCGAGATGTATGGCAAGCAGGAAGGCTGCGCGCGCGGCCGCGGCGGCTCGATGCATCTGTTCGATGCGAAGACACGGCTCTACGGCGGCAATGCCATTGTCGGCGGCGGGTTGCCGCTGGCCGTCGGGCTCGGGCTGGCGGCAAAAATGCAGGGCGAGGATCGGCTGACCACCTGTTTCTTCGGCGATGGCGCGGTGGCCGAGGGCGCTTTTCACGAAACGCTGAACCTGGCGGCGCTGTGGAAACTCCCCGTGCTGTTCTGCTGCGAGAACAATCTCTACGGCATGGGCACCGCCATCGAGCGTGCCGAGTCGCAGACCGATCTCTGCGTCAAGGCGGCCTCCTACGACATGCCGGCGCTGCGTGTCGACGGCATGGATGTCGTCGCGGTACACGAGACAACGAAGCAGGCTGTGGCGAGAATGCGTAAAGACGGCGGGCCGGTGTTTGTCGAGTACCAGACCTACCGCTTCCGCGCCCACTCGATGTTCGACGCCGAGATCTACCGGCAGAAGGCCGAGGTCGAGGCATGGAAGACGCGCGGCCCGATCCACACCTTCACCGCGCGGCTCAAGGCGGAGGGCAAGCTGACCGAGGACGAGTTCCTTGAACTCGATGCGGTGGCGAATACCGAGGTGGATGTGGCCGTCGCCTTCGCCGAAGCCGGAAGCTGGGAACCGGTCGAAGATTTGTTGAAGGATGTCCATACGCCATGACCAAAAAAATCAGCTACCGCGAAGCGATGCGCGAGGCGATGCACGAAGCGTTGAAGAACGACCCGCGCGTCTTCCTGATGGGCGAGGACGTCGGCTGCTACGGCGGCACCTACGCCTTCTCCAAGGGCTTTCTCGACGAGTTCGGGCCGGAACGCATCCGCGACACGCCGCTGTCCGAGCTCGGTTTCGTCGGCGCCGGCATCGGCGCGGCGCTGGGCGGATTGCGGCCCATCGTCGAGGTGATGACGGTGAATTTCAGTCTGCTGGCGCTCGACCAGATCGTGAACAGCGCCGCGCTCTACCGCCACATGTCCGGCGGGCAGTTTTCGGTGCCGCTGGTGATCCGCATGTGCACCGGCGCGGGACGGCAATTGGCGGCGCAGCATTCGCACAGCCTCGAAGGCTGGTACGCCCACATTCCCGGCATCAAGGTGCTGGCCCCCGCCACCATCGAGGATGCGCGCGGCATGCTGGCGCCCGCGCTCGCCGACCCCGACCCGGTGGTGATCTTCGAGCACGGCGGGCTGTTTAACGTTGAAGGCGAGATGGGCGATTCCTGGGAAGTCGACATTACGAGCGCCAAGGTGAGGCGCGCGGGCAAGGATGTCGCCATCATCACCCACGGCGGCTCGCTGCCCAAGGCGCTGGCGGCGGCGGAGCAACTGGCTGCCGCCGGCATCGAGGCGGAAGTGCTCGACCTGCGCGTGCTGCGGCCGCTCGACACCGCGACCATCGTCGCCTCGGTTGCCAAATGTCGCCGCGCGGTGGTGGTCGACGAGGGCTGGAAGAGCGGCAGCCTCGCCGCCGAGGTGATGGCGCGCATCATGGAAAACGCCTTCTACGAGCTCGATGCGCCGGTGGCGCGGGTTTGTTCGGCAGAGGTGCCGATTCCGTATGCCAAGCACCTGGAAGACGCGGCGCTGCCGCAGCCCGACAAAATCGTTGCTGCCGTCAAAGGGCTTTTCGCATGATCGAATTCAAGTTGCCGTCGCTGGGTGCGGACATGGACGAAGGCACCCTGCTCGAATGGAAGGTGAAGCCCGGCGACGCCGTGAAGAAGGGCCAGGTGATTGCCATCGTCGATACGACCAAGGCGGCGGTCGATGTCGAGTGCTGGCAGGCGGGGATCGTGCACGAACTGATCGCCGAGATCGGACAAAAGATGCCGGTGGGCACGGTGATGGCGACTTTGCTCGAACCCGGCGAGAAAGTCGGCGCTGGCGGGACGGCGCCGCGCCGCATGATCTCCCCCGCCGCGCGGAAGTATGCGCAGGAAAAAAGCATCGATCTCGACCGCATCACCGGCAGCGGCCCGCACGGCGCGGTGACGCTGGATGATGTGGAGAAGGCCGCTCCGCCGCCACCCGCGGCGGAAAAACTCATCGACCGCACAGCCGAAATGCGCAAGACCATCGCCGCCGCGATGGCCCGCTCCAAGCGCGAGATTCCGCACTACTACGTCGCCGAGGACATTCCGCTGGCCCATGCGCTGGCTTGGCTGCAAAACGCGAACGCGCGGCGCGGCATGGCCGAGCGCCTGCTGCCGGCGGCGCTGCTGCTCAAGGCGGTGGCGGTGGCGCTCAAACGCTACCCCGAGCTCAACGGCTTCTGGCGCGACGGGGCTTATCTTCCCGTCGCGAACATCCATCTCGGCGTGGCAATCTCGCTGCGCCAGGGCGGCCTGATCGCGCCGGCGCTGCTCGATGCCGACGCCATGCCGCTGACGCAGTTGATGCAGGCACTCACCGACCTGGTGCAACGCACGCGCGCCGGTTCGCTGAAGAGTTCGGAACTCGGCGCGGCCACGGTGACCGTGACCAATCTCGGCGATCAGGGTTCGCAGACGGTGTTCGGCGTCATCACCCCGCCGCAGGTGGCGCTGGTCGGCTTCGGCCGCATCACCGAGCGACCGTGGGTCGAGGATGGCGCTCTCAAGGTGCTGCCGGTGGTGACGGCCAGCCTCTCCGCCGACCACCGCGTCTCCGACGGCCATCGCGGCGCGCTGTTCCTGCGCGAACTTGCCGACCTGCTGCAACGTCCCGAGGGGCTCGACCAATGAATGAACCAGAAATCCGCGCCGTGGTGCTGGCGACGCTGCAATCCATCGCGCCCGAGGTCGAAGCGGATGCCTTGCGCGGCGACCGCCCGCTGCGCAAGCAGGTGGATCTCGACTCGATGGACTGGCTCAACTTCCTCCTCGGTCTCAACCAACGACTCAAGGTCGAGATTCCCGAAGTGGATTACGCGAAACTGGTCACGCTGGACGATGTCGTCGCCTACTTGCAGGCCAGGGCCGCCTGAGAGCCGCCGTCCTGCCGTCCCACCAGGGAACACAACCAGCTTTATCTGTCTGCAGTTACGGTGCTGGAGCTGGAAATGGGCGTGCTGCGGAAGGAGCGGAAAGACGTAGCGCAAGGCAAAATTCTGCGAACCTGGGCTGAAACCGTTCTGCAACAGTTCGCTGGCCAAGTGCTGTCCTTCACGGGTGAAATCGCTCGCCTCTGTGCCGGTA
>JAUXWU010000218.1 GCA_030680085.1 Rhodocyclaceae bacterium | reverse complement strand
TCGGATAAATAGATATATTTGGATACAATGCTTCCATTTATTGGAACAGTAGATGACCCCGGACGACCTCAATTTCCGTCACCTGCTCTACTTCTGGGCGGTCGCCAAGGAAGGCAGCATTACCCGCGCGGCGGAACGGCTGAATCTGTCGGTGCAGACCATCAGCACCCAGCTCGGCGTACTCGAGCGGCAACTGGGGCAGGCCTTGTTCGCTCCACAGGGGCGTTCCCTAGTGCTGACCGAGGCCGGCCGTGCGGCGCTGGACTATGCCGATCAGATCTTTTTGCTCGGCGAGCGTCTGCGCCACGCCGTGGCCGATCACGCTTCGGGACGCCGGCGCTTTGCCGTGGGCCTGAGCGAGACAGTACCCAAACTGGTCGCCTTCCGCCTGCTCCGGTCGGTGCTGCAGGCGCCGTTGTCGATGCGCCTTGAATGCATCGAAGGCAATGTTGACCACCTGCTTGCCGAACTGGCGCTGAACCGGCTCGACCTGGTCCTGACGGACCGATCGGCGCCGACCGACGCTCATCTGAAACTCCAGTCCAAGCTACTCGGCACGGTCGGCATCGACCTATATGCCGCCGACCGCTTGCACAAGCGCTATGCCGCGGACTTTCCGCAGCAATTGAACGGCGCGCCGGTGCTGCTTCCGGTGCGCAGCAATCTGCTGCGCGGCGCCATCGATGCCTGGTTCGCGCGGCACAACCTGAAGCCGGAAATAGTCGGCGAGTTTTCCGACAGCGCCCTGCTCAAAACCTTCGGCCGCGCCGGGCTCGGCCTCTTTCCGGCGCCCTCGGGGATGCATGCCGACATCCTGGCGCAGTTCGGCGCCCGCTCGCTCGGCGCGCTCACCGATGTCCGTGAAAACTGGTATGCAATTGTCACCCAGCGGCGGATTCAGCATCCCGCCGTCGAGGCGATACAGGCTGGCGGGATCGCGTCGCTGCTGGAATGACCGGACATCAAGGCAGCCCGAGGTTGAGCAGGCGGCTCAGTTCGACGCCGAGCACGATGAACCAGACCAGGATCGCAATGCCGACGCCGGCGGCGGCGATGTCCTTGATGACCTTGATCTTCTCGTTGTGGCGGGTTTCGACGAAATCGCAGAGTGCCTCGATTGCGCTGTTGAAGATTTCGGCGACCAGAACAAAAGCGGTCACCACCAGGATCAGCAAGAAATCCACCCAGGCACGCGCGCCGAAGGCGACCGCCAGCACCACCACCGACAGGATCAGCTTGTAGGTCACCGACCAGTCATAGAGCACGGCATAGCGCAGCCCGGAAATGACCGTCCTGATCTTGCGCAGCGGGTGGTAGCCGGCGTCGCCGGTTCCAAGAAATTTATGTCTCATTGTTTATGCTCCCGCCATGCCGGCAGACGATGCAGGAAAACGACCCAGAGGGTCGCCAGTAGCGCGCCGGCGATGACATCGCTCGGAAAGTGGACCTGCAGATAGAGCCGCGAGGAAATAACCACGGCCACGGTGGCGAACAGGACGGCAATCTCGATCCGCCCCGGCACCGTTCCCGGCCGCAGCAGCCAGGCCAGGGCGAAGGCGGTGATCTGCACCGCATGGGCGCTGGGAAAGCTCCAGTCCTCCGGCATCGGGATCAGCGGCGGAAACAGGTCGGGCCGCGGCCGCGCCGCTATCAGCTTTGCCAGATGGCCGAGCGCGGAGGCACCGATCAGCGCCAGCGCAACAAAGGCCGCACCCCTGTCGCCCCGCCTCCGCCACCAGACCAGGAGCGCCAGCGGCAGCAGCACCGCCAGCGAACCGAGCCAGGTGACGGTGGTGAAGAGGACGTCGAGCCACGGGGCTCGCGCCGCGTGAGCGAACGTCAGGCCAGCATGATCCCAATCCAGCAGTCGCGTTGCTTCCAGCATTCAACACCTCCGTATTGCATAGGGCGAGGGCTTGCGCGTGGCGCCAAGATGACCGCGCAGGGCCGCGATTTCATTTCGTAGGCTGGCGATTTCAAGAGCAGTTGTATCGCGGCGGTCGTCGCCCCCTTCCTGCTGGATCGCGTTGACGATGACCGCGATGAACAGGTTGAGCATGGTGAAGGTGGACGCCAGGATGAAGGCCAGGAAGAAAATCCATGACAAAGGGTAGACGGCCATCACCGGGCGCACCACCTCCATCGCCCAGCCTTCGAGTGTCATTACCTGGAACAGCGTGAAGGCGCTCTTGCCCAGATCGCCGAACAGCGCCGGAAACTCCTGGGCAAACAATTTCGTGGCGATCACGGCGGCAACATAGAAGATGATGCAGATGATTGCCACCACCGAACCCAGGCCGGGCAAAGCCGCGAGCAGGCCGCCGACCACCCGCTTCATGCTCGGCACCAGGGTGATCAGGCGCAGCACGCGCAAGATGCGCAAGGCGCGCAACACCGCCAGGGGGCCGGAGGCCGGTACCAGTGCGATGGCCACCACGGCGAAGTCGAAGACGTTCCACGGATCGCGAAAGTAGGCCAGTCGATGGACGAAAAGCCGCAGCGCGATCTCGACGACGAAAACGGCAAGGATCGCGCGGTCGGCTGCGCTTAACCAGTAACCCCAATCCGCCATCAGCGACGGACTGGTTTCCAGGCCGAGGATCACGGCATTGATCAGGATCAGCGCGATCAGGCCGTTTCTGACCGGCGCGATCTCCAGCCAGCGGCCCAACCGCGGGCGCAGCGTTGCAGGGGGGTGCATGACTGCTTCCATGTCAGCCCCTCACGAGCCGGCGCGGCCCGCCGCGCGTTCGATCTTTTCCTTGCGCAGCGACAGCCCGACCGAAATGCCGATGAAGGTGGCGACCACGGCCAGCGAGAAACCGATGGGGATCTTGTAGAGGTCGATCAACAGCATCTTGACGCCGATGAATACCAATACCGCCGCCAGGCCGTACTTCAACAGCGAGAAGCGGTCGGCCATGTCGGCCAGCAGGAAGTACATCGCGCGCAGGCCGAGGATGGCGAAGACGTTGGAGGTCAGCACGATGAAGGGATCGGCGGTGATGGCGAAGATGGCCGGGATCGAATCGACGGCGAAGATCAGGTCCGAAATCTCGACCAGGATCAGCGCCAGCAACAAGGGCGTCGCGTAGCGCACGCCGTCCTTCCAGATGAAGAATTTTTCGCCGTGGAGTTCGTCGGCGATCTTCATGTGGCCGCGCAGCCAGCGGATCAGCAGGTTGTTCGCCATGTCGGGCTTTTCTTCGGCGAACCACCACATCTTGATGCCGGTGATCAAGAGGAAGGCGCCGAAGATGTAGAGCATCCAGTGGAACTGGGTGATCAGCCAGGCGCCGGCGAAGATCATCACCGTACGCATGACGATGGCGCCGAGCACGCCGAGCACCAGCACGCGCTTCTGCAATTCCAGCGGGATGCCGAAGAACGAGAACAGCATCAGCCAGACGAAGACGTTGTCGATCGCCAGCGATTTTTCGATCAGGTAGCCGGT
>JAUXWU010000116.1 GCA_030680085.1 Rhodocyclaceae bacterium | reverse complement strand
ACTGACGGCGGCAGCAGGTAGTCCGTGTCTCGATCTATTGGGTGAAAGGCCATTGTGCGCGTTTGTCTGAATTTGATGAATATGATTATAGCATATTCATCAGATGGCTATTGGGACGAATTAAGTCCGACAGGCTGCTAGCGCCGACTTTTGCCAATGCCTACTGGACACTCGCCCCCAGCGCCCCGCAGGGCCAAGGCTTTGACGGCGAACACAGCTACTGGCGCGTCCTCACCCGTTTCGGCCGCCACGGCAACGCCCACGCCCTCGCCGCCAACCCCTTCAAGAACCCGCTCCTGCTCGCCGCCACCGGCGCGGTGTTTGTTCCCGGCACCGCCTGGACCCCACGCCTGTTTATCGGCCAGGGACTGGGCGGGCAGGGGCGCTTGTCCAAAGCCGAACCGGCCACCGTGCATCAGGGCTATGCGCCGGTGCTGCCGCTGGGGATTAAGACACTATGAAAGAACAACGCGCCCGGCTGACACTCACCGCCCTGTCGCCCCTGCACATCGGCTGCGGGCAGGATTACGCCCCTTACGAATATCTCGACGACACAGCGGAAACGGTAGCGGTCTTCGGTGTCGAACAACTGCAATCCGTCATCCCGCTGATGGAACTTCATGGCCTGTCGAAAGCCGCCAGCGATCCCGGCGATCCGGTGCGTAGCATCAAAAAATTCATCGGCCAGTACAAAGATGAATTACTCGCCCAACCCGGCCTGCGGCGCATCCCCAAACTGGCAACGCGCCTGCCCGATCGCACCCATATCAAGCGGCTGGAACGCACGGCCTTTGATCCCTTCACCGATGCCGCCCTGCTGCCCGGCAGCAGCATCAAGGGGGCGCTCCGCACCGCCTGGCTTGCCGCCCATCCCGGCCTGCTGCGCGTCGGCATTCCCGAAGACCCGTTGCGCTTGCTCTCGATTGGCGATGCACCCGCCAGCAACGAAGCGCGCGCCCTCATGTTCCTGCAACGCGTGCACAAAAAACCGTTGCACGACAGGCCCGGCTCACCTTCTTCCGTGCGCTATGACTACCTGCTGGAAGCCATCCAGCGGCGCGGCAAATTCCAGACCGAAATCATCCTGCGTCAACCCGAACGTGGCGCTACTCTGCGTGAGCCGATCCCGCAACTGTCCGACCTGATGCTTGCCGCCAATCGTCATTACATGACCGAACTCGATCAGTGCCTGGCCTATCTCGCGGACATGGCCAACGACTATGGTTACGGCAAGGACTGGAGCGCCTGGATCGACAAGAATATCCGCCAGAAAACCGGCAAGGCGAAAGACCCGAAGACCGGAGATATCCGCGAAGTCACCACTTTCGGCGGCATGCTCGCCGAAGGTCGCGGCTTTCTACTGCGCGTAGGCAAACATGGCGGTGCCGAAAGTTTGACGCTGGATGGCTTGCGCCAGATTCGCACCAAATACGGCACCAAGCCCACCACCTTCACCATGACGCTGACGGCCAACGACACCGAAAAACCCACCGCCAGCGAACCCTTCGGCTGGGTCTTTGTCCAGTTGAAATGATCACCCTCCCCATCGCCCGCTACCGCCTCGACTTCACCGTCGAAACGCCTTTGCACCTGCCCGCCTATGCCGGCTCCACCCTGCGCGGCGCGTTTGGCGGTGCGCTGCGCGCCACCGCCTGCATGACCAAGCAGAAAACCTGCGACGGCTGCCCGCTCATCACCACCTGTCCCTACGCCGCCATCTTCGAAACCCGGCCACCGGTGGCCGGGCATGCGCTACAGAAATTCACCCAGGTGCCGCACCCTTACGTCATCGAGCCCCCATCCTGGGGTGAAAAATCCTACGCGCCGGGCGACACGCTCGCCTTTCACCTCGTGCTGGCCGGCCGCGCCCTCGACCAGTTGCCGCTGGTCCTGTGGGCCTTCGTCAAAGCGCTGGCGCGCGGCGTCGGCAAGGGCGACGGCACCGCCCGTCTACTGCGCGTCGTCCATCTCGGCGCAGAGGAAACGCCCGTGCTCGCCGGGCCGGAAGAAGCAATACAGGAACATCCCCGCGCCGTCCCGCCAGCGCCGACTTTTGCAGGCGACGGCCTGCAACTGGCCATCGACACCCCCCTGCGCCTGCAAAAAAATGGCCGCCCCATCGACGCCGCCGACCTGACCGCCCGCGACCTGCTGATGGCGCTGGTGCGGCGCATCGCCCTGATTCATGAGCTCCACGGCCCCGGCCCCTTGCCGCTCGACTTCAGCGCCCTGGCGCAGCAAGCCAGCGCCATTGAAAGCATCAAAGACCTGCGCTGGCGCGACTGGACACGCTACTCCAGCCGCCAGAACCAAAAAATGTCGCTCGGCGGCGTGGTCGGCCGCTGGAAGCTGACGGGTGATCTCGCACCGTTTCTCCCCTTCCTGCACCTCGGCCAATGGCTGCATGCCGGCAAGGAAGCCACCTTTGGCATGGGAGGCTATCGCATCGAACAGCCGACATCTGTCCTATACTGATAAGACAGATGAACAACCGGAATCCACATCATGGGTGACAACGCCATCATTGCCGCACTGGGCGGCATCAAGCAACTCGGCCGCCGGGTGCGCGATCCGCTCGACATGGCCGACCTGATCGAAGCCGGCCTGCCGCGCGCCGTCATGCAGCACCTGCGCGCACATCTGGCGCTGACGGAAGCCGAACTCGCCGCCGCACTCGGTGTCAGCACCAAGACCTTGCAACGCCAGAACGCCCGCGGCGATAGCCGCCTCACGGCCCAACAAGGCGACCGTCTCTATCGCCTCGCCCGCATCACCACGCTGGCCGAAGAAGTACTCGAAGACGCCAGCCGCGCCCGCGAATGGCTGCACCAACCCCAGCGCGGCCTCGGCAGCCGCATCCCGCTGGAACTGATCCGCACCGAAGCCGGCGCACGCGAAGTCGAAGACCTGCTCGGCCGCATCGAATACGGCGTCTTTTCCTGACTTCACCCCATCCATGCCGCTGACGCTCTGGCGCATCGTCAAGACCCGCCACGCCGCCAGCGCCTTCGATGGCGAAGGCGCGCGCCGCTTCGGTGGCCGCTGGAACCCGCGCGGCCTGCCCGCCGTTTATCTGGGCGGCACGCTCTCACTCGCCGCGCTGGAAACCCTGGTCCACCTCACCGCCGCCGATGCCCGGCTCTGCTTCGTCGCCCTCCCGCTCCATGTCCCCGACGACATCGTCATCACCGAATTGCCAACCACCGCCCTGCCGGCCCACTGGCGCAGCGAACCGCCGCCGCCCGCCACCCAGGCCATCGGTGGCGAGTGGCTCAAAAGCGGCAGCGGTCTGCTGCTGAAAACCCCGTCCGTCATCATCCCGGCGGAAGCCAACTACCTGCTCAATCCGCTGCACCCTGACTTCGGCCGCACCCGCATCGGCACCCCCCAGCCTTTCGGCTTCGACCAACGACTGTGGAAATAAGATGACCATCTGGTTTATCACCCGCCACCCCGGCGCGCTCGACTGGGCGCGAGCCAAAGGCATCGCCTTCGACCGCCACGTTGTCCACCTCGACCCGCAAGAAGTCGGCGCTGGCGACACGGTGATCGGATCCTTGCCGGTCAATCTGGCTTTTGAAATCTGCGCGCGCGGCGCCGCATACCACAACCTCTCGCTGCGCCTCGAACCCACTGACCGCGGCCGCGAACTTTCCGCCGCCGATCTTGATCGCTGCGGCGCCGTCATTGAACGCTACGACATCCGGAAACTGCCATGAAAATTCACGTCTGCCTGGTCTCCGACCAGATTCTGGCCAACCTGATTCCGGCTCTGATGGAACGACCGGACAAGGTCGTCCTGGTCACTACCGCCGAAATGGCGCGCAAAAAGATCGACCACCGCCTGAAGAAACTGCTGGAACGGGAAAACATTGCCGTCGAAATTTACCCCGACGCCCCGGATGTCGGCCTCTCACACATTCAAGAATTTGCCCTCGATCTCGCCGGAAAACTTGAAGCCGTGCACCCCGGCGCAGCAATCGTGCTCAATGCCACGGGCGGTACCAAGCTGATGGCACTAGGTTTTGTGGAAGTCTTGCGCGGCATCGCGCAACGCACCATCTACACCGACACCGCCCACCGCCGCATTGAAACCCTGCCCGAGGCACAAGGTCCGGCCATTGACGCGATCCCGATGACCGACGTACTCGACGTGCCAAAATATCTTGCTGCCCAAGGTATTACCTTCGGTCGTGCCACTAGCGACGATGCCGCCTGGCGCGAGCGTGCGGCACGCCGTAAAGCGGCAGCCAAGTATCTCGGACGCAACGCCGAACAGCTTGATCCGTTTATCGGCGCCCTCAACCGGCTTGCCGACCTGGCTTTCAACCAGACAGACCGGCTGATCGAACCGCGCCAGAACTTTGACTACGCTCCCCACCCGAAAAGCCCATGGGCCGCAGCCCTGCGGCAACTCACCAACGCCGGGTTGATCGGCTGGAACGACGGCGCGGCCGATATCGTCTTCATTGACGAAGAATCCACCCAATTTCTGCGCGGCGGCTGGCTGGAAGAATTCGCCTGGCACACCTTGCAAGATGAAAAGGTCTTCGACGCACGCCTCGGCGTCGAGGTCTCTGGCAACGGCATGAGCGAGACAAAAAACGAATTTGATGTACTTGCCGCGCACGCCAACCAGTTGCTCTTCATCGAATGCAAAACGCTGCGCTTCAAACCCAACGAAAACGACAACGAACTCGCCTACAAGCTCGACAGCCTCGGCAAGGCCGCACGGGGTCTCTTCGGCGAAACCTGGCTGCTCTCGGCGCGGGTGCCCACCCCCATGTTGCTTGAACGCCTGCGGGATGCCCGCATCCGCCTCATTGGCCCCAGCGAACTGCCAAAGCTGCGTGACGCCGTCCAGACCTGGATGCGCGGCGCACCCTGACTCTCCCGGCAAGCTTGCCGCCGCGCCCTCTCGTTGCCCGCCTGGCCTACACTGACGGCCATGCACTCAACCGCCCACCCCGCCGCCTTCCCCCGCCGCATCCTGCTCGCCGTCACCGGCTTGAGCCCGCAGATCGTCACCGAAACGCTCTATGCGCTGGCCGCCGCCGTCTCGCCAGCGCCGACTTTTGCGCCCACCGAAATCCATCTGCTCACCACGCGCGAAGGGGCGCGGCTGGCGAAAGCCGCCCTGCTCCACTCCGACGGCGGCCAGTTCCATGCGCTGCTGGCCGACTACCCGCAAGTCGGCCAGCCGCAGTTTGACGATAGCCACATCCACATCATCACCGCTGCCAGCGGCAACCCGCTCGCCGACATCCGCAGCCCGCAGGAAAACGCCGCTGCCGCCGACGCCATCACCGCGCTGGTCGCAGAACTCACCCGCGACGACAATGCCGCCCTACATGTCTCCATCGCCGGCGGGCGCAAGACCATGGGCTTTTACCTCGGCTACGCCTTCTCGCTATTTGCCCGGCCGCAGGATCGGCTTTCCCACGTGCTGGTCTCGTCGCCCTTCGAAAGCCATCCGGAATTCTTCTTCCCGCCCGCCACGCCACGTCGGCTGGCCACGCGCGACGGGCGGCACATCGACACGGCGGACGCCGTCGTCACACTCGCCGAAATTCCTGTCGTGCGCCTGCGCCACGGCCTGCCGCAAGCCTTGCAGGCCGGCCGCGCCAGCTTCGTCGAGACCGTCGCCGCGCTGCAATCCGCCTTCGCCCCGCCGCGCCTGGAAATCGACCTCACCACCCGCCGCGTGCGTTGCGGTGACAAGGACATCACGCTCAAACCGGCCCTCGTCGCCTGGCTTGCCTGTCACGCCCAAGCCGTGCAGGGCGGCCAGCCGCTGCGCCACTGGCGCGACATCGATGCGGCAGATTTTTTACGACCCTACGCCCGCGTCGTCGGCCCCGACAGCGAGGCCTTCGAAGCCGCGCAAAAGCGCCTCAAGGACGGCATGGAAAAGGAATTTTTCGAGCAGAACAACGCCAAGCTCGAAGCCGCACTCAAAGCCGCCCTCGGCCCCGCCGCCGCGCCCTATCTGCTGACGCGCACCGGCAAGAAGCCCAACACCCGCCGCGGGCTGGCGCTGGCACCCGAGGCCATCCACCTCGCCTGACCGGCAAGCTTGCCCCGCCGTTCCGCCAGCGCCGACTTTTGCACAATGGCGGCATGGATACGCCACGCACCCTCTACCTCGTCGCCTACGATGTCTGCAACCCGCGCCGCCTGCAAAAGGTCTGTCGCTACCTCACCGGCTACAAGGTAGGCGGGCAAAAATCGGTGTTCGAAATCTGGGCCACGCCCGCCGAGTTGAAGCACATCCGCGCTGATCTCGACGAGCTGATGCAACCCGCCGCAGACCGCCTGCACATCCTGGCGCTGGACCCGCGCATGCAGCCGCGCTGCTTGGGACGCGCCACCCATTTCGAGCAGCGCTTTTTCGCCATCGTCTGAGGACAGCGCCATGACCAGCCTATTCGTCGACCGCCGCGCCGTGCAACTGGAGATGGAATCCGGGGCCATCGTCTTCCGCGAAAACGGCGAGCGCATCGGCACCGTGCCCATTGCGCCGCTCACCCGCGTTTTCCTGCGCGGCGACGTGCAGCTTACCGCCGCCCTGCTCGGCAAGCTGGGCGAACACGGCGTCGGCGTGGTGGTGCTTTCCGGCAGGCAGGGCAAACCCAGCCTGCTGCTCGCCCGCCCGCACAACGACGCCGCACGGCGCGTGGCGCAGATTCGCCAAAGTTTCGATACCGGCGCTTGCCTGGCCTTCGCGCAGGAACTCATCGGGCGCAAACTCGCGCGCCAGATCGAGTGGTTCGACGCACTGCGCGGGCAGGACATGCAGGCGCGCTACGAACTCACGCACGCGATGCAGTTGCTCAAGGAACACCTCGCCCGGCTGCCCCGCGCCGCAAGCCTCGGGAGCCTGCGCGGCATCGAAGGCTCGGCCGCTGCCTGCTATTTCGACGGGCTCAAAGCCGTCGTGCCCGATAGTCTGCACTTCAAGAACCGCAACCGCCGGCCGCCGAAAGACCCCTTCAACGCCCTGCTCTCGCTCACCTACACGCTGGCGCACGCCGAGCTGGCCATCGCCTTGTATGGCGCCGGTTTCGACCCCTACGTGGGCTTTTACCACCAGCTCGATTTCGGCCGCGAATCGCTCGCCTCCGACCTGCTCGAAGCCGTGCGCCCGCTGGCCGATCGCTTCTGCCTGCGCCTGGTGAGAAAGCAAACCCTGACGCAAGACAACTTTTCCACCACCGCATCCGGCTGCCTGCTCGGCAAGGCTGGCCGCGCGCGCTACTACGCCGCCTACGAGGAATACAGCGAAGTGCTGCGCGCGGGCATCCAGGCCGAAGTCGAAGCATTGGCCGAACGCATTGGCCACGCCATCGAAGCGCCACCCTTCGATGCGGACGAGGAAACCGCAACATGACAGAATATGTCATCTGCTACGACATCTCGAACCCGAAGCGGCTCGGACGGCTCTTCCGTTTTCTCAAGAAATGCGCCATGCCCCTGCAATACTCGGTCTTCCTCTTCACCGGCGACGACCGGCAACTCGACCGCTGCATGGACAAGGCCAGCCGACTGATCGACCAAAAAGAAGACGACCTGCGCGCCTACCCCCTGCCGGTACGCGGCTTCAAAGCACGCCTGGGGCGCCCGGCACTACCCGAGGGCATCCAGTGGAGTGGGCTGCCGACGGCATGGTAAAGTTACACCACGATTCACGCCCGCCAAAAGACAAGTCCACGATGTCACCACAGCCTCCTTATCATGCCGCACAACCATCTGATTTGAAATGGATTTATACTAGCTGACAGTCAGCAAAATGCCCTGAAAACAAAGGGATTGAGACTAGCAGCTACCTTGCATGAGGCCTTGAGTTTGTCAGCAAAATGCCCTGAAAACAAAGGGATTGAGACTCACAATGGCGATGGCGCTAACCGCGAAAAACGTCAGCAAAATGCCCTGAAAACAAAGGGATTGAGACCGCCCTGACGGCTTTGTCCGCTTCTAGAGAAGGTCAGCAAAATGCCCTGAAAACAAAGGGATTGAGACAAGCCACTCATTCTTCCCTTTTTTTGTTTCACCGGTCAGCAAAATGCCCTGAAAACAAAGGGATTGAGACTCCGCATTGCAGCATGCTATCTAGCATGCCAAAAGGTCAGCAAAATGCCCTGAAAACAAAGGGATTGAGACCCGTTTGAATAATTGGTGAATTCGCAAGAAGCGTCAGCAAAATGCCCTGAAAACAAATGGATTGAGACGGTATTTTCAAAACGCTTTGAAAATACCGGATAAGTCAGCAAAATGCCCTGAAAACAAAGGGATTGAGACTCATATGACATTTTCAGTATCCTTATGACGTGCGTCAGCAAAATGCCCTGAAAACAAAGGGATTGAGACAGGCTGCCTTGACGGCTTTCTCTGCTTCCCTAGGTCAGCAAAATGCCCTGAAAACAAAGGGATTGAGAC
>JAUXWU010000202.1 GCA_030680085.1 Rhodocyclaceae bacterium | reverse complement strand
ATGCGCCCCGGAGCCCTTCCACATAGCATGTCAGCCGTGCGCGAAACCATCTCCCGCCTGCCGATCCGCCACAAGCTGACGCTCCTTGCCGCCGCCACCGGTCTGCTCTCGTTCTTGCTCCTGGGACTGACGATCGCCGGTGTGTTGCGCTGGTCCGCCGCGCAAAGCCTGCCCCATCAGGAGGCCATGTTGCGGCCGCTGCTCGCCGCCGCGCTGACCGGCCCGATGATCGAGCGCAACTATGCCGCCGTGCGGGAGATCGCGGCGGACCTGGTGAAGAGCGATGCGATCGATGAAATCACCGTCTTCTCGGCATTTGGCGCCAAGGTGGCCGCCGAGCGGAGACAGTCGCGGGGTCCGCTCGGCGCCGAAATCGGCATCGACCTGCTGGAGAACGGCCTGGCTTTCGGTCAGGTGCGTCTGCGCCTGTCGGCGGGGCCATTCCCCATGCTGCTGGAACGCATGGCCTGGGCCATGCTTGCCGCCGCCATCTTGTCCATGCTGCTGGCTTTCGCGCTGTTCCGCGTCGGGTCGCGGCATCTGACCGCTCGCTTGGCCCATCTGGCCACTGCGGCGCATGCGCTGGCGGGCGGCCATTTCGAGGCGCGTGCGGCGACTGGCGGGGGTGGCGACGCGGATGAAATCGGCCTGCTGGCGCACGACTTCAACCACATGGCCGACACGGTGCAGGCCACGGTGCAGAAACTCGCCGCCAGCGAGGGCGAGGTGGCGGCGATTTTGCAGTCCATCGGCGACGGCCTGATCGCCACCGATACCGCCATGCGCGTGACCTACCTCAACCCGGTGGCCGAGGCGCTCTCCGGCTGGACGGAGGAGGAGGCCCGGGGCCGCGGCGTGGCCGAGATCATGAAGATCGAGCACGCGCTCTCCGGGCAGCCGGCCGAGATACCGGTGGGGCGCGTGCTCGAAACGGGTATCGTGGTCGGCCTGGCCAACCACACCGTGCTGGTCGCGAGGGACGGCAGGCGCTACCACATCGCCGACAGCGCCGCGCCCATCCGCGACGGCACGGGCCAGATGGTCGGCGTGGTGATGGTGTTCCGCGACGTTTCCGAATCCTACCGGCTGCGCGCCGACCTCGACGCCAATCGCACCCGCCTGGCGTTGGCGCTCAAGGGCGCCAATCTGGGCTTGTGGGATCGCGACATGATGACCAACACCCTGGTGGTCGATGCCCGCTGGGCCGGTATGCTCGGTTATCGCCCCGAGGAGCTTGCCGCGGTCGCCGATGCGTGGATTGCGCTGATCCACCCCGACGACCTGCCCGCCGCGAAATCTGCTTTCGGAGATCTTCTGGAAGACCGCACACCGCAATACGAGGCCGAGTTTCGGATGCGCGCCAAGTCGGGTTCAGGCGCTGAAAGCTCGGGCGCCGAACAATGGCGCTGGATACTGTCGCGCGGGCGGGTGACCGAGCGCGATGCGACCGGCCGGCCGCTGCGCGTCACCGGCACGCATCTCGACATTACCGACCGGCGCGCCGCGCATGAAGAAATCGAGCGGCTGGCCTTTTTCGATCCGCTCACCAATCTGCCCAATCGCCGCCTGCTGCTCGATCGCCTGGAACGCGAACTGGCGGATGCGCGCCGCTCCGGGCAGCATGGCGCGCTGCTCTTCGTGGACCTGGATCATTTCAAGCAGATCAACGATGCGCGCGGCCACGCGGCGGGCGACAGCCTACTGCGGGAAGCGGCGTTGCGCCTGACCCGCCTGCTGCGCGAGGTGGACACCGTCGCGCGCCTCGGCGGCGACGAATTCGTCGTGCTGCTGCCCGACCTGGCCGACGATGCGGCGCAGGCCGCCACCGCCGCGCGGCACGTCGCGGACAAACTGCGGCAGGCGCTCGGCCAGCCTTACACGCCGGACGTGGAGGGCAGCCCGTGCCGCCTGGGTGCAAGCATCGGCGTCGCCCTGTTTCCCGATGGCGAGGAGATGAGTTGCGATGCCATCCTGCGCCATGCCGATACCGCCATGTACCGGGCCAAGCAAAGCGGCCGCAATGCCGTGTGTTTTTTCGAGCCGTCGATGCAATTGGCCGTGGAGGCGCGCCTGACGCTCGAAAACGACCTGCGCGCGGCGCTCGCCGACGAGCAATTCCAGATTCATCTGCAGGCGCAGCAGGATGCCGCCGGCCGGGTTATCGGCGCCGAGGTGTTGCTGCGCTGGACGCATCCGCGGCGCGGCGCGGTGCCGCCCTCCGCTTTCATTCCGCTGGCGGAGGAAACCGGCCTGATCGATGCCATCGGCGACTGGGTGCTGCTGGAAAGCGCGCGGCTGCAGAAGCGGCTGGAATCCGCCGGCCACGACCTGCGCCTGTCCGTCAATGTCAGCCCCCGGCAGTTTCGGCAGCCTGATTTCGTCCTGCGGGTGCGCGCGATCCTGGCGCAAACCGGCGCCAGCCCGACGCGGCTGACGCTGGAAATCACCGAAAGCCTGCTGCTCTCCGACCACGGCGAAGCGACGGCGCGGATGCACGAACTGCAAGCCCTCGGCATACGTTTTTCGCTGGACGACTTCGGTACCGGCTACTCCTCGCTGTCCTATCTCAAGCGCTTGCCCCTGCAGGAACTCAAGATCGATCGCTCTTTCGTCGCCGGCTTGCCGCACGATGCCGACGATGCCGCGCTGGCCGAAACCATCCTGCTGATCGCCCGCCAGATGCGTCTTGAGGTCGTGGCCGAGGGTGTCGAAACCCCGGCGCAGCTCGCCTGGCTCAAACAAAACGGCTGCAACTTTTTCCAGGGCTACCTGCTGGCGCGTCCGCTGCCCGTGGATGCGTTTCTGGCGCTGCTTGCCGGCCGCGACTCTGCGGCATAACCCTTGATTTGAAGAATGCAAAACACATGCCCAACCTTACCGACATGAAAATCTGGGTTCGCCTGGTCGTCATGATTCTGACGCTGCTGGCGCTGACATTAACCGCATTGGTGCTCTGGGAAAGCCGCAGCAATCGGCTGACCGCCATTGAGCAGGCAAGGGATTTCTCGCTATCGATGCACGAGGCGACCATGGCTGGTCTGACCGGCATGATGATTACCGGCACCGTGGCGCAACGCGATGTTTTTCTTGACCAGATTCGCCAACTCACCGTGATCCGCGATCTGCGCGTGCTGCGCGGCAAGGAGGTGGACCGTATTTTTGGCAGCGGCAACCCGGCGCACCACGTGGTTGCCGATCCGGTCGAGCAGCGTGTGCTGGACGAAGGCAAAGAATACAGCGTCATTGCGACGGACGAACGGGGCGCCTATCTGCGGGTGGTGCGACCGGTCATCGCCAGCGCGAATTACCTGGGCAAGGACTGCCTGATCTGCCACCAGGTCGCGACGGGGGTCGTGCTGGGCGCCGTGGGCATGAAGGTATCCCTGGCAGCCGTCGAGTCCGCCGCCGCCGCGCAGATGATCCAGTCATTCATGGCCGCACTGCTGGCCGCCGCGATTTTTCTGGTCGTGATCTATTTTTTCATCCGCCAGGTGGTGACGCGCCCGCTCAATGACGAGGTGATCGCCCATCTCGGTGAAATCGCTGCTGGCGACCTGACTGCGGTCATCAACGAGCGGCGGCAAGACGAGATCGGCCTGGTGCTGCGCGCACTGGCGCTGTTGCGGCGCAAACTCAGCGATATCTTGCGCCACATCGGCGCCACAGCCCAGCGCATGCAGCAGGCATCCCACCAGGTAACAGTTATTTCCAATCAGATCGCCACGGCGAGCCAACAGCAGGAAAGCCGCGTCAACGAAGTGGCGGCTGCCATGGACAAGTCGCGCGCGAGCGTTGGCGCGGTGGAGGCGCAGGCCGTTACCGCGGTGGCGCACGCGCGCGCAGCCGAAACCATCGCGCAGGACGGCATCGCCAGCGTGCGCGGCAATATCGCCCTGATGGGCCTGGTGACGCGGCAAGTGGGCGATGCGGCGACGGGCGTGCGGGAACTCGAAAGCTCCGCAGCGTCGATCCGTGACATTATCGGCGTGATCCGGGAAATCGCCGACCAGACCAATCTGCTCGCGCTCAATGCGGCGATCGAGGCGGCGCGCGCCGGCGAACAGGGCCGGGGGTTTGCCGTAGTAGCCGACGAAGTAAGAAAGCTGGCGGAGCGCACCAGCCAATCGACGGTGAAAATCGACACCATCATCGGTCGCCTGACCATTTCTGTACGGCAAGTCAGCGACACCATGAGCGAGGTGCGGGGCAGCGCCGAAAAAACCCACCAGGAATCCGGCCGCACCACGGCAGCGATCAATGCAATTCTCGAAAACATCACTGCAACCGCAGAAGTCAACCAGAAGATCGCCGCGTCGAGCAGTCAGCAGATGGAAAACTTCACGCTGCTGCAAAGGACGCTGGACACCCTGTTCGAGATTTTGCAGGATAGCGGCAACAAGGTGCGCACCACGGCGACCATCGGCGATGATTTGCGAGTCATGGCAGGACAACTCAACGACACCATGGCTGGCTTCACCATCCTTGCCGATGCGGCGCCGTCGACGGCCGAGACGACACAGCACGAACAGCGCCGCGCGCCGCAGAGCAATGACAGCCTGCCATAGCGTTTTTTTCGGGATAATCCGCAGCCATGTCACAGATTCTTGTCATCGACGATGAAGTCGGCATTCGCGAACTCCTCTCGGAGATCCTTACCGACGAGGGGCACGATGTCGTCACCGCCGAAAACGCCGCCACCGCGCGCGTCCGGCGCGACGCCGCGCGGCCCGACCTGGTGCTGCTCGACATCTGGATGCCTGACACCGACGGCGTGACCCTGCTCAAGGAGTGGGCGGCGAATGGCCAGCTCACCATGCCGGTGGTGATGATGTCGGGCCACGCCACCATCGACACCGCGGTGGAAGCGACGCGCATCGGCGCCGTCGGCTTTCTCGAAAAACCCATTGGCATGCAGAAGCTGCTGTCCAGCGTCAAGCAGGCGCTCGAGCGCGCACCGCGGCCTTGCAGCGTGCTGTCACTGGCGGCCTTCCCGCGCTCCGCCCTGCTCAAGGATTTGCGCCGCCGTCTCGAACAGGTGGCCGCCAAAAGCCGTTCGGTACTGCTGCGGGCGCCCGCCGGCTCGATCACCGAACTGGCGGCGCGCACCCTGCAAGCACCGGGCAAGGCCTGGATCGATCTGGGTCACGATTCGCAACCGCTGACGCTCGACCTGCTGGCGCAATCCGGCGGCGGCGTGCTCTATTGCGGCGAACTGGCGCTGCTCTCGCGCCTGCAACAGAAAAATCTCGCCTTTGCCCTGGAACGCCTGGAACGGCACAACCTGCGGCTGGTGGCGGCCACCGTGCATGACGCCGGGGAGCTGGCCGCGCACGGCTGGGAAGGCGCGCTGCTGAAAGCGCTGTTCGACGTCAGCATCGGCCTGCCCGCGCTGGCCGAGTTGAAGGACGATGTGCCCGACCTGGCCGCCCACATCCTCGTCCAGTTGGTCGAGGCGGGCGACGCGCCGCACCGGCGCCTGTCGGTCGCCGCCCAGAACGCCTTGCGCCTCTATGCCTGGCCGGAAGGTTATGACCAGTTGAAAAGCACGGTCAAGTCGCTGGCGCTCGCGGCGCTCGAAGAGGAAATCGGCGCCGACGATGTGCAGCATCTGCTGACGCCCGGCGCGGCCATGCTCCCCGAAGTGCCGCTCGGCATGCTGCCCGAAATGCTGGCCCTGCCGCTCCGCGAGGCGCGCGAAATGTTCGAGCGCCTTTACTTCGAATATCACCTCCGGCTGGAGGGCGGCAGCATGACGCGACTGGCCGACAAGACCGGGCTGGAGCGCACCCACCTGTATCGCAAGCTCAAGGATCTGGGTCTGCGCAACACGCCCGTGGAGAAACCATGAGAATCGTCATCCTGGGCGCCGGTCAGGTCGGCGCATCGGTGGCCGAGGCGCTGTCTTCCGAAGCCAACGACATCACCGTCGTCGACCAGAACCGCGCGGCGCTCGCCGAACTGGCCGACCGACTCGACGTGCGCACGGTGGCTGGCAATGCCGCCTACCCCGCCGTGCTGCGCGAGGCCGGCATCGAGGACGCCGACATGCTGGTGGCGGTGACGCAGTCCGACCAGACCAACCTGGTCGCCTGCAAGATCGGCCGCACCATGTTTCATGTGCCGACCCGCATCGCCCGCCTGCGCTCCCACGATCTCTTCGATCCGGTACTGCTGGCGGATGAAAATTTCGCCGTCGATTACGCCATCTGCCCCGAACAGGACATCACCGACTACATCGGCAAGCTGATCGAATTTCCCGAGGCGCTGCAGGTGCTCGAATTCGCCGCTGGCGCTGTAACACTCATTGGCGTGCGCGCCTATCCGGGCGGCCTGTTGGTCGGCAAACCGATTCGCGCCATGCGCGAACACCTGCCGACCGACGTCGATGCCCGCATTGCCGCCATCTTCCGCGAGCACCAGCCGATCGAGCCCGACGGCGACACCATCGTGGAACCCGGCGACGAGGTCTTTGTGGTCGCCGACAGCAAACACATTCGCCATGTCCTGAAAGAGCTGCGCCGCTCGCTGGAACCCGTCAAGCGGGTGATGATCGCCGGCGGCGGCAATATCGGCCTGCGGGTCGCGGCGATGCTGGAAAAAAATTACCAGGTCAAGCTGATCGAGGTCGACCGGCAGCGCGCCGAAATCATCGCCGGCACGCTGGGCGATACCCTGGTGCTGGCCGGCGAGGCCACCGACGAGAATCTGCTGGCGCAGGAAAATATCGATGAAACGGATATGTTCCTCGCCCTGACCAACGACGACGAAGACAACATCATGGCCGCCTCGCTGGCCAAGCGGCTGGGCTGCAAGCGCGTGCTGGCCCTCATCAACCGCCGCGCCTACGCCGACATGGTGCAGGGCGGCCCGATCGACATCGGCTTGAGCCCGGCGCAGGTGTCGATCGGCGCCCTGCTCACCCATGTGCGGCGCGGCGACGTCGCCCGCGTGCATAGCCTGCGGCGCGGCGCGGCCGAGGCGCTGGAGCTGATCGCCCACGGCGACAAGCAGACCTCCAAGGTCGTCGGTCGGCGCATCGACGAGCTGCCGCTCATCAAGGGTGCGCACATCGGCGCCATCGTCAGGCGCACCCATGACCCCGAGGTCGTCTACAGAGACGGGCTGCCTTCCAAGGAATACATCGACCGCGTCATCATCCCCCATCACGACACGGTGATCGAGAGCGACGACCACGTCATCGTGTTCTGCACGCGCAAGCGTGAAGTCACCCAGGTCGAAAAGCTGTTTCAGGTCGGCTTTCACTTTTTGTAGGCTCATAAATGCACCGGTTTTATCCGCTGCTCCGTGTCTTTGGCGCGCTGCTGATCGGTTTTTCATTTTGCCTGGCGGTGCCCATGGGCCTGTCCTGGTTTGTCGGCGATGGCGCGCATGGCGCCTTCGATACGGCCGTCATTGCCGCCCTGCTGTGCGGACTGGCGCTGTTTCTCGGGCTGTACCGAGAAAACCGCGAAATGAAGGTGCGCGACGGCTTCTTGCTCGTCGTGCTGGTGTGGACGGTGCTGCCATTTTTTGCCTGCCTGCCCTTGTACCTGCATCTGGATATCTCCTTCACGGATGCCTATTTCGAGGCGACTTCGGGGCTTACCGCCACCGGTTCCACGGTGCTCAGCGGCCTCGACCAACTCCCCCTGTCGATCAATTTCTGGCGCACCTTCATGCACTGGATCGGCGGCATGGGCGTCGTCGTGCTGGCGGTGGCGATCCTGCCGCTGTTGGGTATCGGCGGCCGGCAGATGTTCAAGGCCGAAACGCCCGGGCCGATGAAGGAGACCAGCCTGACGCCGCGCATCGCCGAAACCGCCAAGGGTCTGTGGCGCGTCTATTTCATCCTCACCGTCGCCTGCGGCGTGACCCTGTGGCTGCTCGGCATGGAACCCTGGGACGCGCTGATGCACGCCTTTTCCACGCTGGGGCTGGGCGGCTTTTCCACCAAGGACGCCAGCCTCGGCCATTTCGCCAGCCTGCAGATCGAAATGGCCGTGATATTTTTTGCGCTGCTCTCCGGCCTCAACTACGCCACGCACTTTCTGGCGCTCAACGGCCGCTCGATCAAACCCTACCTGCGTGACCCGGAAGCGCCCTATTTTCTTGGTGTGCTGGCGGCGAGCATCCTGGCGCTGACGCTCTATCTGCTGGCGCTGGGCGTCTTCGACAGTTTCGGCACGGCGCTACGCTATGTCGCCTTTCATTCGATCTCGCTGGCCACCTCGCTTGGCCTGGCGACGACCGATTACGGCCAGTGGCCGTTTTTCGCCCAGATCTGGATGCTGTTTCTCGGCAGCTTCATCGCCTGTTCCGGCTCGACCGGCGGCGGCATCAAGATGATCCGCGCGATGATTCTCTACAAGCAGGTCTATCGCGAACTGATCTGCGCCATGCATCCCAGCGTCGTCCGGCCGGTGCGCATCCGCGGCAGCGTGATACCGCAACATGTGCTCTCGGGCGTGATGGCCTTCGGCTTCATCTACATGGTCAGCATCGTCAGCTTGACGCTCTTGATGGCGTCCACCGGCCTGGACATCGTCACGGCATTTTCCGCGGTCGTCGCCACGCTGAACAACACCGGCCCCGGCCTCAATCTCGTCGGCCCGTCGACGACCTTCGCGATCCTCACCGACTTCCAGACCTGGATCTGCACCTTCGCCATGCTGCTCGGCCGGCTGGAAATCTTCACCTTGCTGGTGGTGCTGACGCCAGCTTTTTGGCGTAAATAATGGGTAGCGCGTTGCAACGGTTTTATCCCCTGCTGCGCGTTTTCGGCGTCTTGCTGATGGGTTTCGCGCTGACCCTGCTGGCGCCGCTCTTGCTGTCCTGGTATTGGCGGGATGGCGCCACCGCGGCCTACGACGAAGCCTTTCTGCTGAGCTTTGGCGCCGGATTCATCCTTTGGTGGGTGGCGCGCAACGAAAAGCACGAACTCAAGGTGAGGGACGGCTTCCTCATGGTGGTGCTGGTGTGGACCCTGCTGCCGGCGTTCGCCAGCCTGCCGCTGCTGCTGCATCTGAACATCTCCTTTACCGACGCCTACTTCGAGGCCGTCTCCGGGCTGACCACCACCGGGGCGACGGTGCTCGCCAACCTCGACACGTTGCCGCCGTCGATCAACCTCTGGCGCGGCATGCTGGTCTGGCTGGGCGGCATGGGCCTGATCGTGCTGGCGGTCGCCATCCTGCCGCTGCTGGGCGTCGGCGGCCGACAGATGTTCAAGGCCGAAACACCGGGGCCGATGAAGGATTCCCAGCTCACGCCACGCATGACCCAAACCGCCAAGGGCCTGTGGGTGGTGTATGCCGCGATCACGCTGGCCTGCGTCGTCAGCTACCAGTTGGCCGGCATGAGCTGGTTTGACGCCGTCATGCACGCCTTCACCACCATGGGGTTGGGCGGCTTTTCCAGCCACGACGCCAGCTTCGGCCACTGGGATTCGCCGGCCATCGAAGCCGTCGCCATTGTTTTCATGTTGATTGCCGGCATGAACTTCGCCACCCATTTCCTCGCCGTGCATGGCCGCTCGCTCAAACCCTACCGGCGCGACCCGGAGGTCGGCGGGTTCCTGCTCGTCACCGTCGGCAGCGTATTCGGCATCGCGCTGTATCTGTGGGCGCTCGACACCTATCCCGATTTCGCGACGGCGCTGCGTTTTTCCGCCTTCAATGTCGTCTCGATCGCCACCACCACCGGTTATGCCAACACCGACTACAACCTCTGGCCGATCTTCGCGCCGCTGTGGATGCTGTTCCTGTGCAGCTTCGCCACCAGCGCCGGATCGACCGGCGGCGGCATGAAGATGATCCGCGCGATGATTCTCTACAAGCAGGTCTATCGCGAACTGATCAGCGCCATGCACCCCAATGTCGTCTGGCCGGTGAAGGTCGGCGGCAGGCCGGTGGCGGCCAGCATCCTTTCCGGGGTGATGGCCTTCGGCTTCCTCTACATGGTGAGCATCGTGACGCTGACCCTGCTGATGACCTATTCCGGGCTGGAGATCGTCAGCGCCTTTTCGGCCGTGGTCGCCAGCATCAACAACACCGGCCCTGGCCTCAACCAGGTCGGCCCGGCGACCACCTTCGAAGTGCTGACGGATTTTCAGACCTGGATCTGCACCTTCGCCATGCTGCTCGGCCGGCTGGAAATCTTCACTTTGCTGGTCGTGCTGACGCCGGCGTTCTGGCGCACCTAGTCGCCGAAGTTTGTTCCGACGCGCCGCGCCGACAGCACCCAGGGGTGATCCGGCGGCACGGTCTTGACCTTGCCGGCTGTATCTTCCAGCTTGACCGGCCGGACGTCCTCGCCATTGGCCGCCACCAGCACGCCGTAGTTTTTCTTGGCGATCAGGTCGGCGGCGGCGGTGCCGAGCCGCGTGGCGAGGATGCGGTCGGCCGCCGAGGGCGTGCCGCCGCGTTGCAGGTGACCGAGGATGGTGAGGCGCGCTTCCAGCCCGGTGAGTTTTTCCAGTCGCTGGGCGAGCCGCAAGGTGCGGCCGGCATAAATCAATTCGGCGGCATCGGCGGCGGTGTCATCGTTCATGTCTTCCGGGTCGGTCTTGCCATTTTTGCCGACTTTTTCGGTTTTGCGGACGGGTTTTTTCGCGCTTTTGGCGGCCGCCAGCGCGGCCATATCCTGCGCCGAGACCGCGCCTTCGGCGACGGCGACGATGGAGAAGGGCCGCCCCTTGCGGCTGCGTTCGCGGATCGACTCGGCGATGCTGGTAGTGTCATATGGGATCTCGGGGATCAGGATCACGTCGGCGCCGCCGGCGATGCCCGCGCCCAGCGCCAGCCAGCCGGCGCGGTGGCCCATGATCTCGACGACGATGATGCGGTGGTGGCTGTGCGCGGTGCTGTGCAGGCGGTCGATGGCCTCGGTGGCGATGCCCAGCGCGGTGTCGAAGCCGAAGGTGATGTCGGTGCCGAAAACGTCGTTGTCGATGGTCTTCGGCAGGGTGATGACGTTGAGGCCCTTTTGCTTCAGGCGCAGCGCATTCTTGATCGTCCCGCCGCCGCCCAGGCAGACCAGGCAGTCGAGATGATTGTCGTGGTAGTTGCCGACGATGGCGTCGGTCATGTCGAGCACCTTGCCGCCCACCGGCATCTTGTGCGGCTTGTCGCGGCTGGTGCCGAGGATGGTGCCGCCGCTGGTGAGGATGCCCGAGAGCTGGTCGCCGGAAAGCGACATGGTGCGGTTTTCCATGAGGCCGCGAAAGCCGTCGCGGAAGCCGATGATGTGCATGCCATGGTGGCCCATGGCCGCCTTGCCGACGCCACGGATGGCCGCGTTGAGACCGGGGCTGTCGCCGCCGGCGGTGAGAATGCCAATATGCTGAGTCATGTGCGCCTCCTTGTTTAGTGGCGCATTGTGCGTCAATTGCTCACCATTGCGCCAATGAGGGCATGCGATAATCACATAAATACACTGGATTCCCAATCATGACCCGTCCCAAGAACGACAATTTCCTGCGCGCCCTGCTGCGCGAGCCGGTGGATCGCACCCCCCTGTGGCTGATGCGCCAGGCGGGCCGCTATCTGCCCGAATACAACGAAACGCGCCGCCGCGCCGGCAATTTCCTCGCTCTGTGCAAAAACCCCGGCTACGCCTGCGAGGTGACGCTGCAACCGCTGGCGCGCTACGACCTCGACGCCGCCATCCTGTTTTCCGACATCCTCACCGTGCCCGACGCGATGGGTCTGGGCCTGTATTTCGCCGACGGCGAGGGGCCGAAATTCGAGCGGCCGCTGCGCGAGGAATGGGCGATCCGCGACCTGACCGCGCCCGACCCCTACGACCATTTGCGCTATGTGCTGGATGCGGTGGCGGAAATCCGCCGCGCGTTGAACAACAGCGTGCCGCTGATCGGCTTTTCCGGTTCGCCGTTTACGCTGGCCTGCTACATGGTCGAAGGCGGCGGCTCGGCCGACTTCCGCACGGTCAAGACCATGCTTTACGACCGGCCCGATCTCCTGCACCACATCCTGCAAGTGAATGCCGAGGCGGTGACGAATTACCTGAACGCCCAGATCGAGTCGGGCGCGCAGGCGGTACAGATCTTCGATACCTGGGGCGGGGCCTTGTCACATGCCGCCTATCGCGAGTTTTCGCTGGAGTACATGCAGCGCGTGATCGCCGGGCTCAAAAAGACCCACGACGGCGAGCGCATCCCCTGCATCGTCTTCACCAAGGGCGGCGGCCAGTGGCTGGAAGCCATCGCCGCCAGCGGCTGCGATGCCGTCGGCCTCGACTGGACCACCGACATCGGCGACGCGCGCCGCCGCGTCGGTGACCGCGTGGCGCTGCAGGGCAATTTCGACCCCATGGCGCTGTTCGCCTCGCCCGCTGCGGTGGCGGCCGAAGCGACGCGCATTCTCGACAATTATTGTGGAGCTGCTGGCGCAGCGGGTGCCGGCAACACCGGCCACGTCTTCAACCTCGGCCACGGCATCAACCAGCACACCCCTCCTGATAATGTGTCGGTGCTGGTCGAGACAGTTCATGGCTATAAAAACAAATGATGGCAGGTGAAACTCCTCTGGTAGCAAAGCTGCACAGCGACCACCCCCGCCAAGCCCCGCCGTTGCAGGGTTTTGAAGGGGTGAAAATAGTTGACTTACTCACAGAATGTTGATCTCAAGATTTATTGACTCAGTCATAACCCTGAGCACGGTGTAACTACCTATCTCATTGATTAAAAATATAAATATTTATTTCTAGTGTTACATTAGTATGACTCTGGCGCTAATGGCGCGAAATTCGAGATATTTTTTGCAGGGTTACTCACAAAGTTATCCACAAACCCGCAGATGGCTAAAAATCGCTTTCCCGCCAAGCGATTAAGTTAATTAGCGAATAATTATTCTAAAGAACAGCGCTAACTTCCAACGTCCGTGACCATCCTGCAAATCGCCCTTGATGTGCCGCTGCCGCGCCTGTTCGACTATCGGCTGATGGGTGAAAGCCAGGGCAGCCTGATTGGGCGTCTGGTGAAAGTGCCGTTTGGTCATGGCGTCAAGTTTGGCGTGGTGATCAATGAGGCCGCCACCAGCGACCACCCCGAAGCGAAGCTCAAATCCGCCGAACTCATCGACGGCCTGCCCGCGCTGCCGGCCGACTGGCTGGCGCTGTGCCAGTTCTGCGCGCGCTATTACCATTACCCGCTCGGTCAGGTGATGGCCTTCGCCATGCCGCCGCTGCTGCGCAAGGGAAAGACGCCGCGAGCGCTTAAACCAAAAGTCGGCGCTGGCGAGACGGCGCCGACTTTCAACGCGGCCACCCCGGACCAAACCGCCGCCATCGACGCCATCCTCGGCGCTACCGGTTTCCAGACCTTTCTGCTCCACGGCGTCACCGGCAGCGGCAAGACCGAGGTTTATCTGCGCGCCATCGAGGCCGTGCTGGAACGCGGCGGGCAAGCGTTGATGCTTGTCCCCGAAATCGCTCTGACGCCGCAGTTGGAATCACGGGTGAGCGCACGCTTCCCCGGCGCGCACATTGTTTCCGCGCACAGCGGCGTCGCCGATGCGGCGCGGGCGCGCGCCTTCCTCGCCGCGCTGGAAGGCCGCGCCGCCATCGTGCTCGGCACGCGGCTGTCAGTGTTCATGCCGATGCCAGCACTGCAATTGATCGTGGTGGATGAGGAACACGACGCCTCGTTCAAGCAGCAGGACGGCTTGCGTTACTCGGCCCGCGACGTGGCGATCTTTCGCGCCCGGCAGCGCGACATTCCCATCGTGCTGGGTTCCGCCACGCCCTCGCTGGAGACGTTTCACCATTCTTCCAGCGGCCGCTACCAGCGGCTCGAACTGCCGCTGCGGGCGGTCGCCGCCGCCATGCCCACGGTGACAACGGTCGATACACGCAAACAAAAGTTGCAGGATGGCCTCTCCGCGGAGATGCTTGCCGCCATCAGCGAGCGCTTGCAAAGCGGTGAGCAGAGCCTGATCTTCCTCAACCGCCGCGGCTACGCCCCGGTGCTGGCCTGCCCGTCCTGCGGCTGGATTTCCCACTGCCGGCGCTGCGCCGCCAACCTCGTGCTGCATCTCGCCGACCGCCGGCTGCGTTGTCACCATTGCGGGCTGGAAGTGATGATTCCCCATGCCTGTCCCGGCTGCGGCAACCTCGACCTGCAACCCTTCGGGCGCGGCACCCAGCGGCTCGAAGCCAGTCTGGTCGAGCGCTTTCCGGCGGCGCGCATCCTGCGCATCGACCGCGACTCGGCGAGTTCGCCGCAGAAATGGCAGGCGCTGCTGGCGACCATCCACGCGGGCGGCGCTGACATCCTCGTCGGCACCCAGATGCTCGCCAAGGGACATGATTTTCCCAAGCTCACGCTGGTCGGCGTGGTCGGCGCCGATGCCGCGCTGTTCGCCGCCGACTTCCGCGCGCCGGAACGCCTGTTCGCGCAATTGATGCAAGTGGGCGGCCGCTCCGGCCGCGCCCATCTGCCCGGCGCGGTGCTGATCCAGACCGAATATCCCGATCATCCGCTGTATCGTGCGCTGGTCGACCACAATTACACCGCCTTCGCCAACGAACAACTGGCCGAACGCCAGGCCGCCGGCTTTCCGCCCTTCGCCTTCCAGGCGCTGCTGCGCGCCGAAGCGCCCGAACTTGCGCAAGCGCTCGAATTTCTGGCCACGGCAGTCGCCGCCGCCGAAGCGCTCGGCGCGCCCGACATCATGCTCTACGACCCGGTGCCGATGCGGCTGGCACGGCTGAAAAACCGCGAACGCGCCCAATTGCTGGTCGAATCGAAAAGCCGACCGGCGCTGCATGCATTTCTCGCCGGTTGGATGGCGCGCCTCTACGCCCTCAAGACGTCGCGCGACCTGCGCTGGCATCTGGATGTCGATCCGCTGGAGTTCTAAAAGTCGGCGCTGGCGGGACGGCGGATTTCAGCACGACACGTACAATTTCATCCCCTGAACTCATGAAGTAAGCCGCTTGCTACTGGCATTTCATGATTACTGTAACAATTTACCAATATGGTAAACTGATTTTGTGAAAGTCTCCTACGAAGATGAAGATGTCGAGACTTTGTGCAAGCAGTCCAAGGTGGCCGTCAAGAAACTGGGGGCGGAGTCGGCGAAGAAATTGCAGCGACGTCTCTCCGAGCTTCACGCTGCCAGCGTGGTAAGCGAACTGGCAATTGGCCGACCGCACCCGCTGGAATACGGCCGGGTCGGGCAATTCGCCGTGGATTTGCACAAGGGGAAGCGACTGATCTTCAAATCGACCCATCAGCCGCCGCCGTTCAAGGCGGATGGCTCGATTGACTGGTCGCAGGTTGCGGAGATAACGATTATCGGGGCGGAGGATTACCATGACTGATGCTGTATTGCGTACTTACGAAACACTGGTGGACTTCGCGCCCGATTGGGTCGTCATGCCCGGTGAATCTATCAGCGATCTGCTGGAAGAGCGGGGCTGGACGCAGGCCGACTTGGCAACGCGCACAGGCTTTACCACCAAACACATCAACCTGCTGCTGAAGGGCAAGGCGCCCATTACCGAAGAAACAGCACTCAAGCTGGAACGGGTATTGGGAAGTACCGCCCGTTTCTGGCTGAATCTCGAAGCCCAATATCGGGAGCATCTGGCGCGTCAGGAATCAATTAAATCGCTGGCACAGCATGTCGATTGGCTGAAAGAACTACCCCTGTCCGACATGGTGAAGTTCGGCTGGGTACGGAAGATGAAGGATAAGGCCCAACAGGTCTTCGAGTGCCTGCGTTACTTCGGCGTGGCCGAGGTGGCGGCGTGGCGCGAGCAATATGAACAACCCGTCGCCGCCTACCGCGCATCCATGAAGCTGATTCGCACGCCTGCTGCTGTTTCGGCATGGTTACGCCGAGGTGAGCGCACGGCGGAGGACATGCGTTTGGGCGATTACGGCCGCGAGGCTTTCGAGGCGGCCTTGCAGGAGATACGGGCACTGACGGTCGAACACGATCCGAAGGTGTTCATCCCCAAGCTCACCGAGCTATGCGCCCGCGTGGGCGTGGCCGTGGTGCTGGCCCCCGCACCGAAGGGTTGCCCCGTCAGCGGCGCGACGAAATGGCTGGGTACGAACAAGGCTCTCATCATGTTGAGCCTGCGCGGCAAGACCGACGACAAGCTCTGGTTTTCCTTCTTCCACGAGGCCGGCCACCTCTTGAAGCACGGCAAGCGGATGACCTTCCTCGACATCCTTGGCGAAGACGGCCTTAACCCACTGGAAGAGAAGGAAGCCGACGCCTTCGCGCGCGACGTGTTGATTCCTCCCGCTGACTACAAGGCGCTGTTGGCGAGGCCCGTGATTGGTGAACGAACAATTCGTGAGTTTGCCAAAAGCATCAACGTGGCGCCAGGCATCGTGCTCGGCCGGCTCCAATACGATCGCCATGTCGGTTGGCGGCAGTTCAACCATTTAAAGATCAGTTATCGCTGGAACCACGAGGTGTGAACCTGATCTTGATCCGCTCGAACTCTGCTGGCCCGGCTATGATGCAGATTCCATAGTTACCGCCTTTCGCCATGCCGCTTACCTGGTCCGACATCCGCGCCAACGCCCAGAAGTTCGCCCACGACTGGGCGGGCGTTACTTCGGAACGCGCCGAGGCGCAGACTTTCTGGAACGAGTTCTTCGCGGTCTTCGGCGTGCAGCGCCGCCGCGTTGCCGTCTATGAAAAAACCGTCTCCCGCCTCAAACACGCCGGCCTGGGCAGGATCGACGTCTTCTGGCCCGGCCTCATGCTGGCCGAACACAAGAGTGGCGGCGCCGATCTCGACGCCGCGTTTCAGCAGGCGGCGGACTACTTCGAGGGGCTGGCCGACCGCGAACTGCCGCGCTATGTCGTGGTTTCCGACTTTCAGCGCTTTGTTCTCCACGATCTGGAAGAAGGCACGCAGCACCCGCTGACGCTCAAGGAGTTTCCGCGCAAGATTCATCTGTTCGGTTTCATCGCCGGTTACCATCGCCAGAAGGTGCGCGAGCAGGACCCGATCAACGTCGAGGCCGTGCAGAAGATGGGCGACCTGCACGATCTGCTCAAGCGCGACGGCTATGCAGGCCACGCCCTCGAAGTCTTCCTCGTGCGCCTGCTGTTCTGCCTGTTCGCCGACGATACCGGCATCTTCCAGCCCAAGGACGCGCTGCAGGATCTGGTCGAGAACCAGACTGCCGAGGACGGCTCAGACCTTGGCGACGAACTGCATCGCCTGTTCGTCGTTCTCAATACACCCACCGACCGCCGCCAGAAATCCCTGCCGGAAATCTTCGCCGCCTTTCCCTACGTCAATGGCCGCCTGTTCGAGGAACGCCTCGATCCGCCGGTGTTCAGCCGGGCGATGCGCGGCCTGCTGCTCGACCTGTGCGGCATGAACTGGGGCGCGATTTCGCCCGCCATTTTCGGCGCGATGTTCCAGGCCGTGATCGAGCTCGACGCACGCGACCGCCGCCGCCAGCTCGGCGCGCACTACACCTCGGAAGCCAACATCCTCAAGCTGATCGGCCCGCTGTTCATGGACGAACTGCACGCCGAATTTGAGCGGGTCAAGGCCAACAAGAACCAGCTCTTCGAGTTCCAGAAAAAGCTGTCGCGCCTGGCTTTCCTCGACCCGGCTTGCGGTTGCGGCAACTTTCTCGTCATCAGCTATCGCGAACTGCGCCGGCTGGAGATCGAGGTGCTGCGCGCCGCCGAAAAACTCGGCCAGCGCTGGGGCAATGTCTTTCAGGCGATCACGGTGGATGTCGATCAGTTTTACGGCATCGAGATCGAGGAGTTTCCCGCGCAGGTAGCGCAGGTCGCCATGTGGCTCACCGACCATCAGATGAACATCGAGGCGAGCGAAGTTTTCGGCGAGCCAATCCTGCGCATTCCGCTGGTGAAGAGCGCGCACATCCGCCACGGCAACGCGCTGCAACTCGACTGGGCCGAGTTCGTGCCGCCGACGCGACTCAACTACATCCTCGGCAATCCACCCTTCGTCGGCAAGCAACACCAAAGCGCGGAACAGAAGGCCGATCTCACCGCCGTGATGACCGGCATCCACGGCGCCGGCGTACTCGATTTCGTCGCCGGCTGGTATGTGAAGGCCGCGCGCTACCTGACGGCCGAGATCAACCCCTTCGGCCAGATCGTCGAGCGCGCCGCGCCGGGCAGGAAGAAGTTCAAGGACGTGCGCTTCGGCAAGGGCGAAAAGGTAATGCATGACATGTTTCTCGATGCCGCCGAGGTCGAAGTCAAGTCACGCCGCGCCGTGCGCTGCGCCTTCGTCTCGACCAACAGCATCGCGCAGGGCGAGCAGGTTGGCGTGCTCTGGGGCTGGCTACTGAATCAGGGCATCCACATCCAGTTCGCCCACCGCACCTTCAAGTGGCAGAACGAAGCGCCGGGCAAGGCGGCCGTGCATTGCGTGATCGTCGGCTTCGGCACCACGCCGTCTCGCCAGCGCCGACTTTTCGAATACGAAACGGTCGACGGCGCACCGCACGAGGTGAAGGCGGCGAGCATCAATCCATATCTCGTCGATGCCGCCGAAACCATTCTGCCCTCGCGCCGCCAGCCAATATCGAACGTGCCGCCCATCGTCTTCGGCAGCATGCCCAACGACGGTGGCAATCTGCTGCTGACCGACAACGAGAAGCGCGAACTGCTGCACATCGAGCCGCAAGCCGCTAAATGGATTCGTCCGTTCATCGGCGCCGACGAATTCATCAACCGCATACCGCGCTGGTGTCTCTGGCTGGTCGATTGTCCGGCGGCCGAACTCAAGGCCATGCCCGCGGTGGCCGAGCGAGTAGCGAAGGTCCGACAGTTGCGCGCGGCCAGCAGTCGGGAAACGACACGCGAACTGGCGGCGACTCCGACAGTATTTGGCGAAACTCGTCAGCCG
>JAUXWU010000179.1 GCA_030680085.1 Rhodocyclaceae bacterium | reverse complement strand
GCTAGAACGTGCCGATGCGCTCTACACCTTGCCCGCCGACAGCCGCTACGAGGAAAAAACACCATGACCCCCTACCGCGACATCACCCGAAACGGCCTGTGGAAACAGAACGCCATCCTCGCGCAACTGCTCGGCCTGTGTCCGCTGCTCGCTGTCAGCACCTCGCTGGTGAATGCGGTCAGCCTGGGCCTCGCCACCATCCTCGTCATGGGCCTGGCCAACTTTTCCGTGGCGCTCTTGCGCGGCCTCATCCCCTATGAAATCCGCATCCCCATTTTCGTGCTGATCATCGCGGCGCTGGTCACCGTTGTCGACCTCGCCTTCAATGCCTTCCTCCATGACCTGTACCTGGTGCTCGGCATCTTCATCCCGCTGATCGTCACCAACTGCATCGTGCTGGCGCGCGTCGAGGCCTTTGCCGCCAAAAACCCGGTCGGCCTGTCCACCTACGACGGCGTGGTGATGGGCGTCGGCTTCGTCTGGGTCATCGGCCTGCTCGGCGCCATCCGCGAAATCATTGGCCAGGGCACGCTGTTTGCCGGCATCGAGATGATCATTCCCGGCGCGAACCACTGGCAGATCCTGCCCGCCGACTATCCCGGTTTTCTCATCATGATCCTGCCGCCCGGCGCCTTCTTCGTGCTCGGCCTGATGATCGCCGGCCGCAACTGGCTGGATCATCGCGCCAATGAGCGCGCCAAGACGCGGCTGCTGACGCACCAGCCGGTCCATGAAGCGAGCGCATGAAACTCGCCCTGCGCAACGAACTGTTCCGTCGCCTTGCGGAGATCGACCCGGCCCCCAAAACCGAGCTTGAATACGCCACGCCGTTCCAGTTGCTCGTTGCGGTCATCCTTTCGGCACAGGCGACGGACAAAAGCGTAAATCTCGCCACCCGCGCCCTCTTCCGCGATGCGCCGACCCCCCAGGCCATCGCCACGCTGGATGAAGAGACACTTGCCGACTACATCAAGACCATCGGCATCTACAAGACCAAGGCGAAAAATGTCGTCGCCACGGCACGCCTGCTCATCGAACGGCACGGCGGCGCAGTCCCCCACGACCGCGCCGCGCTCGAAGCCCTGCCGGGCGTCGGTCGCAAAACGGCGAATGTCATCCTCAACAGCGTTTTTCATGAACCGGTGATTGCCGTCGACACGCACATCTTCCGGTTGGCCAATCGCACTGGACTCGCGCCGGGCAAGGATGTCGTCGCGGTCGAGAAAAAACTAATCAGGGCCGTGCCTGCCGAATATCGATTGCATGCCCATCACTGGCTGATCCTGCACGGCCGTTACGTCTGCAAGGCGCGGAAGCCCGAATGCTGGCGCTGCGTTATCCGCGACCTGTGCGGCTACAAGGAGAAAACCAATGTTCAACCCCAGCCGTGACCAGGCACGCCGCTTTCTGATCGAGGCCTGGCGGAAACGGCGCGCGGCGCTGCCGGCAACGTCGCTCGAAATCATTGCCGCCGATATCGTTGCGCTACACCCGGAATATCACGCACTGCTCGAAAGCGCGGACGCATTGACGCGCGAATGGACGCCGGAAGATGGCGCCACCAATCCCTTCCTGCACCTGTCGCTGCACCTCGCCATCGCGGAGCAGCTTTCCATCGACCAGCCGCCGGGCATCCGCGCCGCTTTTGAAAGTCGGCGCTCGCGGCACGGCGATCCGCACGCCGCGCTGCACGACATCCTCGAATGTCTCGGCGAAACGCTGTGGCGCGCAGAGCGCAACCGGCAGCCGCTGGATGGCGCCGCTTATCTCGAATGCATCAAACGGCAGCCGGCCTGACTTGCATGGTCGCCAAGTCCACCCCTGTGCCATGAACCGAGATTGTTCACTTCTCCCAGCGCAGCGACTGCCACTGCATGGTCACGGCCTTGAAACCGTCGCGCTCATCGTTGGCGCCGTCCCAGACGGCGAAGGCCAGCGGCTGGCTGCCGCCGGGCGCGGCGCGTAGTTTGACTGCTCCTGGCCCGGACGAACGCAAGGCGCGGAAAAATACCACCCGCCACTTGCCGTCGGCATGCCGGCCGCGGGCCTTGACGTCCTGCGTCGGCATGCGCGTGAGCGTGCCGAAGCCGTCGGCCCAGAGGTTTTCCGCCGCATCTCCGCTGGCATTTCGCGCCGCGCTCCAGTACCAGATATTGACGTGCCGACCGGCGCCGCCCATGTAGGGCATCGTGTCCGTCTTGCCGTCGCGGGGGAACTGGATGGCGATGCCGTCGGCGAAACGATCCGGAGTTTTCTGCGTGTCGGCCACCGGGTCGTCCCATTCGAGGCGGATTGCCAGCCCGGCGGGCGTGGCGAGCGCTCGGATCTCGGCGCCTTGCGTCACGGCCGTGCCGACAATCGACGGGTGGCCGGGGAAGGCGGTTTCGAGCTTGATGACGCTGGCCGGGGCGGCGTCCCAGGCCGGGTGGTCGGGATCCGCGCCAACGGCGACGGCGGTCCGGCCGATGCGAATCTCTGCCTGCGCCATCGCGAGCGCGGGCAGCAGCGCCAGAAGGACAAGCGCAAGCCGCCTCATGGCTGCTTCTCCCCGAGCCGGTCGAGACGGAACATGTCGCCGTGACGGTAGGCGATCAGCAGATCCATCAGTTCGGAGGCTTCGCCCTTCTCCTTGCGCGCGATCTCGCGCTCCAGCACGGCCAGCGCCGGCTTCACGCCGGGCCCGAACAGCGACACCAGATAGTCGTCGGGAATACGCGGCACGCCGGTGGGCTTGCCCTCGGCGTCGAAGGTGGCGGTGGACAGCGGCGGCACGTAATAGACGTTGGGCTGGGTGCCGTGCTCGGGGTGCAGCGGCAGCGCGACCTTCCATTCATGCACCAGCCGGTAGGCCGCCCCGGCCTTGTCGTCGAGATAGGAGACATGGCGCGCGCGGCCGACGCACTGGTAGGCGCAGGCCTGCGGAATGCCCTTCTCGACGCGCGGATAGCAGAAGATGCATTTCTCCGAGCGGCCGGCCAGCGGATTGAAATAGATCTTCTTGTAGGGGCAGGCGGCGACGCAGTAGCGGTAGCCGCGGCAGCGTTCCTGGTCGATCAGCACGATGCCGTCTTCATCGCGCTTGGAAATCGCCTGGCGCGGGCAGGCGGCGAGGCAGGCCGGTTTGGTGCAGTGATTGCACAGGCGCGGCAGGTAGAAGAAGTAGCCGTTGGGGAATTCGCCGGCGCCCTGGTCCTCCTCCCAGTTCGGACCCCACTGCATGGGCTCGGTCGGACGCAAGGGCTGATCGCCTGGTTGGAACAGCGTCGCGTCGAAGCTGAAGTCGGCGGGGATGCCGTAGTCCTCGGCCAGGCGCGGCAGTTTGCCGGGTTTGAGTTTGTCGCCGTCCTTCTCCCAGCCGCCGCCGGCCTGCTGCCAGTCGCGCGGGTAGCCCTTGCCCGGCTTGGTTTCGACGTGGTTCCAGTACATGAACTCGCGTCCGCCGCGGTCGGTCCATTGCGACTTGCAGGCCAGCGTGCAGGTCTGGCAGCCGATGCACTTGTTGAGGTCGATGACCATGGCAAGCTGGCGTTGCGTCATGTCCGCGC
>JAUXWU010000174.1 GCA_030680085.1 Rhodocyclaceae bacterium | reverse complement strand
TACATCCGCCTACGGGACGCATTCGATGCGACGCACCAAGGCGACGCTGATCTACAAACGCACCAAGAATCTGAGAGCCGTTCAATTGCTGCTCGGCCATACCAAGCTGGAAAGCACTGTCCGGTACCTCGGCATCGAGGTCGATGACGCACTGGAGATTTCAGAGCAGACTGAAATCTGACAGGCAAGCAGCGGCTGCACATTGTGCAGCCGCTTTCCTTACAACTCTGGCCTGATGTCGGACGAGGTGCCACCGGCGGCAATGGCCGAAATGCTCGCGTAGGTCATCCGGCAGGTTTCAGAACGGAGCAGCCATTCAGATGACCGATCTTCCGATGCATCGGATTTCCGCTGCTGGCCGCTTCGAGACGCTCAGCCCAGTGCGCATCACCACTCAAACCCCAGCGGTCAATCCCTTGCGCAGGAGCTCGCTGACCAGTTCATTCAGGCCCATCTGCCTGGCATCAGCCTGCGCCCGGATTTCTTCAGCCAGTTGCGCATCCAATTTAACGGCGAAGGGGATCAGGCCCTGCGCCTGGTCCAGCTTGCGTTGCTCCTTGCGATCAAGCACCGCGCCTCCGGCGAAACGCGTGGGCGTGCCGGCAAGTTTCAGGCGGCTGTCGAGCTTGTGAGCCATGTTCTTTTCGAGATCGGTTCTTTTCATTTGGGGAGTCCGGGTAAGGGGTGGTGGATCATGAATTAAGGCTGTATTTGGCCGAACCGCTCGTGCAGGCCCTGAATGGTCTTGCGCTCGCCGCGGACGTGCAAGAAGGCGCCCGCGCCGTCGGCGCGCTCATTCAGCACCTGACAGTTCGCGAATATCTCGTTGCGCGATTGCTGTGCCGACCAGGGCAGAAAAAGCTCGGCTTCGATAAGCCCCTGCTGGAAAAAACCGACGATCGCCTCGTGCAGCAACGCTATGTCGCCAGCGCGGCGCGCGCTCATCACAATGCAATCTGGGAACCGGGCGCGCAGCGCGGCGGCGCGTTCGGCTTGCGCCGCCGCGTCGCCAACCGGGTCGATCTTGTTGAATACGCGGATGCGTGGCACGTCCGCTGCACCGATCTCGGCGAGCACCTTGTCGGTGACCTCGATCTGCCGTTCGAACCCGGGATCGCTTGCGTCGATGACGTGGAGCAGCAGCGCTGCATCAAGCGCTTCTTCGAGCGTTGACTTGAACGAGGCGACGAGATCGTGCGGCAGGTTCTTGATGAAGCCGACCGTGTCGCTGACGAGCACGCGCGGCCGGCTTTCGGGCTGGAGGGCGCGCACGGTGGTGTCGAGCGTCGCGAAGAGTTTGTTTTCGACCAGCACTTCGCTGCCGGTGAGTGCGCGCATCAAAGTGGATTTGCCCGCGTTGGTATAGCCGACGAGCGCCACGCTGGCGAGCCCCTGACGCTCTTGCCGCCGTGCGCGCTGTGTTTCGCGTTCGACGTCCATCGCGGCGATTTCTTGCTGGAGTTCGGCAATCCGGTCGCGGATTTTGCGTTTATCCAGTTCGGTATGTGATTCGCCGGCACCACGACCACCGACGCCGCTGCGCTGCCGTCCTTGTGGCCCGGCGAGTTTGGCCGCCTCGCGCAGGCGCGGCGCCATGTAGCCGAGACGGGCGATTTCCACCTGTGCCCGGGCAGCGCGGGAGCTCGCATTGCGGTGAAAAATCTCCAGGATGACCATGGTGCGGTCCATCACTTCACAGCCAAGCTCTTTTTCGAGATTGCGCGCCTGCGAGGGTGATATCTCATGATCGACGAAAATGGCGTCGATCCTGCCAGCATCAGGGTCGGCAGCGGCCTGGGGCATTTTCTCGAACATGACGGGCGCGGACTCGCTATCCACGAAGCTGCGTATCTCCTCCCGCTTGCCGGTACCCAGATAGGCTGTCGTGTCGAAACTGGAGCGTTTTTGCGTGAATGTGGCGGAGATCGTGTAACCCAGCGTCCTTGCGAGGTCGCGCAATTCGGCCAACGAGGCCGCGAACTCGATGTCGCTCACGTTCGGCAGCTGCACAGCTGCGACGACAGCGTATTTGGGCTTTTCTTTTATTTCTTTTCGCATCAATGCGCCTCGTCCCAGTTCGCCCCGCTGCCCAGCTCCGCCAGCAGCGGCACGGAAAGCCTGGCGACATTGGACATCAGCGGCGGCAAAGCTGCCTTGACGGTGGTCAGTTCGTCGTCGGGCACTTCCAGCACCAGTTCATCATGCACCTGCAGGATCAGGCGGGACTGCAGTTTCTCTTTATCGAGCCAGCCTTGCACGGCGATCATGGCGAGCTTGATGAGGTCGGCCGCCGTGCCCTGCATCGGCGCGTTGATCGCGGCGCGTTCGGCGCCTTGGCGGCGGCCGACGTTGCTGGAGCGGATTTCGGGCAGCCAGAGGCGGCGGCCGAAGACGGTTTCGACATAGCCGTGTTCGCGGGCAAACCCGCGTGTCTCTTCCATGTAGCGCGCGACGCCGGGATAGCGGGCGAAGTAGCGATCCATGTAGGTCTGGGCGGCGGTGCGGTCGACATCGATCTGCTTGGCGAGGCCGAAGGCGCTCATGCCGTAGATCAGGCCGAAGTTGATGGCCTTGGCGGCGCGGCGCTGTTCGTTGCTGACCTCGATGGGCGTGATGCCGAAGACCTCGGCGGCGGTGGCGCGATGCACATCCTCGCCGCGCGCGAAGGCGTCGAGCAGGCCGGCGTCGTTGGAGAGATGCGCCATGATGCGCAACTCGATCTGCGAATAGTCGGCGCTGACGAGACGGCACCCGGCCGGAGCGACAAAGGCGGCGCGGATGCGGCGGCCTTCGGGTGTGCGGATGGGAATGTTCTGCAGGTTGGGATCGCTAGATGCGAGCCGTCCGGTGACCGCGACGGCTTGCGAATAGCTGGTATGGACGCGGCCGGTGGCGGGATTGACCATCTTCGGCAGCTTGTCGGTGTAGGTGCCCTTGAGCTTGGCCAGCGTGCGATGTTCGAGCAGGCATTTGGGCAACGGGTAATCTTCGGCGAGCTTCGCCAGCACCTCTTCGTCGGTGGAGGGCGTGCCCGACGGCGTTTTTTTCACCACCGGCAGGCATTGTTGCGTGAAGAGAATTTCCGCAAGCTGTTTGGGCGAGTTGAGGTTGAAGGGCTGGCCGGCGAGCTGATGCGCCGTCGCCTCGATCTCCATGAGACGGCGGCCGAGGGCGACGCTCTGCTGGGCAAGCGCGACGCTGTCGATCAGGATGCCGGCGCGCTCCATGCGGAAGAGGATTTCCGCCACCGGCAACTCGATGTCGCGGTAGAGCGCTGCCAGCCTCTCCTCCGCCGCCAGTCGCGGCGCCAGCGCCCGATGCACGCGCAAGGTCACATCGGCATCCTCGGCGGCGTAGGTAGCGGCGCGCTCGATGTCCACCTGCGTGAAGGAGATGCGATTCGCGCCCTTGCCAGTGACATCGTCGTAGCTGATCGTCTTCAGGCCGCAGTGACGCGCGGCGAGCGCGCCCAGATCGTGCGACTGGTCGGATTCCAGCACATAGGATTCGAGCAGGGTGTCGTCGACGATCCCTTTGAGTGCAATGCCGTGATTGGCGAAGACGTGGCGGTCGTATTTGAGATGCTGGCCAACCTTGCCGTGCCGCGTCGATTCGAGCCAGGGTTTGAGTTGCGCGAGCGTCGCGTCGCAGGGCAGTTGTTCGGGCGCGCCGGCGTAGTGATGGGCGAGCGGCAGGTAGGCGGCCTGACCAGGTTCGATGCAAAACGAGAGGCCGACGAGCCGCGCCTGCATGGGGTCGAGCGCGGTGGTTTCGGTGTCGAGCGCGACCAGTTCGGCGGTGTCGAGGCGTTGCAGCCAGTCGGCGAGTTGCTCCGGCGTGAGGATGCATTCGTAAGCGGAGCGGTCGGGATCAACCGTATCAAAAGTCGGCGCTGGCGGGACGGCGCCCTTTTGGGCGATTTCTCCGTCCAGCTCGCGCAACCAGGTCTTGAATTCGAGTTCGGCGTAGAGCGCGGCGAGTTTTTCCTTGTCGGGCGCTTGTTGAGCAAGTTCGACAGCCGGCAGTTGCAGATCGCAGGCGACGGTCACCAGCTTTTTACCCAGCGGCAGGAAGTCGAGATGCTTCTTCAGATTTTCTCCGGCCACGCCGCCGATCTCGCCCGCATGTTCCACCACGCCGTCGAGCGAGCCATATTGCGTCAGCCATTTGACGGCGGTCTTGGGGCCGACCTTGGCGACGCCGGGGATGTTATCGACCGTGTCGCCGACCAGCGCAAGGTAGTCGACGATGCGTTCCGGCGCGACGCCAAACTTGGCGGCCACGCCCGCCACGTCGAGCGTTTCGTTGCTCATGGTGTTGACCAGCGTGACGTGCTCATTCACCAGTTGGGTGAGGTCCTTGTCGCCGGTCGAAATCACGCAATCCTCGCCGCGCGCCGCGGCCCGCGTGGCGAGCGTGCCGATCACGTCGTCGGCTTCGACGCCTTCGATGCACAAGAGCGGCCAGCCCAGCGCGCGAATGCATGCGTGAAGCGGGGCGATTTGCGCCGCCAGATCGTCCGGCATCGGCGGCCGGTGCGCCTTGTAGTCAGGAAACCAATCGTCGCGGAAGGTCTTGCCCTTGGCATCGAAAACGATGGCACGTTTGCCAGCCTCGGGGTAATCTGCAGCCAGTCGCCGCAGCATGCTCAAGACGCCATAAACCGCGCCGGTCGGCGCGTTGACGCGGTTGCGCAGGTCGGGCATGGCATGGAAGGCGCGGTAAAGATAGGACGAACCGTCAACGAGCAGGAGCATGAGATGAGTGCGAAGGATAAGTTGCCGAAAATCGCCGATCCCCGGCTGGCGGCGCCGGCCTCCTCGGCGCGCGAGGCGTGGCGGGTGTTTGGCATTATGTCAGAGTTCGTCGAGGCGACCGAGCGGCTGGCGGGTGTGCGCCCGGCGGTGTCGATCTTCGGCAGCGCCCGCGTCAAGCCGGATTCTCCCTACTACCAGCTCACCGAGCAAATCGCCCGCTCGCTCTCCGATTCCGGCTTTTCGGTGATCTCCGGTGGCGGCCCCGGCGTCATGGAAGCGGCCAACAAGGGCGCCTACTTGGGAAAAAGCCCGAGCATCGGCCTCAACATCCAGTTGCCGATGGAGCAGAAAGCCAATCCCTACCAGGATATTTCCCAGAGCTTCCGGCACTTTTTCGCGCGCAAATACATGTTCGTGCGCTTCGCCGCCGCCTATGTGGTGATGCCCGGCGGCTTCGGCACGCTGGATGAACTGCTGGAAGCGCTGACGCTGATCCAGACCGGCAAGACGCCGAAGATACCGCTGATCCTCGTCGGCGACGGCTTCTGGAACGGCATGCTGGACTGGTTCCGCGACAGCCTGGTCACGCAAGGCATGATCGCCGCGGAAGACATGGATCTGATCCAGATCATCGACGAACCCGCCGCGATTGTTGCCGCCATTTTCAAGCACTACGAAACGCGCGGTTTCGACCATCTGCCGATCGAACACGATCTGTTACTGAATTTATAGCTAAAATAGCCCTGTCATCCCGAGTCCCTGCCATGCGCCCCCACTCATTTCGCCTCTCCCTGCTTGCCCTGCTGTGTGCCACTGCCCTTTCGGCTGTTGCGCAGACCCGCCCCGCCGACCTGCAACCCCTGCCCGAACCGCCGCCCCCGCCGCCGGGCCTGATTGACTCTGCCCTCGAACCGCAGGTCACCATCATCAAGCGCGGCGAAGATCGGGTCGAGGAATTTCGCATGGGCGGCAAGCTCTACATGATCAAGGTAACGCCGCCACACGGTACGCCCTATTACCTGATCGACCCCAAAGGCGATGGCGGCTTCGTGCGCCAAGATCTCGGCGACAAGTCGCTGTCCGTGCCGATGTGGGTCATTCGCAGCTTCTGACGCGGCACCATGCAGGCGCGCCGCTTGCCCGCCGCGCGCGGGACGTATTGGTTGCTTGAGGGCTTCCGGCTGTTTCGGCGCAATCCCCCGTTGATCACCGCGCTGACGCTGCTCTATCTGCTGCTGGTGCAGGGCGTGGCGGTATTGTTGCCGGGCATCGGCCCGATCCTCCTGCCGCTGGCGCTGCCCGCCCTCACGCTGATCGTCGCCAATGGTTGCCGGCTGGTCGATGAGGGACTCGCGCCCGGGAAAGCCACCCTGCTGCGCGGCCTGATCGGCAGGGAGGGCAATGGCCTCGCCATGCTGCGCCTGGGACTGCTGCAACTCATCGGAGCGTTGATCCTGGTGTGGCTGAACTCGGTGCTGGGCAATGGCGTCGATCCGTTTTCCAGTCTGGAACACGCGGCGAGTCTGCCCCCGGAGGTGGCCGGGGTGGCGGGGACGGCGGCGGTGGGCGCCGGGGCGGCGGCCACCGCCACAAAGGATGCCGACGTGCTGGGCGCCCTGCTGCGCCTGATGCTGCTGGCCACTCCACTGATCATCGCCTTCTGGTTTGCGCCCTTCCTCACCGGCTGGGATCGCGTCAGCCCGCTCAAATCGATGTTTTTCAGCATCGTCGCCAGTTGGCGCAACTGGCGTGCGTTTGTCATGTTCACGTTCGCCGCGGTCGTCGTCGCCGGCGTCGTCCCCGGGCTCTTGTTGATCCTCGTCAGCCAGATCGCCGGCGCGGCAACCAGCGTCGCCTTTATCGCCATGCGCATGCTGCTGGTCTTCCTCGTTGCGCCGGTGCTCACCGCCAGCATCTACATCAGCTACCGCGACATCTTTCATCCGCGCCCGGGTGAAATTAACGAGAGTGCCTGAGGAACCAAGTCCCCCCATAGGTATTCTTGGCGGCACCTTCAACCCGGTGCATAACGCCCACCTCGCCCTGGCGCACGCCGCGCTCGACCGGCTGGGTCTCGGAGCAGTGCTGTGGATTCCCGCCGGACAACCGCCGCATCGCGCCGCGCCACGGGTCGCGCCAGCCGACCGCTTAGGCCTGGTGCAGGCTGCCATCGCCAGCGAACCGCGCTTTCAACTGGATGCCAGTGAAGTCAACAACACAGCCGCCAGTTATACCGTTCCCACCCTCGAACGCCTGCGTCGGCAATACGGCCCAACCCGCCCGCTGGTGCTCTTGATGGGCGCGGACGCCTTTCTCGGGCTGCCTGGCTGGTATCGCTGGCGGGAGATATTCGATCTCGCGCATATCGCCGTGGCCACCCGGCCGGGCTTTCCGCTCGTCGATTTCACCCCTCCGCTGGCTGGGGAGTTCGAGTCACGCCGTCTTGCCAGCGCCGACTTTTCGAATACGTCGGCAGGCGGGATTTACACGTTTGAACTCGTCGCCGGCACGGTTTCCGCCACCGAGGTGCGCGGCCTGATCGCCGCGCACGCGCCGGATGCAGCGCTAGTGCCATTGCTGCCGCCGGCCGTTCTCGACTATATTCATCAACATTCCCTTTATGGTCACTGACATGGACACCCTCAAACTACAAAAAATCGCCGTCAAGGCACTGGAAGACATCAAAGGCCGCGACATCGAGGTCATCAACACCAAAAAGCTCACTGCGCTGTTCGACCGCATCATCATCGCCAGCGCCGATTCGACGCGGCAGGTCAAGGCGCTGGCCAGGAACGTCCATGACAAGGTCAAGGAAGCTGGCGGCGAGGTGATCGGCATCGAGGGCGAGGAGAGCGGCGAATGGGTGCTGGTCGATCTGGGCGACATCGTCGTCCATGTCATGCAGCCCAATGTGCGGCTGCACTACGATCTTGAGTCGCTGTGGAAAATACAGCCCAAGCGCGCGGCGCCCGGCAAGGTCGCACCGCCAGAAAAGTGAGACTGCTCGTGGTCGCCGTCGGTACCCGCCTGCCCGACTGGATGAACGCCGGTTTCGCCGAATACGCCAAACGCATGCCCCGCGAACTGCCGCTGGAACTCATCGAGATCAAGCCCGAGCCACGCACCACGGGCAAGCCGGTCGAGGCGCTGATGGCCGCCGAGGCGAAACGCATCGAAGCGGCATTGCCGCCGCGCTGCCGCCGCATCGCCCTCGACGAACGCGGCGAAGCGCTCGACACCCAGGCACTCGCCAAACGTCTGGCAACCTGGCAGGGCCAGGGCGACGACATCGCCCTGCTCATCGGCGGCCCCGACGGACTCGACCCGGCGTTGAAAGCCAGCGCCCACGAGCGCCTGCGCCTGTCCGCGCTGACTCTCCCGCACGGCCTCGCCCGCGTCGTGCTGGCCGAGGCACTGTATCGCGCCCACAGCCTGCAAAAGGGGCATCCTTATCATCGCGACTAGACAGCTATAAGCATTCATGACCATGCTCGAACCCCGCATCTACCTGGCTTCGCAAAGCCCGCGGCGGCGCGAGCTATTGGCCCAGATCGGCGTGCGTTTCGAGCTGTTGCTGTTTCGCGGCGGCAGCCGCGTTGACACCGCCACCTGCGAGGATCCGCTGGCCGGCGAGGCGCCGGATGTTTATGCGTTGCGCGTGGCCGCGGCCAAGGCGCGCCACGGCATCGCGCTGCTGCAATCGCGGCGGCTGCCGATTTTCCCGGTGCTGGCCGCCGACACCACGCTCGACGTCGCTGGCGAAATCATCGGCAAACCGGCGGACGATGCCGACGCGGCGACGATTCTCGGCCGTCTGTCCGGTCGCGCTCACCGCGTGCTGACCGCCATCGCCATGGCGCACGACGGGCGCATCGAACAACGGCTGTCGGTCAACGAAGTGCGTTTCCGCGCGCTGACGGCCGCCGAAATCCAGCGTTATGTCGCCAGTGGCGAACCGCGCGACAAGGCCGGCGCCTACGGTATCCAGGGCTTCGCCGCGCTGTTCATCGAGGAAATTCGCGGCAGCCATTCGGGCATCGTCGGCCTGCCGCTGTGCGAAACCGCGCTGTTGCTGCGCGAATTCGGCTATCCGGTATGAGCGAAGAGTTTCTCATCAACTTCACCCCGCAGGAAACCCGCGTCGCGCTGATACAACAGGGCGCCGTGCAGGAGCTGCATGTCGAGCGGATTGGCGGGCGCGGCATCGTCGGCAACATTTATCTGGGGCGCGTGGTGCGCGTGTTGCCGGGCATGCAATCGGCCTTTATCGAGGTCGGGCTGGAACGCACGGCTTTCCTCCACGTCGCCGACATCTGGGGCGGCAAAAACGGCGAGCGGCAAGGCGCCGGGCCGCATCCCATCGAGCGGCTGATCGTGGCGGGCGAAACGCTGATGGTGCAGGCGCTCAAGGACCCCATCGGCACCAAGGGCGCGCGCCTGACGACGCAGATTTCGCTGGCCGGCCGCCTGCTCGTCTATCTGCCGCAGGAAAAGCATATCGGCATCTCGCAGAAAATCGACGATGGCGCCGGCACCGGCGCCGGCCGCCGCGAGCAGTTGCGCGAACGGATTGCCCGCTTGCTGCCCGCCGATGAAACCGGCGGCTTCATCGTGCGCACCATGGCCGAGAACGCCAGCGATGCGGAACTGGCCGCCGACATCGCCTATCTGCGCCGCCTGTGGCAGGAAATTCGTCACCGGGGGGGGGCCGGCGGGACGGCGCCGGCTGTGCTGCACCACGACCTGACGCTCTCCCAGCGGGTGCTGCGCGATCTGGCCGGGTCCGAAACCACCCGCATCGCCGTCGACTCGCGCGAGAATTTCCAGAAGCTTGCCACCTTCGCCAACGAATACATGCCGCAACTGGCGCCGCTCCTGACCCATTACACCGGCGAGCGGCCGTTGTTCGATCTTTACGCCGCCGAGGACGAAATCCAGAAGGCGCTGGGGCGGCGCGTCGACCTCAAGTCCGGCGGTTATCTCATCATCGACCAGACCGAGGCGCTGACCACCATCGACGTGAATACCGGCGCTTTTGTCGGCGCGCGCAACTTCGACGACACGATTTTCAAGACCAATCTCGAAGCGGCGCAAACCATCGCCCGCCAGTTGCGCCTGCGTAACCTCGGCGGCATCATCATTGTCGACTTCATCGACATGGAATCGCCCGACCACCGCTCCGCCGTGCTGGTGGAACTCGACAAGGCGCTTTCCCGCGATCACACGCGCATCACCGTGAATGGTTTCACCCAGCTCGGCCTGGTCGAGCTGACCAGGAAGCGCACGCGCGAATCGCTGGCGCAGATTCTCTGCGAGCCCTGTCCGACCTGCGGCGGTCGCGGCATCGTCAAGACCGCCCAGACCGTCGCTTACGAGATCCTCCGCGAACTGCTGCGCGAGGCGCGCCAGTTCTCCGCGCGCGAAATGCGCGTGCTCGCCGCCCCGGCCGTCATCGATCTATTTCTCGATGAAGAATCGCAGTCGGTGGCGATGCTGTCCGACTTCATCAGCCGCCCCATCTCGCTGCAGGCCGAACCCAGCTACAACCATGAGCAATACGATATCGTGCTGATGTAGCGCGCTTTATTGAGTCGGCATCAGTGAACTTGAAACCACCGTTCGGGCTGAGCCTGTCGAAGCCCTGCGCGCCCTTCGACAGGCTCAGGGCGAACGTTCAAGCAGGTTTCGACCGACTCATTAATCGAAGTAAGTGCGCGCTTCCTCGAAGCGTGTTGCAAACCAGCCGTGGGTCAGGCTTTCGGTGCGCACCTTGCCGTTGCTGTTGGGGGCGTGCACGAAGCGGTTGTCGCCGATGTAAATGCCGACGTGCGAGCGCGGGCGGTTGCGGGTGTTGAAAAACACCAGGTCGCCCGGGCGCAGGCCGCCGCCATTCACCTGCCGTCCCAGCTTGGCCATGTCGGCAGCGGAACCGGCCAGACGCAGGTTGGCGGCGTTCTGGAAGACATAATTGACCATGCCGCTGCAATCGAGCCCGGCTTCTGGATTCTTGCCGCCGAAGCGATAGCCGGTGTCGACCAGCCCCAAGGCGAACATCACGACATCGTGCGCCCGCGCGTTGGCTGGCGGGCGGGCGATCGCCGAGGGCGGCGGCGCTGGCGGAGCGCCCAGGTGGCCGCAACCAGCCAGCGCCAAAACGGTGAGAACGAGTAAGCGAAGCATTGCCCAATCCTATTCCGGTAGACTCGTTGCCGACCCGGAATAAAAGGAGCAAAACTCATGCAATTGCGCGATCCCCAACTGCTTCGCAACCAGGCGTTCATCGCCGGCGCCTGGACGGCTGCCGACAGCGGCGCCAGCGTTACCGTCACCAATCCGGCCACCGGCGCAACTCTGGCCAGCGTACCCGACATGGGAGCGGCGGAAACGCGTCGCGCCATTGATGCGGCGAATGCCGCCTGGCCGGCCTGGCGGGCACTCACCGCCAAGCAGCGCGGCGCGATTTTGCGCAACTGGCATGACCAGATCGTCGCCAACGCCGACGACCTGGCGCTCTTGATGACCTCCGAGCAGGGCAAGCCGCTTGCCGAGGCGCGCGGCGAGGCACTCTACGCCGCCACCTTCGTCGAGTGGTTCGCCGAGGAGGCCAAGCGCACCTATGGCGAGGTGATTCCCGCCACGGTGGCGAACCAGCGCCTGATTGTCTTGAAGCAGCCGATCGGCGTTTGCGCGGCCATCACGCCATGGAACTTCCCGGCGGCGATGATCACGCGCAAGGTCGCGCCGGCCCTGGCGGCCGGTTGTCCGGTGGTGGTGAAACCCGCCGAGCAGACCCCGTTGACCGCGCTGGCGCTGGCGGTGCTGGCCGAGCGCGCCGGTTTCCCGGCGGGGGTGTTCAACATGATCACCGGCTCGGCGGCGTCCGCGCCCCTGATCGGCGGCGAACTGACCGGCAACCCGATTGTGCGCAAGCTTTCCTTTACTGGGTCGACCGAGGTGGGCCGTTTGTTGATGGCGCAATGCGCGCCGACGCTCAAGAAGCTCTCGCTCGAACTTGGCGGCAACGCGCCCTTCATTGTGTTTGATGATGCCGATGTCGACGCCGCCGTGGCGGGCGCGATGGCGAGCAAATACCGCAACGCCGGCCAGACCTGCGTGTGCGCCAACCGTCTGCTGGTGCAGGCGGGAATCTACGAAAGCTTCGCGCAAAAACTTGCCGAAGCGGTGCTGGCGCTCAAGGTGGGCGTCGGCACCGAGGCGGGCGTGACGCAAGGCCCGCTGATCGACACAGCGGCGCTGGCGAAGGTCGAGGCGCACATCGCCGATGCGGTGGCCCAGGGCGCCCGCGTGCTGGTCGGTGGCAAGCGCCACGCCCAGGGCGGCACCTTCTTCGAGCCGACGGTGCTGGCCGACGTGCTGCCTTCGATGCTCTGCGCGCGCGAGGAAACCTTCGGGCCGGTGGCGCCACTGTTCAAGTTCCATGACGAAGCCGAAGCCATCGCCCTGGCCAACGCGACCGAATACGGGCTGGCCAGCTACTTCTATGCCCGCGATCTGTCGCGCGTCTGGCGCGTCGCCGAAGCGCTCGAATACGGCATGGTCGGGGTGAATGTCGGCCTGATCGCCAACGAGGTCGCGCCGTTTGGCGGCGTCAAGCAATCCGGCCTCGGCCGCGAGGGCTCGCGGCACGGCATCGAGGAGTACCTCGAAATCAAGTATGTGTGCTTAGGCCTCTGACCGCGCCGTCGGCGTGTCGGCCTCGGGCAGAATCGGAAAAAGTCGGCGCTGGCGGGACGGCGATTGCTGTCTGCCGAGTTCGCGGGCGAGAATTTCGAGCGTGGCGCGGCCGATATATTCGCCCTGGGTATCGTCCATCTTGCTCGAATATTCCAGCGCTTCCAGATAGGCGCGGCCGATCTGCCGGCCGAGCGGCTGCGGGTTGTAAAGCAGCTTCTTGATGAGGAAGGGATTGAGGGTCAGCGGATCGTAGCCCTTCGGCAGGTAGCCGGCGGCAATCAGTTTCTTTTCAATGGGCGTGTTGGGCTGCACGCCGACGAAGAAGATGAAGGGCAGCACCTTGTCGCGGCCGAACATTTCATAGAGCTCGTCGATGCGATCAATGGTGGCAAACAGCGTTTCGGGGGACTCGTCGGGGGCATTCAACGGCAGGTAGAGCTTGATCATCTGATCGGTCATGCCGGCGTCCTGAAAGAGGCGGAACGCCGCCATCTGCTGGTCGAGCGCATAGCCGAGCGTCAGGCTGTCGATCATGTCCTGCGAGCCGGTGAATGACAGGTCGATGCTCTCCAAGCCGCTCGCCACCATCTTTTTGGCAATCCCGGCGGTCAGGTAATTCAGGCGCAGATAGCCGGTCCAGCGCACCTTGACATTGCGCGCCAGCATTTCGTCGAGAATGGCCTCGACATGGGCCATGCTGCGGCGGGTCGAACAAAACTGGGCATCGGTGAACCAGATGTGCGTGACGCCATAAACCGTGCTGAGCGTCTCGACTTCCTTCGCCACCTCGACCGGGTCGCGGTAACGCTGATGCGCGCCCTCGATCTTGTTGTACAGGCAGAAATTGCACTGGAAGGGGCAGCCGCGCTTGGTGTGTACGCCGATAGCTTCCTTGCCCGAGCCGACATACTCGCGGAAAGCCGGGAAGATCGAATCGATGTAGGGGAAGTCGATGGCCGTCAGGCTTGGCAGGTCGAAGGTTTCTTCCGCCGGATGGTGGTGGACCTGCCCGGTCGCATCCTTATGGTAGTAGTTGCCCGCCGGGGCCGTGAAGCCGTCGACGATGGAGATCATGGCGTCCTCGCCCTCGCCGACTACCACGACCGTATCCGTGGGGCAGCGCGCGGCAATATATTTGCCGAAGATCGACACGGCGGTACCGCCGACCACCAGCCGCGACTGCGGCAGCAGCTTGCGTACCAGTTTCAGGTAACCGAAGTTGCGGACACGCTGCATGGCGTAGTCGGTGATGATGCCCACGGCCTGCCAGGCTGCCTTGACGCGTTTCCAGGGGCTGGGTGAGTGATCGAAATTCATCACCACGTCGAGCGCATCGTTTTCCGGATGCGGTCCGAAGGTCTGCATGTTGCGCCAGGAGAAGGCGACCACCTCGGGTTTCAGCTCGGCCAAGCGTTCAGCCAGCGCCGCCTTGCGCTGCCTGGGCGGAATGACCGCCAGATCAAGAATTTCCTGGCGAATGGCGGGCCGCTGCTTGTGGATGTAATCAGCCACGTAAACGACGCCGCCCGGCCAGATTTTCCAGACCGGCAAGCGTACATAAAGCACCGAAGACACCGAAGACACCGAATGAACCTGTTGCGACATGATGCAGCCCCCAAGCCATACCAACAAACCGGCCCGTATGTTACCGAAGCGTCAGGCAACGAGAAAATAAGAATAATCTAATTGCACTGCACAAAATCAAATGGAGTCGGAATTACGCGCCCTGCTGACCGGCGGAATCATCGCGATGCTGGCGGGAGGTCTCCCGAACGGCCTCGCGGCTATTCGGGTTCATCAAACACGATGTGGCTGATTCAGCCAGCGATTGCCGTTCCGCCACAAACGCCAGGCAACGAAACCGCGCCGCGTCCAGCGCCAGATGAAACTGCGGACGCCAGGCCTGGCTGCCGCCAGGAGAAGGACAGCGCCCGCCAGCACTTCCGGGTGGTGCCGCGTCCAGCGCAGGCCGGCGCCGACCTGGTCGGCCGCATCAAACAGGGGTGTCAGGCCGGCAACGTGCCGCGCCAGCGCTTCACGCTGGGACGCCGCCGCAAATTCCAGACGCTGTTTTTCCAGCGCCAGTTCGACCGGTTTCAGGGCGAATGGAAACATGTGGAACATGCTTATGGCCGCGTGTCCTGGCCCTGATTCCGGGCGGGGGTTAACGAGGTATCCAGCGCGGCCTCGTCACGCTGCAACTCGGCCAGGCTGGCGGAAAACATCCGCGAGCCCTGCCGCGACAGCCGCAACGCCGCAGCAACGGCAACGCCCGCCACGGCGAAAAACAGCAACGAAAAGATCCCGAGAACGAGCAGCCGATGACTGTCCCAGAACAGCACCGTGACGAAAATGGCGAAAAATACAACGCCCACCACGGCACACAGTACGGCGGCAAAGCCCCACAGATACAGGCCAGCGATACGCCCGGCCTCCTCCCGCACTTCGAGCCTGAACAGCTCGAGGCGCGTGCGCAACAGACCGGCGGCGGTCGTCGCAAAGCCGCGCAGAGAAGCCAGCAGACCTTCGGGTGCGTCGCTCATCGAATGGCAGGGCGCGGCGCCCGGAACAGGGTCCGGGACGCGCTCAACGTCGGCCGATCAACAATCCGATGACGAGGCCAATCCCGGCTGCCACACCGACGGAGCGCCAGGGGTTGTCATGCACATAATCATCGGTGGCGCGGCCAACCAGCTTGGCGCGTTCGACGATGGCCGCCTCGGCATCCGCGAGCTTGATCTTCGCATCGGTTAGCCGACTCTGGATCCTGGCACGCAGATCCGCAGCCTTGTCTCCGGCCTGATTGGCGGTGGCGCGCAACAATTCCTCGGCATCGGCGACAACCACCTTGAAATCGGTGATCAGTTTTTCCTTGCTGACATCGGTTGTTTCGGTCATTTTCAGCTCCTTCGATGAAACGTCAATGTGACACGGGGTTGCGACTCAGGATTACTCCACGCCCTTAAGGTTAGCAGGATTCAGGGCCATGCGTAATCGATTATCAGCGGTGCATGATCTGAAAAGCGCGCGTCCTTGAATACCCGTGCCGCGCGCGTCCTCGCGGCAAGTTCCGGAGATGCGAGCTGATAATCGATGCGCCACCCGACGTTGTTTGCCCAGGCCTGCCCGCGGTTCGACCACCAGGTGTAAGCCTCGCCTTCCGCTTTCGGATGCAGTCGGCGAAAGGCATCCACCCATCCCAGCGCGCCGGTCACGTTGGTGATCCAGGCGCGCTCCTCCGGCAAAAACCCGGAATTCTTCTGATTCGATTGCCAGTTTTTCAGGTCTTTTTCGGTCGGGGCGATGTTCCAGTCGCCACAGAGCACGATTTCCCTGGCGGCGTCTGCCGCCTCGCGCTTCAGGGCCGCGAGATGGGGGGAGAAAGCCTCCATGAAGCGAAACTTGGCGGCCTGCCGTTCCGGCGATGACGATCCGGAGGGCAGATAGAGCGAGATGACCGACAACCCCGGCCAGTCGGCGCGCAGATAGCGGCCTTCGGCATCAAACTCGGCAACGCCGATTCCCTCGACCACGCGTTCCGGCGCGGTTTTCGCGTAAATGCCGACACCGCTGTAGCCTTTTTTCTCGGCGTAATGAAAGTAGCCGGTCAGCCCGGCGACGCTGCGCATTTCATCCGTCAGGTCAGAGGCTTGCGCCCGGACTTCCTGGACGCAGACGATATCGGCATCCTGCGCGGCCAGCCAGTCGAGCCAGCCCTTTTTCGTCGCGGAGCGGATTCCATTCAAATTCAGCGTGATGATTCTGAGCATGTAGAATTGTTCTCATTATGAGCAATGCCGATTCTAGCCAAGAGTTCATCGCCTTCGCCTGCGACCGGGGCGTGCTGCGTTTCGGCGAATTCAAGACCAAGGCGGGTCGACTGTCCCCCTATTTTTTCAACGCCGGCCTGTTCAACGACGGCGCCGCGCTGGGCCGATTGGCCGATTTCTATGCGCAGGCGATCCTTTCCGCCGGCATCGAATTCGACATGTTGTTCGGCCCTGCCTACAAGGGCATTCCCTTGGTGGCCGCGACGGCCATGGCGTTGGCGGCCCAGGGCTGCAACCTGCCCTTTGCCTTCAACCGCAAGGAGGCCAAGGATCACGGCGAAGGCGGCTCGCTGATCGGCGCGCCGCTCAAAGGCCGCGTGCTGATCGTCGATGACGTCATTTCGGCGGGCACTTCGGTGCGCGAGTCGGTGGAGATCATTCGCGCCGCGGGCGCGGTTCCCGCCGGCGTCCTCATCGCCATCGATCGCCAGGAACGCGGCACGGGAACGCTGTCCGCCGTGCAGGAAGTGGAGCAGAGCCTGCAACTGCCGGTGGTCGCCGTGGCGCGGCTTACCGATGTCATCGATTATCTGGCCGGCCAGCCGACGCTCGAACAGAACCTCGTCGCCGTGCGCCGCTATCGCGAGACCTACGGCGTTGTCTAACTTTCATGGCGAGGGGGGCGAAGGGGGGTGGGCTTAGCCCACCAGACGTTTGCGCAGCAGGTCATTGACCTGTTGCGGGTTGGCCTTCCCCTTGCTGGCTTTCATCACCTGACCGACGAGTGCGTTGAACGCCTTGTCCTTGCCGGCACGGAATTCCTCGACCGATTTCGGATTGGCGGCGAGCACCGCGTCGATCAGCGGTTCGATGGCCGAGGCGTCGGAAACCTGCCGCAAACCGCGTGATTCGATGATCGTGTCGGCATCCTGGCCCTCGCCGTTCCACAGTGCCTCGAAAACCTCCTTGGCCAGCTTGCTTGAGAGCGTGCCGTCGGCAACCCGACGCACCAGACCGGCGAGCTGCAGCGCCGATAGGGGGCTGTCGGCGATGTCGCGTTCCTCGCGGTTGAGGCGGGCCGAAAGTTCGCCCTGTATCCAGTTGGCGACCAGCTTGGCGTTTTCGGCGCCGGCGGCGCTGACGGCCTGCTGGAAATAATCTCCGGCCGCACGCTCTGCGGTAAGCATGGCGGCATCGTAGGGCGACAGTCCGTATTGCGCCTGTAGCCGCCCCTGCATCGCCTGCGGCAGTTCTGGCAGGCCCGCCTTGATTTCGGCAATCCAGTCGGCCTTGATCTCCAGCGGCAACAGGTCGGGATCGGGGAAGTAGCGGTAGTCGTGCGCGTCTTCCTTGCTACGCATCGCGCGCGTCGCGCCGGTGTCGGGGTCGAACAGCACGGTGGCCTGCCGAATCGGTCGGCCTTCCTCGATCTCGTTGATCTGCCACTGGATTTCGTAGTCGATGGCCTGCTGCAGGAAGCGGAAGGAGTTGAGGTTCTTGATCTCGCGGCGCGTGCCGAGTGGCGCGCCGGGACGGCGCACCGAGACGTTGGCGTCGCAGCGGAAGCTGCCTTCCTGCATGTCGCCGTCGCAGATGCCGATCCAGGTCACCAGCGCATGCA
>JAUXWU010000157.1 GCA_030680085.1 Rhodocyclaceae bacterium | reverse complement strand
GGCGCTCATGGCGCTGCCGGTGATCTTTCTCACCGGCCTGTGCTTTGCGGCGCTGGGCCTGATCATGACCGCGCTGGCGCCGTCCTACGATTTTTTCATGTACTACTTCACGCGGTTCATCACCCCGATGGTGCTGTTGTGCGGCGTGTTTTTCCCCGTCGAACAACTGCCGCCCCTGGTGCAGGCGGTATCAAACTGGCTGCCGCTCTCCCATGCCGTGCAACTGGTGCGCCCGCTGGTCTTCGGCGAACTCCCGGCCAGTCCGCTGTTGCACATCGGCGCCCTGCTGGTCACCACAGCCGCCGCCTTCTGGCTGGCGCTGACGCTGGCGCGGCGGCGGCTGCTCAAGTAACTCGAACATCCCGGCCCGCCAAAAAATAGGTGTCAGCGGAGCGACGAGGTGCTAGAGTTATGGCATCGTAAATTCCAAATACGAAGCATATATGGAAAGTATCAGCAGACTTTTACAGAGCCCAGAGACCAGTTTTTTTCTCTTCGGGCCACGCGGGACGGGGAAATCGACTTGGCTGCGCAAGACGCGCGGCGGAGCGATCTGGGTCGACTTGCTTGACCCGGAAATGCAGCGTCTTTACCTCGCGCGGCCGGAGCGTCTGCGCGAACTGCTGGCCGGGCGGCCTTCTATCGACGACGTGGTGATCGACGAAATCCAGAAGGCGCCGGCCTTGCTCGACGTGGTGCATGAACTGCACGAATCCAACCGGCGCCTGCTCTTCGTGCTGACCGGCTCCAGCGCGCGCAAACTGCGGCGCGGCGCGGCCAACCTGCTGGCCGGGCGCCTGGTGGAGGCGCACATGCATCCATTCATGGCCGCCGAACTGGGCGCGGCCTTCGATCTGCAACGCGCGCTCCGCATCGGTCTGGTGCCGCTGGTATGGAATGCCACCGACCCGGCCGCGACGCTGCGCGCCTATGCTTCGCTCTACCTGCGCGAGGAGGTCCAGGCCGAGGCGCTGGTGCGGGATGTCGGCGCCTTCGCCCGCTTTCTCGAATCGATCAGCTTTTCGCAGGGCGCCGTGCTGAACCTCTCCGAGGTGGCGCGCGACTGCCAGGTGGGCCGCAAAACGGTGGAAGGCTATCTCGGCATTCTCGAAGACCTGCTGTTGTCCTTTCGCCTGCCGGTGTTTTCCCGACGCGCCAAGCGCATCCTGGTGGCGCACGAGAAGTTCTATTTCTTCGATGCCGGCGTCTATCGCTCGCTGCGCCCCGCCGGCCCGCTGGACCGCCCCGAGGAAATCGCCGGCATGGCGCTGGAGAGCTTGGTGGCGCAGCATTTGCGCGCCTGGATCGACTACCGCGCCGACGGCGCACGGTTGTATTACTGGCGCACCAAATCAGGTTCGGAGGTGGATTTCGTCGTCTATGGCCCGGATGTTTTTTGGGCCATCGAGGTTAAACATGCCGCCAGGATCGACAGCAAGGACTTGCGCGCGCTGGCCGCCTTTCGCGAGGACTACCCAGAAGCCAGTGTTTGCCTGCTGCACATGGGGAGGGAGCGATTGATGATCAACGGCATTGACTGCATTCCCTGCGCGGAATTTTTACCGGGGCTGCGCCCTGCGGAGAAGAAATTGCCCTGACGGATCGGCGTGGAAAGTCGGCGCTGGCGGGACGGCGTCAGCCGGGCCGGACATAATGACAAAACGCAAGACACGATCAAGCGAGGAGATTTGCCCATGAGCGAAAATGCGCCAGCGTGCGTCCCCCTGCGGCTGCATGTACCGGAGCCCACCGGGCGACCGGGATGTCCCGCCGATTTTTCCTATTTGCATCTTTCGCCCGCCGGCGATGTGCGCCGACCATCTGTCGATACCCAGCCGGCCGAAATCGGCGACCTCGCCTTTGCCTTGGTGCGCGTACTGGACGACGACGGCAATGCAGTCGGCCCCTGGGCGCCGCGGCTAAGTCCCGAGCGCCTGCGCTTTGGCTTGCGCGCGATGCTGAAAACCCGCATCTTCGACGCCCGCATGCTGATCGCGCAGCGGCAGAAAAAAATCTCCTTCTACATGCAGTGCCTCGGCGATCAAGGGCGACACGAAAATCGCCTCGGCCTGGATCGGCGAGGGCACGACCTTCGCGGCGCGCGGCATCGGCTCCGGCATCGCTTCGCTGCGCGTCGATGGCAACGATTTTCTGGCGGTCTATGCCGCCTCGCGCTGGGCGGCCGAGCGGGCGCGCGGCAACCTCGGCCCGACCCTGATCGAATGGGTGACCTACCGCGCCGGCGGACATTCGACTTCCGATGACCCCACCAAATATCGCCCCGCCGATGACTGGAAATACTTCCCGCTCGGCGATCCGGTCGCGCGGCTCAAGCAGCATCTGATCGGCCTCGGCGAGTGGTCTGAAGAGGCGCACGATGTCGCCGCGATCCGCGCCGCGCAACTGGGCATCGTCTATCGCAAGCTGGGCGTCGAGGTGGCTGTCGTCGAAATGCTGTCGCGCGTGCTGCCCGCCTACCGCGTGCTCGTGGCCATCGGCCGCCAGCCGCGCACCACCGGCTGGGGACTGGAAACATTGTGGCTGGCAATGGACGGCCGCTGCGTCCACGTCGATACGGAGTGCAAGACCTCCATGCGCAACGTCTGGGCGATCGGCGACCTGACCGGCGAACCGATGCTCGCGCATCGCGCCATGGCCCAGGGCAGGCTCTCGCGGTAGGTCAGCTGGGCGAAGGCCATTACGCGGAACTGCTCGGTGCAGGCGAGCGACTTCACGTAGCGGTCGCCACCATGTCGCTCGACGGTGCTGGCGAACGTGGTCCAAGGCAGAAAATCCATCAACTGCGAGAACAGTGTCTTGCCGGTGTTCATGGGCGGCTCCAGGTGCGTTACCCCCGGAATTTGCCCGAAACTCCATTTTGCCGTTCAAATCGACACCACCCATTACCGCCCGGAATCCCTTGTCACACATGGCTTTCAGCGATTCGCCCTCGCGTTTAACCGGACAGTAGTGATTTACACTAGTGTAGTGTCTCGTAAATGGCTATACATTTATGCCGTTACCTGCTGTTGAGCCATGCTCTCGCGAGCGCGTTGAATCTTGCGCAGAATTTCCTCGCCCTTGGCCTTCCAGACGTAGCGCTGCGGATTCTGGTTACGGT
>JAUXWU010000113.1 GCA_030680085.1 Rhodocyclaceae bacterium | reverse complement strand
CCCCGACGAAGCCCGGCGAGGTCAGTCCCAACTGGGCGTTGAGGTTGGCGCCGTCCATGTAAACCTGGCCGCCGTGGGCGTGGGTGATCTCGCACATCTCCTTGACGGCTTCTTCGAACACGCCGTGGGTGGAGGGGTAGGTGATCATCAGGCAGGAGAGCTTGGCCGCGTGCTGCGCGGCCTTGGCCTTCAAATCGGCGACGTCGACATTGCCATTTTCATCGCAGTCGACGACGACGACTTGCAGCCCGCACATTTGCGCCGTGGCGGGGTTGGTGCCATGCGCGGATTTCGGGATCAGGCAGATGTCGCGCATGGCTTGCCCCTGCGCCGCCTGATAGCGGCGGATCGAGACCAGGCCGGCGTATTCGCCCTGCGCGCCGGAGTTGGGCTGTACGCAAAGCGCATCAAAGCCGGTGATGACGGTGAGCCAGCCGGCCAGTTGGTCGATCATCTGGGCGTAGCCGCGTGCCTGTTCGGCTGGCGCAAACGGATGCAGGCCGCCAAAAGCGGGCCAGCTAACCGGCATCATCTCGGCGGCGGCGTTGAGTTTCATCGTACAACTGCCGAGCGGAATCATCGCGTGGTCGAGCGCCAGGTCCTTGTTCTGCAGCGCCTTGAGGTAGCGCAGCATGGCGTGCTCGGTGTGGTGCGTGTTGAATGCCGGATGGGTGAGGATTGGCGTGCTGCGGCGCAGATTTTCCGGAATGGCGTCGGGGCAGGGTGCGTCAAAATCTGCGGTCTTGCCGAGCACAGCGAGCAGCGCGGCGACATCCGCGCGGGTGGTGGTTTCGTCAAGGCTGATGCCGACGGTTTCCGCGTCGCTCATTGCAGAGTCGATATAGCGCACGTTGAAGGCGGAAGCACGCAATGCCGCCGTCCCGCCAGCGCCGACTTTTGCGACGATGGTGTCGAAAAAACTGCCGGTAACGTTGAGCGCCTTCGCCAGAAGGCAGGTGAGGCGATGGACGCGCTGGGCGATCCGTTTCAGACCGATCGGCCCGTGCCAGACCGCATACATGCCGGCCATGTTGGCGAGCAGCACCTGCGAGGTGCAGATGTTCGAGTTGGCCTTCTCGCGGCGGATATGCTGTTCGCGCGTTTGCAGGGCCATGCGCAGGGCGGTTTTGCCGCGCACGTCCTTCGAGACGCCGATGATGCGGCCGGGCACGGCGCGCTTGTGCTCGTCCTTGCAGGCGAAAAAGGCGGCGTGCGGGCCGCCGTAGCCCATCGGCACGCCAAAGCGCTGCGATGAGCCGAGGGCGATGTCCGCGCCCATTTCACCGGGCGATTTCGTCAGCACCAGCGCAAGTAGATCGCAAGCAATGGCGCAGATGGCATTTTTCGCTTTCAACGCGGCGCTGACCGCGCTGAAGTCCTTGATCTCGCCATTCGCGTTGGGGGTTTGCAAGAGCGCGCCGAATACGTCGTGACTGGCGGCAGTTTCGGCCGGGCCGACGATCAGCTCAAAGTCGAACCAGGCTGCCCGCGTGCGCACGACATCGAGCGTCTGCGGGAAGCAGTCAGCATCGACAAAGAAGGCGTTGCTGGCCGACTTGCCGACGCGGCGCGCCATGCTCATCGCTTCGGCGGCGGCGGTAGCCTCGTCGAGCAATGATGCGTTGGCGAGTTCCAGGCCGGTGAGGTCGATCACCATTTGCTGGTAGTTGAGCAGGGCTTCGAGGCGACCTTGGGCAATCTCCGCCTGATAGGGCGTGTAGGCGGTGTACCAGCCGGGGTTTTCGAACAGGTTGCGCTGGATCACCGGCGGCGTGTAGGTGCCGTAATAGCCGAGGCCGATGCAGGATTTTTTGATCTGGTTTTGCGCGGCCAGCGCCTTAAGCTGCGCCAGCGCCGCGTGTTCGGTCTGCGGCTGTGGCAGGGGTAGGTCGGCCGGCAGGCGGATCGAGGCGGGGACGGTCTGCGCGATCAGTTCATCGAGACTGGCGACGCCCAGCACAGCCAGCATCGCCGTCTGCTCGGCAGGCGATGGGCCGATGTGGCGCGCGATGAATTCGCCGCTGTGTTCGAGTTCGGTCAGCGTTTGAGTGCTCATTATTCGGCGGCAACCTTTTCGTAAGCGGCGGCATCGAGCAATCCAGCAAGGTCGGCAAGATTGTCGGGTTTCAGCCTGAATAGCCATGCGGCATAGGCATCCTGATTCACGCTCTCAGGCGCGCCGCTGGCGTCTTCGTTCCTGGCGACGATCTCGCCATTGATCGGCGCATAGACGTCGGAGGCGGACTTGACCGATTCAACCACCGCGCACTCCTCGCCGGCCTTGACCTGGCGACCGGGCTCAGGGAGGTCGAGGAAGACGATGTCGCCGAGCGCTTCCTGGGCGTGATCGGTGATGCCGATGGTGACGCTGCCATCGGCTTCTTGCTTCACCCATTCATGGGATTGGGTGTATTTGAGACTGGTGGGGATGTTCATGACTGGCTCCACTATAAAAATAATTGATCGTAAAACTAACGCTTGAGCAATAGGCATGAAGGCCTATTGCTAATTTCTTGCTCACAGACATGCCCTGCGACCAGCGCCCTCGCAAACGCCGCATATTCGGCGTCGTCTCGGCAGGCTTCTTCCAACAATAGCTCCGCGTCGGGATCGTTCTTTGCGCATCGTGACAGAACGCACAACTGCATCACCAACCGCGACCGATAAGCCCGTAAATCCTTACGATTCAGGCCAAGAAGTGTTTCTGTCGTTTTTCCTCTTGCCGTTGTCCCAATCACGGTAGCCAGTCGGGCCTGTGGATCGAAGAAGAACTCGAAATGCGCTTCAGGGAAGTCCTCGCACGGGTTGACCAAAGGCCCGCCATCCGCAGCCTCTGGAAAGTAGGCTCCTTTGTGTTCCGAACCATTGCATACGGCGCATGATAGTAACAAGTTGCCCCACTCGAACGCCAGCGACCTGAACTCCGGCTTTGATTTCGGGCGGAAGTGCTCGATATGCCCGTAATCAATGTGAGAAATCTTGCTTTCGCAGTAAGCGCACTTGCCGTGGAACATGAGCACCAAGGCACTCTTGATCGCCGGGTGGCGATATTTCATTTCAGCGCGCGTCTTATCTTTCTTGGTAGCGGCATTGGGTAGCGCCAGCGTCCATGCAGCCTGGTTCTGCTCAATCACGGCAGGCTTTGGCGCCCGCTCGACCCGGATCATGGCAGCGTTTTCTCCAGGTAAGCCTCAATCCTGGATTGAAGCGAACCGGGTTCTGGTGGACCGCCAATCGGGCGCGCCGTTTCCACGAACAGGGAAAGCTGTTCGAACTCGGTCTTTTCCTTATCGGATAGCTTGGTTCGTTTCACGAGCAATGTGTCATAACGGTCGATCTTTTCCTGCGTCTGTGGCGAGTAGGGGGAGACGTTGCCAAAAGCGTCACTTTGCAACACGCGGTCAACGCTGAGCGCGGAAAAATTGCGGACTTCTTCGACCAAGGTCTTTCCATCAGACAGCGAGAACTTGAGCGTTAGAGCTTCCTCACCAGCCCCGGCGGCGATGAACGGACTATGCGTCGCGACAATGAACTGAAGATTGGGGAACTGCTTGCGCAACCGGAGGGCGATATCCCGCTGCCAAATCGGATGGAGGTGAATATCCAACTCGTCGATCAGTACCACTCCCTCTTCCTTCAATGGATCGCTGCTCTCCGGGAAAGCCTGGATCAACCGCCATATAAGATCGCCAGTGAGTGCCAGGACGCTACGATAGCCATCGCTTAATGCAAGCGTAGGCACCTTGACGCCGCCGACATCGAACAAAACACGCCCCTCGGCGGTCACGCTATCGAAACGCACGCCGTGAGGCAGTACCGAATTGATCGCATCGATGCCCAGTTCCTTCTGCCGTTTTGCTTCCTTGTGCCTTTGCTCACCTGCATCGCTCTTGACGATGCTGTAGTCGAGATAAACCATCCAGCGCTCAAAGGCGGACAGTGGCTGATCTTCATCGAACTGGGTGAAGAAATTCGTGTAGCGGGTCGGCGATTCCAGGGATGGCACGATGATCTCGCTCTTGCGGGTCAACCGTCGAAACGCCCCATAGCCGACGGCAAACCACCCTGTTCCCTTGGACGTGAAGGCGTTCTGGCGCAGCCAGGTCAACCTTTTTTCCTGAACCGCATGAACCCCCGGCGCGGTATAGAGCTTGTTGCCGACGGTGAGCTGATCGCTCCCGGTGATAAAAAACGAGTAACCGAAGGACCGGGTGACCTTCTGTGAGCCGAAGCTCCCCGGATCGCTATCCCCCTGATGGATCTTGATGGACAACTTGCCGCGTTGACTTTCGTCACGCAACCAGCCTACCGGGCGCGCAGCCAGTATCTGCGCGCCTTCGGGACCAGCCAGGAGCAGCCCAAGGGATTGCAACACCGTGCTCTTGCCGCAACCGTTTTGCCCAAGCAGCGTTACCCAGTTCTTGTTCTTGAACTTCAGGGGCGTTTTTTCGAAGCAGCGGACATTTTCAATCGTTAGTTCTTCGATGAGCATGGTATATCTCCTGTCGGCACGGGCTTGTCGTCGTGGGATGGAATGGGAAATTGAATCAGCCGACGCTTGCGGGGACAAGCGTCATGGTGTCGTTGCCGAAAATATCGATCACCTTTACTGCCACCGTGTAGCGGCCGGGTTGGGTGTAGGCTTCGGGGCTGGCCATGGTCGGTTCAGGCGAAGTCGGAGCGCCACAAATGGGCGGCACGAGCCGCCAGACGTAGTTGTCGGGCCTCCAGTACCGCCGGTATCCAGTCCTCAGGGATGCTGTCGACCAATTGTCGGGTCAACTGGTAGGCGCTATGGGCGTAGGTCGGACGCTTGTACGTGAGTAGACCGTTTTCCACCTGCCGATTCAGGCTGGCTTCAAGCAGGGTCAAGTTGCCGATCCGGTAAATGAAGTCGGGCTGTCGCTCGGGTTTGAAACAGGCATCCCACTCGGCCGAGGGATTCTCCGGCAGGATGTGTTCGATGGTTCCAGTGTCGGCCTCGTAGTCGCAGGCCTTGCCGGAAGCGTCAGATTCCAGGGCGCAGAGGATGAACTTCGCCAGGCGTTTACGTTGGCCCGTGGTTTCGATTTCCTTCACGGCGAAGTCGCGGACGAACTTTTCGTCCGCCACGTAGATGGGCTTGAGATGCTGGAATACGTCCGCCGGAGATTTTGCCTGCCCGGTCAGGAGCGCCTTGGCTGCCTTGTGATACACGGGCTCGAGCTCGTTGGTGTTAAGGCCGGAAATGGCCGTGTAGCGGAAGGAAACAACGCTGACCAGTTTCAACACTCGCACAAAATCCGCTGGTTCCAGTTTCTCCCAGGCGGCGAATAGCAGCGGGGTCATCTGTCGTACCTTGAAAAGCTGCAACTCCCTGATGTAGTGCCGGGCACCCTGGAGTTCCTGCCAGTATTCATGTTCGGTATCGTCCAGGGCTGCAAATAATTCGGCGCGCGCCTCCAACGCTTTCATCAGGTCGAAGACTTCCTGCGGTTCGCGCACGGCTTCACGTACCTGCTTGAACAGGCGTTGTTTGCGAATTTTCGGCGTGCCGCAGAGCAAGTGATAGCGCAGGAAGTCGGGGAATCGTTCCTGTTTTACGATTGAGAGCAATGTCTTCCAGCGTCGTTGCAGCGCGCTCAGATCGGCGGCTACGTTGACGCGGGAGAACAGGTAGTTCTTGAGCAGGTCGGTTGACGACAGTTCGAGGCCTCGGGCGTTCAGCGTCTCGAACACGGTATAGGCGTTCAGTTCATCTTCGACGGTGATTTGGATAAATAGGAGATGTCTGGCGACGGTCTCGGACAACAATTTCGCCAGCGCCTGGCCGCCCCCGCCGATGTCTTTCAGGCGTTTCTGGAACCATTGGAAACAACGCCACAGAAGCTGGTTCGATTTCGGCAGACCGCGCGGATTGTTTGGTTCGCGCAGTTGAACCAGATAGTCCTGATAGAAAGCGTCGTCCGTTTCGTTGAGGAACAGCTTGCTGCTTTCCACTAAAGACGCTGGGTCCTTTTCTCCGATGAAGCGTCCGCGCAGTCGTTCTGCGCGGTCCTGATTCGCGGCTTTTTCGGCAGCATCGCCCGGTAGCGATCTGAGCGTGTTGATGACTGCCAGGGCGAGAATGCTCAAGGTTGCCAGTCTCTGCTGACCGTCGATGATGAGAAATTCCCTGTCGGTTAGAGCTTCCACGACCAGAGCGCCCATGTAGTGCCGGGCTTCGGTTGTGTTCTTGAGTTCGACGATGTCGTTCCACAGGTCTTCCCAATGATCCTCATCCCATGAGTAGTCGCGCTGGTAGGGCGGGACACGATAGATTTTTCCGTTCCCGATCAGGTCAAGAAAAGTGGTGTCCTGGGTTTTTAATAGATTTGTCTTGGCCATTTGTATCTCCCGATCAATGATCAGACAGCCGGCGCGGCGCGGCTGGCAACTTCGAGGATGGAGATGCGAAAGCGGGTAATCATCGGGCAGTCTCCTGATATTCGGTGAAGCTCGCCACCAACGCGGCGAAGTCGTTCGGCTTGCTTTTCTCGAAGCCTTCCTGATCCACATACACAAAGCCGTAGGCCGGGGTGCCCATGACGGAGACGGTCTCGGGGATGTCGCTGCCAAAATACATGCGGCGCAGGCCACGGCCCAGCGTCTGCTCGGGCAGTATCTTGCTTTCGGCCGCATAGACGCGCAGGCCGACGATGGTGGTGACGTTTTTTACGTCCCAACCTTCCTTGAGCATGAGCACGGAGACGGTCTGGACGAAGATGGCGCCGCTGTTGTGACGCGGCGTGGCGGTGACATCAACCTGCAGGGCCAGCCGGCAGTCCTTTTGCAGCATGCGGTGGTGGATATCCTGGATGCTCTTGAACCAGGCCAGGCGGCTGTCGTGGATGTGGTGGGCCTCGTCGTTGAATACGGCCAGTTCCTCGATCTCGCGGACGATTTCGCCGAGGTCGGTCTTGCTGTCCGTGGTCTTGCCGACAGGCTTGGGGCCGAATGGCGAGAGGAAGTAATCGCGCAGATCGTCGTCTTCCAAAGATACTTCCGGCACGTCGCCGAGAAACACCCGATGAATGTTGGTCAGGAACAGATTGCCGGTTTCCCGTACCACGCGCACATCGTCCTGGATGTGCAGCGTGATCTGAAAATCGTCGCGCCAACTCTTGACCTCTTCGCGAATCTTGGCGACCAGCGGCGGCAGCAGCTTTTCGTAGGCGCTGGCCCGCAACTCTTCGGCGGCCGGAAACCACCGCTGATCGGGCAGCAGCGGGGCGTAGGGATCGGCCGGAAAGTCTGGATGCAGCGCCATGCCGCTATGCTACGCGATGCAGATCAGCGCCTTGCCGTGACGCACGAACGTCGGTTTGACGACCTTGGCGCGCAACAATTTGTCGCGGATTGCCACTTCGACCCTATCGCCGGTGGCAACGCCGGCTGGCAGACGCGCTAGGGCGATCGACTGGTTGAGCGTGGGTGAGAAACCGCCGCTGGTGATTTCGCCGGTCCCCTGGGCGGTGACGACTTTTTGATGGGCGCGCAGCACGCCCTTGTCGAGGAGCACGAGACCGAGAAATTCGCGCAGATTGCCAGCCGAACGCCGTCCCGCCAGCGCCGACTTTCCGATGAAGTCGCGGCCGGCGTCCTTCATGTCGACCGTCCAGGCGAGGCCGCTTTCGAGCGGGTTTTGCGTTGTGTCCATGTCCTGGCCGTAGAGGTTCATGCCGGCTTCAAGCCGCAGGGTATCGCGGGCGCCCAGGCCGCAGGGGCGGATGCCGACGGCGAGCAGTTTTTCCCAAACGCTGGTGGCGGCAGTGGCTGGCACGCTGATCTCGAAGCCATCTTCGCCGGTGTAGCCGGTGCGGGCTATCAACCAGTCATTCCACTCCGCTGCCTGAAACGGTGCCAGTGATTCGGTGGCGGCGCGGCTGGCCGGAAAGGTCGTCCAGAAGCGCTCGCGCGCCTCTGGGCCTTGCACGGCGATCACGCCCAGGTCGCGGCGCGGCTTGAGGTTGACGGCATAGTCGGCGGCCTGCAGACACAGCCAGCCCAGATCCTTCTCGGCCGTGCCGGCATTGACGACGATGCGGTAGCGCGTTGCCGTGAAAAAATAGACGATCAGGTCGTCGATGACGCCGCCATCTTCCTGCAGCAGGCAGGAATAGAGCGCCTTGCCGGGCACGGTCAGTTTGGCGACATCGTTGGCCAGCAGATGGCGCAGGAAGGCTTGCGACTCGCCGCCGGTGAGGTCGATGGCGAGCATGTGCGAGACGTCGAACATGCCGGCATTCTGGCGAACGGCGTGATGTTCCTCGATCTGCGAACCGTAGTTGATGGGCATTTCCCAGTCGGCGAAGTTGACGATGCGGCCGTGGGCGGCGAGATGGCTGTCGTAAAGGGGGGTGCGCTGGATCATGGTTTGACCGGAGAAAAATCGCTGCGGCGGCAATCGGCCCAGCAGTTGGGGGTTTCGTAGAGACGCACCCGTTCGAGGTGCAGGTGGTTGCCCGCATTGCTGCCATATGCATCGCGATAGACGGGGTCGAGCAACTCGAAGGCAATCCGCGCCAGGTTTTCGGCGGTCGGCACGCGGTCGAGCACGACGGTCTTGTGGCCGGGCAAAGTGGCGAGAAATTCGACGACCGCCGTGTCGTGGCGATAGACCAGAAAGGCGTGGTCCCAAACCGCGACGACATGGCGCATGGCAATTGCCTTGACCTCGGAAAAGTCCATCACCATGCCGTTGGCAGGCGCGCCGGCGGCCTCGATGACCTCGCCGGCGAGCGTGATTTCCAACGCGTAGCGGTGCCCGTGCAGGTGGCGGCACTGGCTCTGGTGGTCGGGGATGCGATGACCGGCGTCAAATTCGAGACGGCGCGTGATCTGCATGGGAAGAATGGTAATCTGGGAATGTTCCAGTATACCCCAGCCGTCCCGCCGCATGCCCCATACAATCCCTGCCGCCCCGCGTCTTTCCACGCATGACCATCGTCGCGACAGCGCCGGCATGACGCATGTCTATTCGGTGATTTCCCGCCGCGCCGGCGGGGTTTCCGTCGGCATCAATCTCAATCCCAACAATGCCTGCAACTGGCGCTGCATCTACTGTCAGGTGCCCGATCTCAAGCGCGGTGGGCCGCCGCCCATTGATCTTGATCTGCTTGCGGCCGAGTTGAGTGAGATGCTGGTGCAGCTTTATGAAGGCGATTTTCTGGAACGGAATGCACCGCAGGGCGCGCGGCGGGTGGTTGATATTGCATTTTCAGGCAATGGCGAACCCACAACCGCTGCCGAATTTGCCGAGGCAGTCGAGCGGGTGTGTCAGTGCATCGATGCGCAGGCGCCTGACGAACCACCCCGGCTGCGCCTCATCACCAATGGCAGCATGCTCGGACGGGTCATGGTCCGCCGGGGCATCGCCCTGATTGGCGCGCGGCATGGGGAGGTGTGGTTCAAGGTTGATGCCGGCGATGCCGCGACCATGCGGCGCATCAACGGCGTGGCGCTACAACCCGCCACGGTGCTGCGCCGCTTGCGGCAGTGCGGGGCATTGTGTTCGACCTGGGTGCAGACCTGCCTGTTCGCTCTGGATGACAAACCACCCGAACCAGCCGCGCTGGCGGCTTACCTCGATCTGCTCATTCAGGCAAAGGCCGGCATCGACGGCGTACATCTCTACGGCCTGGCACGCCCTTCGTTTCAGCCGGAAGCGCCGCGCCTCTCGCGCCTGCCAGGTGAATGGCTGGAAGCGCTCGCCGAACGCATCCGGGGTAAAACCGGGCTGACCGTGCGGGTCAGCCCTTGATGCGGAAGTGCTGTCCGCTCAACCCTTTTTCCAGATATTGGCCTGCTTTTTCAGGTCCTTGAACAGCTCGGAGTTCTTCGCCCGCAGGAATTCGGCGACCTCGTAATCCTCGCGCTTGATTTTCTGAATATCGATTTGCTCGACATGCACCAGGCGCAACAGGTGCTGGACCGGGCGGGGCATGTTGCGACCGCTCTCGTAGCGCGAGCCGCCGCTTTGGGTGACGCCCAGCTTCGACCAGAATTGCTGCTGGTTCAGGCCCAGCTTGCGGCGGATTTCGCGAGCATCAACTTTTTCAGTGTTTTTCATGTGGTTACCCTTTAAAAAGATACTTTTCTGGACATGACGAGTCAGTTATCGGCTACAACTGAAGTCATAGCAGCCAAGCATATCGGATATTTGTGCGCCATACAAGTGATCGGCAACAAAACTTTCAGCACTTGAGCCGATCGGATAAAATGCGCGGTTTTGCAAGTCTATGGACAGAAAATGGCGCTAATTGTTCAGAAATACGGTGGCACCTCGATGGGTACTCCCGAACGCATCCGTGATGTGGCCCGGCGTGTCAAGCGCTGGAAGTCGCAGGGCAACCAGGTCGTCGTGGTGGTGTCCGCCATGAGCGGCGAAACCAATCGCCTGATCGCCCTGGCGAAGAGCATTTCTCCACAACCGCACCCGCGCGAGCTTGACGTCATGATCTCCACCGGCGAGCAGGTCACCATCGCGCTCTTGGCGATGGCGCTGCAGGACGCCGGCGTCAATGCCAAGAGTTACACCGGCGCGCAGGTCAAGGTGCTGACCGACAGCGTGTTCACCAAGGCGCGCATCCTGTCGATCGACGAAGAGCACATGCGGCGCGACCTCGACAACGACACGGTCATCATCGTCGCCGGTTTCCAGGGCGTCGATGAGTTCGGCAACATCACGACGCTGGGCCGCGGCGGCTCGGATACCACGGCCGTCGCGCTGGCCGCCGCCCTCAAGGCCGACGAATGCCAGATCTACACCGACGTCGATGGTGTCTACACCACCGACCCGCGCATCGTGCCGGAGGCGCGGAAGCTCGATCGCATCACCTTCGAGGAAATGCTCGAAATGGCGAGCCTCGGCTCGAAAGTGTTGCAGATTCGCTCGGTCGAATTTGCCGGAAAATACAAAGTCAAGTTGCGCGTGCTCTCCAGCTTCGAAGAAGAAGGCAAGGAAACCGCCGGCACCCTGATCACCGTTGAGGAAGACAAGCAAATGGAACAACCCATCATCTCTGGAATCGCCTTCAATCGCGACGAAGCCAAGCTCACCGTGCTGGGCGTGCCGGATCGTCCGGGCATCGCCTCGCAAATCCTCGGCCCGATCGCCGAAGCCAACATCGACGTCGACGTCATCATCCAGAACGTCGGCCATGATGGCCTGACCGATTTTTCTTTCACCGTGAATCGTGGCGACTACGAGCGCACCTTCAAGATTCTTGACGAGCAGATCAAGCCACACATCGGCGCCCGCGCCATCGAAGGCGACAACAAGATTTGCAAAGTTTCCGCCGTCGGTGTCGGCATGCGCTCGCACCCCGGCGTCGCCAGCCAGATGTTCCGTGCGCTGGCCGAGGAGGGCATCAACATCCGGATGATCTCGACTTCCGAAATCAAGATCTCTGTCGTGGTGGACGAGAAATACCTCGAACTCGCCGTCCGGGCATTGCACCAGGCGTTCGGACTCGACAAGGCGCCTGTCTGAGTTTGACCAGTGGAGGGGATGAAGGGTATCATCCGCCTCCTTTGGAGACGTGGCCGAGTGGTCGAAGGCACGCCCCTGCTAAGGGCGCATCTGGGCAAAACCTGGATCCAGGGTTCGAATCCCTGCGTCTCCGCCAGTAACAACATCAAAGCCCATGATTCTGTGGGCTTTTTTGTTTTTATGGCATTAGTGACTATCAATTCGACTATCAATTGCTGGCTCGGTTGGCAGGTTGTCGCCGTCTCGCCAGCGCCGACTTTCTGCATTTTGCGAAACAGATTCATCGGTCGTCGAGCAGGTCATCAAGTCCTACCCCCAACCGCCCGAACTTTCGCATCATCCCTGCCAGCGACGCATTGACGAAATTGTTGTGCTTGGCGTGTAGCCGCTCGAAGGTGCGCCAGTGCATCCCTTTGGGTTTATCGCCTTCGCCGTTCAGGATGCCCGCCTCCCAGCCAAGGCGATCCCTGATCCTGTCGGCTCGTCGTGCTGCACGATCATCCGTGGTTTCCCTCTGGCTGGCGTAGGCCAGCTTGTAGCAGTGCCGACACGCGAAGATGCCAGAGCCGCCGATATACAGCAGGGCCACGCGCCGTCCACAGCCTCGTGCCGGGCAGAGTAGCCAGGCACGTCGCCCGCCCAGCGTGCAATCCGTCCAGGCCAGTCGCACCGGGTAGTCCATCGGTTGCCAGTCGTTGCCGCCGCTTTTGTGTCGGTAGTTCAGAATTACCCGGTCGGTCTCCGCACGCACCTGGATTGACGCCACCGTTTCACCGTCCCGCGTCCAGTTCCAACCGAACGACCGACCCGGTGTCAGCAGGCCATCGCGTTGTAGCCGTCGCACATCGAGCGCACGGTGATCGCTGGTGGTGTCTCTGCCGCTTTGCCCGCGCCCGCTACCGAAGCCACCCATTATTGTTTTCCTCTCCGAGATTTGCCGAAATCATCAGGCAAGTTTGCAGTAGTGTTTTCATCGAAACTGACCGAAAACACCTGCCTGACTGGCTTTGCGCCAGATTTAGCGATATTGCATTTCACCCGCCACGAAGCGATTTCAGCTTCAAAAGCATGGCCAACGTGCGTTCAAATTTGCGGTCAAGGTGCGTTTCGTAGCGGTTCAGCTTCTCCAATCGGTGCGCTTGTAGCCCTTCGCCCAAGGTTTGCGCCTTGATGGCCGGGGTAAATTGGGCTTCCTTCAGCATGCGATAGCAAATCGGTTCCAGCGAAACGCGGATGAACTCGGCCAGCCCTTCGGTGGTGGCCGGGTGTTCCTCATCGGCGACATGCTCATCCCACCAATCCCGCGATTCTGGAATCAGTGCCCGGCGGGCTTTCTCGTAGGCATTCGCGCCGCCCTTGCGCAGGATCGCCGCCGCCTTCTGTCCCGCAGCAAGATCAAGCTCGGCGCTCTTCAGGCTGTCGGCATTGTCTTCCGGCGTTGAATCGAACAGATCGCGCAGGTCAGTGTTCTCGCCCGACAGGCCACGTTGAAACGGTGCTGCCGATGGCATCACGGACTTCGGACTGCTCAAGGTGCTTTTCAGCCCCTCGTTAATCTTCGCGCCCTCGGCCAGCAACACCCGCCGCTTGCGCCAGATGATCGTGGCAAGTTCTTCGATCAAGTGCCGTTCGGTCATGCCGGCCGGTTGATGTTCGTCCAGTAGCGCGGCCAACAGGTCGGCAAACTCGGCACTATCTTCATGCGCCAATACCGCCAGCCGGGAAAGAATGCCGTGCTTCATGGCGTTGAAGCGGACGGCCTCGTAACTGGCATTCGGTGCGTCACTATTGGTGACCATACAGGCCACCACTGTGGAATCATTTTCAAGCGTTGGCATGTTCATCCCCTGTGTGTTTTTCAATCAGTTCCAGCAGCGCAAAAGCGTCGTAGTACGTCTGCGGAATGTTCATCTCGAAGGTGGCGACGTTGCGGATGCCGATGGAGACGATCACCGGGTCGGTGTTCGGGTCGATCACCTCGATGGCGTAGCGGATGCCGGGGTTGTCCCGCAACATCGCCAACACCTTGGCGCGCCGACGTTCAAGCTGCAACTCGGCAATGATCGCGGCCTTGCTCTGCTTGATCGCCGGCAGCCAGCGATCAATGGCCGACTGATCGCCCTTTGCAGAAATGCTGCCCGAGGGCGAGAGTGCCAGCAGCACACCCTCCTCGGTTGCCCGTTCGATGATCTCGGTGGGACTCATATTTCCACCTCGACTTCTGTTCCCGCTGGTGTGACAGTTTTCTCAACCGGCGGGGTGAAAGGCGGTGAAGGCGTTAAAGGCGGTGATTTGACTGCACACACACGCCAGGCGGTGCGACCGTCGGCTTCGGCCTGTTGGAACTCGAAGCCACCGACAATCCGGTTCGCATTCTTTTTCAGCAGCCAGCCCAGCTTCGAGCGATTGATCTCGCCGCGTTCTTCCACCGGGAATTCGCGCATCGCATCGAGCAGATTGGGCTGGTTATAAAGCGCCGTCTCCACGGCCTTGCGCACCGTCGTCGCGATCGAGCCGAATACCGTCCGCCACTCGGTCATCAAGCCGCTGAGCGCATCGCCGTCAGGATCATGGCGTACCTGCTCCAGCAGCGCCGTAGCCGGATCAGGCTGCCCGAGCCACATCAACGGATACCGGCAATAGTCCGACCAGGCGCCGCCGAAGGTAACAATGCTGTCCGCCGCCGCACGCGGCATCCCGGCCTTGCGCCACGCCTGGATGATGGTCAGCACTGCCGCCACATAAACCCCACGGCGGCTTCGCACCTTATCCACCGGAAAGCCCTTGTAGGTCATCGTCGCCGGTGTCGCGCAGCGCGGGTCGATATGAATCGTCAGCACGCGGCGCAGCAGATCGCGTATCGGGCCGACGTTATTCCCTGACCCCAGAAACAAGGTGCGCGTGCTCACCGTCGCCGTCTTGCTCACGCCCAGAATCCGGTCGGTGATCTGTTCCGCCGTCAGCATCCGCTTGATGGTGCCGTGCGGTATCCAGTCGGTATCCATGTCATCAAACTCAATGACCGCCGGGCTGGTCAGCAGCAAGGACAGAATCACCTTGGTGGCTTCCTCCGAGGTGGTCGGATAGCTCACCTTGGCATTTCCAGCAGGCCCAGCGAAGGCGCCAATCAGTTCGCACAGATAGGTCTTGCCACTGCCGAACACCGGCGCTCGGGCATGAAACCCCGGCGCATGAGACAGCGACGGGCGCACCACGGCGGTGAAGATCGCCGACAGCGCAGCCGCTTTATCGGTGGCGGAGACGAAATGAAACTCGGTGAGCAAGTCTTCCAACAAGGCCAGTGCTGCCCGTGCTGCATCCGGTGTCGGGTCAGGAATGAAAAACTGCCGCGCATCGAACACGCCGAAACGCTGCGCCGTCTTGTCGTAACCGGCCTGCGTGATGAGTTCGCCGTCCGACTCGCGGAAGTACGGTTGCCGCGCCACGCCTGCCAGCGGTGGTAGGTAACGAAAGCTCTGCGCATCGTAAAGAATCGCCGCGTGCCGCGTCGGTGGATCGCAGCGCACCCAGTCTTCGGCACGCCCGTCGTATTTCTCCCAAGTCGCCGCGACCGACAGTTCCCGTGTCAGTGCCGGTGCGCTGGTTGGCACGATGGATGGATCGCCGCTGGTCGGGTCGGTCGAGACCGAGACGATCAAGCCGCCCGCCTGATAATGCCGCCCACGGTTCGCCAGTTCTTTCTCTGCCGCATCCACCACGCGATGCAAGTCACCGGCCACCACGCGGATCACCGGCTTGTGCCGCGCCTCGGCGTTGCGCACACCCAGGAATTCGAGCAAGGCGCGAATGTGGTACTTGTCGCGGTGCGAGTGCTGGCAGCAGAAGCCGCCCACCGAATAGAACTCGTTCGGCTCGAAGTAGGCCGCGCCGGTATCCAGTTGGTCGGTATGCTCCTGCACCCACGGACACGTCATGTCGTGCTTGCCTGAACCCAGCGGCGTCTTGTAGAGCCCGCGTGCCTTGAGCGCCGCGACGACTGGATTCTCTGCCGCCTTGGGTGTCAGTACATCGTCGGCGTCATTGCCGATGCTGCGTGCGGTATCTCCAGACGACGCGGAGGGCTTCGCGGTCTTCTTCGGTCGGCCAGCCGGGGCGAGTTCCAATTGCAGCCGATCCACAATCTCTTGCGGCGTGTAGCGGGCATCAGGCCGCCATTCGATCAAGCGGCACTGAAACGGCGCACCGCCTTCGTCGGCATACTTTGGCTTGCCATTGATCGCCACCGGCAACCTCGCCCAGCGACTCAATGGCCCAGTCGCCCCCGCATCGCACAGACCCGAGTCGATCACCGCGTTGAGCAGTCTCACGGCCACCGCGCCATCGGTGAGCGGTTCAGCAAGGATGATCCCGCCCTGATGATTGCCGGGGCTGGTCTCGATTAACCACGACAATTCAAACCCGGCCAGCCGCTCCAGCGGCACCTTGGTGCCCAGATCATCGAGCATCAGGAAATGGCAGGCGGCAAACTGGGCTTTGCGCGCCTTGAATGAACCGTCGTCGCCGGGATAGAAGCTCGCACAACCGATGTAGTTGTTATTCGCGGCAGAGAGATTGACGGCCACCTGATCGGCACGACTGGCTG
>JAUXWU010000154.1 GCA_030680085.1 Rhodocyclaceae bacterium | reverse complement strand
CTGCTGGGCAAGAACATCACGCTGGTCGGCGGCAACGGCGACGGCCAGACCTGCAAGGTCGCCAACCAGATCATCGTCGCGCTGACCATCGAGGCGGTCGGCGAGGCGCTGCTGTTCGCCTCCAAGGCCGGTGCCGACCCGGCCAAGGTGCGCCAGGCGCTGATGGGCGGCTTCGCCAATTCGCGCATCCTCGAAGTGCATGGCGAACGCATGGACAAGCGCGCCTTCAACCCGGGCTTCCGCATCGAACTACACCAGAAGGATCTGAATCTGGCGCTGTCCGGCGCGCGCGCTTTGGGCATTTCACTGCCCAACACCGCCACCGCGCAGGAACTGTTCAATTCCTGCGTCGCGCATGGTGGCGCCGCCTGGGATCATTCCGCGATGGTGCGCGCGCTGGAGATGATGGCCAACCACGAAGTCGCCAAGGCAGAGTAAGCCGGCACCCACCGCGATGAGCGCTCCGATCACCGATCCGCAGGCATTCCTTCGCGGCCTGTTCGACACCGCCGTGGCCGCCGTCAGCCCTGCGGTCTGCGTACCGGCCCACCTGCCACCCCCGCCCAAGGGGCGCACCGTAATCGTCGGCGCTGGCAAGGCGGCGGCGGCGATGGCGGCGGTCGTCGAGGCGCACTGGCCGGCGGATAAACCACTCTCCGGCATGGTCGTCACCCGCTACGGCCACGGCGCGCCGACTTCGCGCATCCGCGTCGTCGAAGCGGCTCACCCGGTGCCCGACGCGGCGGGTGAGGCGGCGGCGGCGCAGATGTTCGACGAGGTGCGCGGGCTAAGCGCCGACGACCTGGTGCTCTGCCTGATCTCTGGCGGCGGCTCGGCCCTGCTGGCGCTGCCCGCCCCCGGCCTGACGCTTGCCGACAAGCAGACGGTGAACCGCGCCCTGCTCAAGAGCGGCGCCAACATCCACGAGATGAACTGCGTGAGGAAGCACCTCTCCGCCATCAAGGGCGGCCGCCTCGCGCTGGCTTGCGCTCCGGCGCGGGTGGTGACGCTGGGCATTTCCGACATTCCTGGCGATGATCCCTCCGTCATCGCCTCCGGCCCCACGCTGGCCGACCCGACGACGCGCCAGCAGGCGCTCGCCATTCTCGACAAATACCGCATCGAAGCGCCACCCCATGTCCGTGCCTGGCTCGAATCGCCCGACTGCGAGACGCCCAAGCCTGGCGACCCGCGCCTGCCCCGTAGCGAAATCCACGTCATCGCCACCGCACAACAGGCCCTGCAGGCCGCGGCGTCCTACGCCCGCGCACACGGCGTCACGCCGCTCGTATTGGGCGACAGCATCGAGGGCGAATCGCGCGACATCGCCTACATGCACGCCGCCATCGCCCGACAAATTGCACAGCATGGCGAGCCGGTGAAAGCGCCGTGCGTCATCCTGTCCGGCGGCGAGACCACGGTCACGGTGCGCGGCAACGGCCGTGGCGGCCGCGCCGCCGAATTCCTGCTGGCGCTCGCCAGCGTGCTCGACGTGCCTGCTTGGGCCTTGGCCTGCGACACCGACGGCATCGACGGCACCGAGGACAACGCCGGCGCCTGGTTCGGCTCCAACATCCATGAACGCGCCACACAGCGCCGTCTCGCCAGCGCCGACTTTCTCGCCAATAACGACGGCTACAGCTTCTTCGCCGCGCTCGACCAACTGATCGTCACCGGCCCCACCCGCACCAACGTCAACGACTTCCGCGCGATTTACCTACCTGTTTCGAGCTGATTCACCCCATTTCAGTCAAGAGATTGTTGACTGAAACACATGCAATCTCCGCTTGCGTTTGCACAACTCTTATATAAGATATTAAGCACCGCAACAACCACTCATCCAGGAGATGTCATGGCCCTCAACCTGCCCACTGGCGTGCAAGTCAACGCCCCGATCCACCCCCGTTTCGACGAGATCCTCACCCACGATGCGCTGGCGCTGGTCGCCAAGTTGCACCGCGCTTTCGAGCCGCGCCGGCAGGAGCTGCTGAAGGCGCGCATTGCGCGTCAGGCGCGTATCGATGCCGGCGAGATGCCCGATTTCCTGCCCGAAACGGCGCACATCCGCAGCGGCGACTGGAAGGTCGCGCCGCTGCCCAAGGCGCTCGAATGCCGTCGCGTCGAAATTACCGGCCCGGTCGAACGCAAGATGATCATCAACGCCTTCAACTCGGGCGCCGATTCCTACATGGCCGATTTCGAGGATTCCAACAGCCCCAACTGGTTCAACCAGATTCAGGGCCAGGTGAATCTGTATGACGCCATCCGCCGCAAGATCAGCTTCACCAACGCAGCCGGCAAGATCTACAAACTCAACGACAAGATCGCCACCTTGCAGATTCGTCCGCGCGGCTGGCATCTGGACGAGAAGCATGTTCTGGTCGACGGCCAGCGCGTCTCCGGCGGCATTGTCGACTTCGCGCTGGTGTTCTTCCATAACGCCAAGGAACAGGTCGCCCGCAGTGCCGGCCCCTTCTTCTATCTGCCGAAGATGGAATCGCACCGCGAAGCGCGCCTGTGGAACAACATTTTCTGCCTGGCGCAGGATCACATCGGCCTGCCGCGCGGCACCATCAAGGCCACCGTCCTGGTCGAGACGATTCTCGCCACCTTCGAGCTGGAAGAAATCCTCTACGAATTGCGCGACCACAGCGCTGGCCTCAACGCCGGCCGCTGGGACTACATCTTGTCCTGCAACAAGAAGTTCAAGAAGAATCCACATTTCTGCCTCGCCAACCGCGGCGCGATCACCATGGAAGTGCCCTTTATGCGCAGCTATGCGCTGTCTCTGGTGAAAGCCTGCCACAAGCACGGCGCACCGGCCATCGGCGGCATGTCCGCGCTGATCCCGATCAAGGACGACCCGGCAGCGAATGAAAAAGCGCTGGCCGGCATTCGCCACGACAAGACGCGCGACGCCAACGACGGCTACGACGGCGGCTGGGTCGCGCATCCGGGCCTCGTCTCCATCGCCATGGAAGAGTTCGTCAAGGTGCTGGGCAACCGCCCCAACCAGTGGAACAGGCAACGCGACGACAGCTTCGGCCCAAAGGACTGGCTCGACTTCCAGCCCGAGCAGCCCATCACCGAAGTCGGTCTGCGCAACAACATCAATGTCGGCATCCATTACCTCGGTAGCTGGCTCGCCGGCAACGGCTGCGTGCCGATCCACAACCTGATGGAAGACGCCGCCACGGCCGAGATCAGCCGCTCGCAGGTCTGGCAGTGGGTGGTTTCACCCAAGGGCAAGCTCGACGATGGCCGCAAGGTCACGGCGGAAATGGTGCGCGCGATGATCCCCGAGGAACTCGCCAAGGTAAAAGCCACCGTCACCGCGCAGGGCGAAAAAACCGCAACCCACGACCAGGCCGCCGGCATCTTCGAGAAAATGGCGCTCGCCGATGACTACCCCGAGTTTCTTACCCTGCCGCTTTACGAGGCGATGGAGTAAAAGTAGTCGGCGCTGGCGGGACGGCTAAACCTTGACCGCCCTCAGACCTTGGATCATACTGACCAGCATGATCATATCGATTGGAATGCCATGATTACCGAAACCAGTGCGGTCAGCTTCAGGCAGAACTTGGGCGAAATGCTCAACCAGGTGCAATATCGGCACGACAGCGTGGTCATCAACAAAGACGGTAAGCCTGTTGCCGCCTTGGTCGATGCCCGCCTGTTCGAACGCATCCGCCGCATGCAAACCCGCTTTGATGCGCTGTGCCAACGCATCGAGGCAGGTTTTGCGCAGGTGCCTGAAGCGGCGGGGCTTGCTGAAATCGAGGCAGCTATAGCACTCGAACGCGCCCACGAACGCGCGTCGGCGCGCGCATCGACCCAGAAGCGCTAGCCCGCCGTGCCCGCTTTGCGCGTGGTGCTCGACACGAATGTACTGCTCTCGGGTATCGCTTATCCAGCCAGCGTACCGGGCAAGATCATGGCGGCATGGCGCCACGGTTCGGTCGATGTTCTGCTTTCCGCCTACCTGCTGGACGAATTGCGCCGCGTGCTGCCCCGCTTGTCAAACCGCCATGGTTTGACGTTGGCGGAGATTGACGACTTGGTGGACGCCCTTTCCATCCAGGCCGAAATCATCGAACCGCAGCCGGGCGTGGAACCGGACTTGCGCGATGTCGACGACCAGCCCGTGCTGGGAACTTTGCTGGCGGCGCTCCAGACGACCGGCGCGGACTACCTCATCACCGGTGATAAAGACCTGCTGGCACTGGCTTCGCGCTACCCGGTCATCACGCCGGCAGAATTCTGGGCGGCCCACGCAGGACTCTGAATCACCCTTTTCCATCTTTTTCCTTTCGGCGCTGGCGGGACGGTGCCAACACAGCATTACCATAACGCTAACAAGGTTATTGTATTTACGAATTAAAGCATTAACGCAGTTGATTTGCGTCAAACTATCTGCGACAATTTTGGTGAATGATGCTGACCCATCACGGGTAGCACAAAAAAATATCGAATTTAGAGGAGGAAGATCGAGCAATGGTCGATGCACAAAACAACAGAAATAACCCCAATCAGGAGAAGGTCGAGTCCGGCTTGACCGAACAACCCAAGCCGCTGTGCCGATTCCCGGTGTTGCGCGTGGTCATCGTCGGCATCATCGGCGGCATCATCATCTGGGGCGGGCTGAATACCGGCATGGCCTGGACCAACCGCACCGATTTCTGCATCTCGTGCCACGAGATGACCATTCCGTATGAAGAACTCAAGCAGACGGCGCACTACAAGAACCGCACCGGCACGACCGTGCATTGCGCCGATTGCCACGTCGCCGGCAGCAAGAGCCCAAACGACTACGCGCGCCAATCCGTTGCCAAGGTGATGGCGGCACGCGACATCATCGGCCACGTCCTGGGCACCGTCGACACCCCTGAAAAGTATGAGGCGCACCGCCTAACGATGAAGAAGCGCGTCTGGGAAAAGATGAAGGCATCCGATTCGAAGGAGTGCCGCAACTGCCACGACTTCAAGACGATGGATGCGGATAAACAAAAGGACCGTTCCGTGGTCAAGCACGAAAGCGCCATCGAGGACGGCCAGACCTGCATCGACTGCCACAAGGGCATTTCACACAAGCCCTTGCATCATCTGCTTGAACAGGAAGAAGCCGCGAAAAAGGCGGGCTGAGACAATTTTTTCACCGAATAACAGGAGAAGATCAACATGAAGAAAATAACCCGGGCCATCATGAGCGCATGCGTCGCTGGCGGCGTTTTTGTCGCGGGCAGCGCCCTGGCCGCCGCCCCCGACTGGAGCAAGGTGACCGAGCGCAAGATCAAGCTGTTCTACCCCGGCCAGTCGAGTCTGGAATGGGTGATGAACAAGCCGGATCACTCGGCGGTGCCGGACATCGTCGACAAAAAACGCACCTGCGCCAAGTGCCACGAGGGCGATGCCAACGAGATCGGCGACAAGATCGTCGCCGGCAAGCCGGTCGGCCAGTCCAAGGTCGTGCTCGAACCCAAACCGCCCGCCGGCAAGGTCGGCTGGATTCCGGTGACCTTCAAGGCCGCGCATGACGGCGAGAAAATTTATTTCCGCTTCGAGTGGGTGCCGCCGAAGACAGGCACGGTCAAGATGGACGCCAAAAACGAGGTCAAGCTGACCATGCTGTTCGACGGCGGCGGCACGGTCGAGGGCGCCGAACTCAACGGCTGCTGGGCGACCTGCCACAATGACCTGCGCTCGATGAAGGACGCCAAGGACGACAAGAAGACCAAGTACGTCAAGGGCGCCGACCTGGCCAGCGGCAAGTTTTACGACCTCTTGCAATATCGCAGCGGCAAGGGCGAAAAGCCGGTCGATGGCTATGTGGCCGGTGAGCGCGTCATGGAAGGCGGCAAGGGTCTGGTCAAGGCGACGGGCGTCAAGGAAGGCAACAAGTGGGTGGTCACCCTCGAGCGCACCCTGGCTGGCGGCGGCAAGGGCGACCACGCCATCACGCCCGACAAGATTTACAACTTCGGCTTTGCGATTCACGAGGACTACACCGAAGCGCGTTACCACTACGTCTCGCTGGGCTATCAGTTTGGCCTCGACAAGAACGTGGAAGGCGTGAAGTCCCATTACAACGTCACCAAGCGGTAAGTTAAAACAGCAGCATTTCACCCACAGGAGGAGATAACAATGAAACAACGATGGAGCAGATGGGGACTGACGGCAGGCGTACTGGCGCTTTTGACGGCGGCTTGCACCACACAGCCAACACCGCCAACACCAATAGCGCCAAAAGCACAGACGCCACCGGCGGTGCCAGTGCCACCGACAGTGCCAGTACCAGTGACACCACCGGTGGCGGCAAAGCCACCAGCACCGCCACCAGCACCGCCAACACCGACGACAGCCGAGATGCATTCATTCGCTTGTGCCGGCTGCCACGGCACCAACGGCGGCAGCGCCGGCCTGCTGATGCCCAGCCTGGCCGGTCAGTCCAAGGTCGCGATCGTCGGCGCGATGAAAAAGTTCCAGAGCGGCGAGCGCGCCTCCACCATCATGGGACGTCTGGCAAAAGGTTATACCGACGCCGATTTCGAGGCGATGGGCGAATTTTTCTCGAAGCAGAAACTGCACGCCACTAACCAGAAACTCGACAAAGCCCTGGTCAAGAAAGGCGCCGCGTTGCAAGAGGCGAACTGCTCGCGCTGCCACCTCGACGACGGCAAGGACGGCAAGGATGACACGCCGCTGATAGCCAACCAGTGGCTGCCCTATCTGCAGGTGCAGATGGACATGTATCTCTCCGGCACCCGCAAGATGTCCGAGCAGAAGGCCGAGAAGATCAAGCCGCTGTCCAAGACCGATTTGGACGCCCTGCTGCACTTCTACGCCAGCGTGAAATAAGGGGAACAATATGACATTAGATCGCAGAAACTTCATCAAGCTGCTGGGCGGCGCTTCCGGTCTGGCCCTCACCGGCCAGGCCGTCGCACAGGCAAAGAGTGCGGCGGTATCCGCTGGCTCCGCCGCCGAGATCATGCCCAAGGGCAGCGCCCGGCGCGTCGTCGTCATCGGCGGCGGCTATGGCGGCACCATTGCCGCCAAATACGTGCGCATGCTCGACAAATCGATCGAGGTGGTTTTGATCGAGCGCAACAAGGAATTCGTTTCCTGTCCGTTTTCCAACTTCTACATCGCCGGCCTGATGCCGGACATGCAGGCGCTGACCATCAAGTACGACAAGCTGGCGAGCAACCACGGCATCAAGATGCTGCACGCCGAAGTCACCGCCATCGACCCGGCCGCGAAGATGGTCGCCACCAGCCAGGGTCGGCTCGCCTATGACCGCCTGATCGTCTCGCCCGGCATCGATTTCATGACCGATGGAATCGAAGGCTACGACGCGCAAACGCCCGAGATTTTCCCGCACGCCTGGAAGGCCGGCCCGCAATCGGCCCTGCTGCGCAAGCAGTTGCAGGCGATGAAGGATGGCGGCACGGTGGCCATCAGCATGCCGCTGATGCCTTTCCGCTGCCCGCCAGGGCCCTACGAGCGCGCCTGTCTGATCGCGAGTTATCTCAAGAAACACAAGCCGAAGTCCAAGCTGATCCTGCTCGATGCCAACCCCGACGTGGTCTCCAAAAAGCCGCTGTTCGTCAAGGCCTGGAAAGACTATTACAAGGACAATTTCCAGTACATCAGCGGCCAGGCTACCAAGGTCGACAACAAGACCAGGACACTCGTCATCGACAACTTCGACGATTACAAGGTCGAGGTGATCAACCTGATCCCGCCCCAGCGCGCCGGCAACATCGCCGTCGCGTCAGACCTCACTGACGACAAGAAGCGCTGGTGCCCGGTCGATGCGGTTTCCCTGGAGTCGACCCGGCACAAGGACATTCACGTCCTCGGCGACGCCACCTTGCTGCCTTCCGACGGCCCGGCGATGCCGAAGTCCGGCTACTCGGCCAACTCGCAAGCCAAGTTCTGCGCCATCAACGTCGTGGCGCTGATGAACGGCAAGCCGACCGCCGCGCTGAGCGCCATCAATGCCTGCTACAGCGGGGTCAGCGAAACCGAATCGGTCAGCGTCTCGCACGTCTTCAAACTGGTGGGTGGCAAGATCAAGGTCACCGCGACGGCGGTTTCTCCGGTCGACTTCTCGCTCGGCAAGATCGAGAAGGCCTACGGTGAAAGCTGGCTGAAAAACGTGTTGACCGAGATGTCGACCTGATTCAGGTCTGTCGGTAACCAAAAAAATCCCGCCACGGCGGGATTTTTTTGTGTTGCGCCCTATCAGCCGTATTAGCCGTGACCGGTGCTGCCGAAACCGCCGGCCCCGCGCTCGCTTTCCTCGAAGCGTTCAACCACGTTGAAGGCGACCTGCAACACGGGTACCACCACCAGTTGCGCGATGCGGTCGAGCGGATTGAGCAGGAACACCTCGTGGCCGCGATTCCACAGCGAGACGAAGATTTCGCCTTGGTAGTCCGAATCGATCAACCCGACCAGGTTGCCGAGCACAATGCCATGCTTGTGCCCAAGCCCCGAGCGCGGCAGGATCATCGCCGCGAGGCCGGGGTCGGCGAGGTGAATGGCAATCCCCGCCGGAATCAGCATCGACTCGCCCGGATGCACGCGCACCGGCGCTTCGATGCAGGCGCGCAGGTCCATGCCGGCGGCGCCCGCCGAGGCGTAATGGGGCGCCGCCGCGCCTTGATTGTCCCGCAGCCGCCGATCCAGAATGCGCACGTCAATTTTATTCATTTAACATCTCCGCGATATGGCGCACGATGGCGCGGGCAATGGCGAGCTTGTCACCGGCCGGCAGTGGGTGCGCTCCCGTCGCGTCGAACAGCGTGACGGCATTGGTTGCGCCGCCCAGACCGTCCTGCACCAGGTTGCCCACCACCAGCGGCAGGTTTTTCGCGCGCCGCTTGCCTTCTGCGTACTCGTCAAGATTCTGGCTCTCGGCGGCAAAGCCGACGCAAAACGGTGCATCGGGGCGAGCCGCCACCTCGGCCAGAATATCGGGGTTGGCGACCAGTTCCAGCGTCAGGGTTGGCGCGCCCTTCTTGATCTTGTGCGCCGCGGGCGCTGCCGGCCGATAATCGGCCACTGCCGCCACGGCGATGAAAATATCCGCGGGCAACTGCGCGTTGACTGCGTCCTGCATCGCCAGCGCGCCCTCTACGTCAATGCGCGTCACGCCAAACGGCGTTGGCAGTGCAGTGGGTCCACAGACCGCCGTCACGCCAGCGCCGACTTCTGCACAAGCTTGCGCCAAGGCGAAGCCCATCCTGCCGGAGCTGCTGTTGGTCAGGCCGCGCACCGGATCAAGCGCCTCGAAGGTCGGCCCGACCGTCAGGAGAACACGCTTGCCTGCCAACAACTTCGGCTGGAAGAAGGCCACCAGCACGTCAAATATTTCGGCGGGTTCGAGCATGCGGCCCGCGCCCACTTCGCCACAGGCCTGCGCCCCGCTGGCCGGGCCCAATACGCTCACGCCATCCGCGCGCAACTGCACGATATTGCGCAGCGTCGCCGGGTGTTCCCACATCTGACGGTTCATCGCCGGGGCGACCAGGAGCGGACAGTCCCTGGCCAGGCAAAGCGAAGCCAGCAGATCGTCGGCCAGCCCATGGGTCAGTTTGGCGATGAAATCGGCCGTCGCCGGCGCCACCAGCACCGCATCCGCCCCGCGCGTGAGGTCGATATGCGCCATGCCGTTATCCTGCGACGCCTCCCACAGCGAGGTGAATACCGGCCGCCCGGTCAGAGCCTGAAACGTCAGCGGCGCGACGAAGCGGGTGGCCGCCGCCGTCATCACGACATCGACCCGCGCGCCCGCCTTGCTGAGCAGCCGCGCCAGCTCAGCGGCTTTGTAAGCCGCCACGCCGCCGGTGATGCCCAGCACGATGCGTTTGCCTGCTAGTTCGTCGCTCATGACAGATAGTTTCAATCCTCGCCCGACCCGCGCGAACCGGGCGTCAGTTAATATGGCACTTTCCAAGCGAACGATTCTAACCCATGGCAATCACCGACTGGCCAGACGATCAGCGCCCGCGCGAGCGGCTTTTGGCGCTCGGCCCGGCGGCGCTGGCCGACGCCGAATTGCTGGCGATCTTCCTGCGGGTCGGCGTCACGGGCATGAGCGCGGTGGATCTGGCGCGCGCCCTGCTCGCCCGTTTCGACCACAGTCTCGCCCGCCTCGCGGCGGCAACGCCCAAGGAACTCACCGCCGTGAATGGCATCGGCCCGGCCAAGGCGGCGCAACTCGTCGCCACGCTGGAACTCGCCCGGCGCTGCCTGTGCGAGGAACTGAAAGAACGCGCCACGTTTTCCGCCCCCGGCGCGGTGCGCGACTGGTTGCGGCTCCGCTTGGCGCCGCTGCCGCACGAGGTGTTTGTCGCCCTCTGGCTGGACGCACAAAACCGCCTGATCACCGACGAGGAACTGTTTCGCGGCACGCTGACGCAGACCAGCGTTTATCCCCGTGAAGTCGTCAAGAAAGCCCTGGCGCACAACGCCGCCGCCGTCATCCTCGCCCACAACCACCCCTCCGGCGTCGCGGAACCCTCGCACGCCGACGAACTGCTCACCCGCACGCTCAAACAGGCTTTGTCGCTCGTCGATGTGCGGCTCGTCGATCATTTCATTGTCGCTGGCAGCGCCCCGCCGCTGTCTTTCGCCGAACGCGGGCTGCTGTAAATAAATCATCAAATGCACTTGCCGCCGCCGCCAGCTGTCGGCTAGAATGCCCGGCTTTCTTCACCCGAAGTTCTGGAGCAAAACTATTATGTCCCGCGTATGCCAAGTAACGGGCAAGGGCCCGATGGTCGGAAACCATGTTTCCCACGCCAATAACCGGACCAAGCGCCGCTATCTGCCCAACCTGCATGCCCGCAAGTTCTGGGTCGAAACCGAAAACCGCTGGGTGCGCCTGCGTGTTTCCAACGCCGGTCTGCGCACCATTGACAAGAAAGGCATCGACGTCGTTCTCGCTGAGTTGCGCGAACGCGGCGAGGCCGTTTGAACTGGAGGTAAAACATCATGGCATCCAAAGGCGGACGTGAAAAGATCAAGCTCGAATCCACTGCGGGAACCGGGCATTTCTATACGACCAACAAGAACAAGCGCACCACCCCGGAAAAGCTCGAGTTCATGAAATATGATCCGAAGGTGCGCAAGCATGTGCTCTACAAGGAAATCAAGCTGAAGTAATCCCGTAAGGATTGCCTCTGACGACGCCAGCAAGCCAACGCCTGCTGGCGTTTTTGTTTTTCAGGGAAAAATTAGCGTTCTCTAATATAATCGACCAATTCAGTCGACCATTATTTCCGAGGAGCACCCACATGAATCCCGCCACCCCCGCGCCACATTCGCGCCTTGCCCATTTCCCGGTTCCGCTGTTCGCCACGGCGATGGGAACCAGCGGTCTGGCCATCGCCTGGAAGAAAGCCCATCACGTGCTCGGCCTGCCGGCCGAAATCGGCCTCGCGCTGCAATGGTGGGCGCTGACGCTGTTTGTCGTGATCGCGCTGTTCTATCTCGCCAAGCTCGTGCAGCACCCGGCAGCCGTCAGGCAGGAATTCTCCCACCCGATCCGCCTCAACTTCTTTCCGACGATCTCGATCGCCCTGCTGCTGCTGGCGATTGCCTTCACCGACACGCTGCCCGGCTTCGCCTTCGGCCTGTGGTCGGTGGGCGCCGTGCTGCACTTGATCTTCACGCTCGTGGTTATGAGTAGCTGGATCCATCACACCCGCTACGACATCAAGCATGCCAACCCGTCCTGGTTCATTCCCATCGTCGGCAACGTGATCGTGCCGGTGGCTGGCGTCCTGTTTGCGCCGGTCGAGATTTCCTGGTTCTTCTTCAGCATCGGCCTGTTTTTCTGGATCGTGCTGATGACCATCGTGATGAATCGCCTGTTCTTCCACGAGCCGCTGCCCGAACGCCTGACGCCGACGCTGTTCATCCTGATCGCGCCGCCCGCCGTCGCCTTTGTCGCCTGGCTCAAGCTCAATGGCGGCGCGATCGACGCCTTCGCGCAGATTCTCTACAACGTCGCGCTGTTCCTCACACTGCTGCTGGCCGCCAATGCCCTGCGTTTTTTCCGGCTGCGCTTTTTTCTCTCGACCTGGGCCTATTCCTTCCCGCTCGCCGCCATCACCATCGCCACGCTGACCATGGCCGAGCATGCTGGCGGCATCTTCATCGCGCTCGGCTGGCTGCTGCTCGCCGTGCTGAGCACCATCCTGCTGCTGCTGACCGGGCGCACGGTGCAGGCCGTGCTGCGCGGCGAAATCTGCGTGCCCGAGTAAGCAGATCGTTTCCGCATGCGCAAGTCCTTTTGCGATAATGCACCATGCGGAAACTTCTTGCGCTGATCTTCCTGATCGCCGGTTGGGCAACCACCGCCATCGCCGCGGAGGTGAACATCGGCGTGCTGGCGCTGCGCGGCGCCGACAAGACGCTGGAATCCTGGACTGCCACCGCCCGCTATCTCGAACGTCAGCTTCCCGGCAACAGTTTCCGCATCGTGCCGCTGAGTTTCGAAGAGGTGCGCCTCGCGGTGCGGCAGGGCCGGGTCGATTTCGTCCTCTGCAACTCATCCTATTACGTCGAGCTGGAAGTGCATTACGGCGTCAGCGCCATTGCCACGCTGAAAAACCGCTTCATCGGCGGCACGGGTTACAGCACGCTGGGCGGCGTGATTTTCACGCGCGCCGACCGCAAGGACATCCGCACGCTGGCCGACCTCAGGAAAAAAACCTTTCTCGCCACCGATCCGAGTTCCTTCGGCGGCTGGCACGTCGGCTGGCGTGAACTGCACCGCCAGGGCCTGAATCCGGCGCGTGACTTCGCCAGTCTCGACTTCGCCGGCACCCACGACGCCGTGGTGTATGCGGTGCGTGATGGCCAGGCGGACGCCGGCACGGTGCGCACCGAAATCCTCGAACTGATGGCCGCCGAGGGCAAGATTCGCCTCGATGACTTCTACATCCTCAACCGGCAGCGCGTCGCGGGCTTCACCCCGCTGCTCTCCACGCCGCTCTACCCGGAATGGCCGATCGCCCGGCTGCGCCATGTACCCGATGCGCTGGCCATCGCGGTCGCCATCGCCCTGCTGCAAATGCCGGCCGAAGATCCCGCCGCAGTGGCCGGCAATAACACGGGCTGGACCCTGCCGCTCAACTACCAGCCGGTGCATGAGGCCTTGCACGAACTGCGCATCGGCCCCTACGAACATCTGCACCGCCTGACCACCGCCGAACTCATCTCGCAATACGGCCGCTGGATGGCGCTGGCCCTGGCGTTCACCTTGCTGGCCAGCTTCACGGCCGTTTATGTGGTGCGCATCAACCGCCGCCTGCGCGCCAGTCATGCCGAACTCAGCGGGCTCAACGCCACGCTGGAAGACCGGGTGCACCTGCGCACCGGCGAAGTCGAGCGCCTGCTGGAGCGCGAGCGTTTCCAGCGCAACGTGGTCGAGGTGGTGGCCGATGTCAATCAGATCCTGATCACCTCCGGTTCGCGCGAGGAAATGCTCAAGGCCTGCTGCGACCGCCTGATCGCCGACACCGCCTATCGCTTTGCCTGGGTCGGCTTGTTGCGCGACGGGCAAATCGAAGTGGCGGCCAAGTCCTACGGCCCCGCCGAGATCATGCGCAATTTCACGAGCTGCCGCGACAAGGGGCCGAGCCGCGCGGCGCTCGCCGAGAATCGCACCGTCGTCGAAACCGATCCCGCCGCAATCGCTGCCGAACTGACCCAGGCCGGCGTGCGCGCCGTCGTCGCCTTGCCGTTGCGCCACGACGCCTACGCCCCGCCGATCGGCCATCTGTGCGTGTTGAGCGGCCGGGCGGCAGGTTTCGATACGGAAGAGCTCGCGATGCTCGAACAACTGGCCGGCGACATCGGCTTTGCGATCCACGCCTTTGACCAGCAGGCCGAAGCCCACCGGTTTGAACAGGAACGCATCAGCAACTACGAGGAAACCATCCTGTCGCTGGTCGACATGATCGAGAAACGCGACCCCTACACGGCCGGCCACACCCGCCGCGTTGCCCGTTACTGCGAACTGATCGCCACGGAACTCGGCTGCAGCCCGGCGGAAATCGGCAAACTCAAGCGCGCCGCCGCCTTGCATGACATCGGCAAGATCGCGATTCCCGACGCCGTGCTGCTCAAACCCGGCGCGCTGACCCCGCTCGAATATGAAATGATCAAGCAACACGCCGAAGAGGGCTACCAAACGCTGCACCGCATCGACATGTACAAGGAGCTGGCGGAAATCATGCGTTCGCACCACGAGCGCGAGGACGGCTCCGGCTATCCACGCGGGCTGACCGGCGAGCAGACTCCGCGCCTGGCGAAGATCATGGCCGTGGCCGATTCCTTCGATGCCATGGTCAGCAACCGCATCTACAAATCCCATGGCGAAAGCATTGCGGAAGCCCTCGCGGAACTGCGGCAACAGTCAGGAAAACTCTTCGACCCCGCAATCGTCGCGGCCGCCTGCATCGCCCTCGCCGACGTGAAACTGCCCGCAACCGCCGACCAGATGCCGAAAACGCCGCTGGAACACCTGCGCTTCGCCTATTTTTTCAACGACCAGCTAACCGGCACGCACAACGCCAGTTACCTGCAGATCATGCTGAGCAGGGGCCTGCCCGAAAATCTGCGGCATGGCTACCTCATTCAACTGCGCCAGTTTTCGCGCCTCAACGAAGAACTGGGCTGGGAAGCCGGCAATCAGGCGCTCACCGGTTTCGCGCACGCGCTGATCAAAATGTACCCGGAAGCGCTGGTGTTCCGCGTCATGGGCGACGACTTCATCCTGCTCGCCGCGCAGCCGCTGGCACTCGACCCCGCGACGCTGAAAACCGCGACGCCGCTCGCTGAAACAACCGTCGGCGTCGAAGTGCGCACACTCGACCTGCACGGCGCGGATCGCGATTTCCTGCTGAAACTTCTGTAAGGCGCCGTCCCGCCAGCGCCGACTTTTGCGTTACGGCAACTGTTCTGGCCAGAGTCGGGATGAATGCACGACGGCCAAAATTTCCACGGTAGCTTGCGCTTCCCGATACGCCACGATGTAGGGATAACGGCCAATGACCAGCTCGCGCGTTCCCGCGATTCGTCCGGGTCTGCCCATTGCAGGATGATCGCGAAGCGTCTTCACGTCATCCCGCACGGTTTTGACCACGCGCCGCGCCGCCGCTGGGTTGTCGCGGGCGATGTAGTCGTGGATATCGCGCAGATCATTCAACGCCGCCTGCAGCCAAGCAATATGGCTCATGCCGCGTGGCGAGAAAAGAAGTTCTCGACGGCCTCATCGCTGGCGAATTCGCCCCGGTCGGCGGCGGCGATACGCTCGGCCAGCGTGGTCACATAGCGTCGGTCGGCGGCCAGATAGCTGGCCAATGCCTCGTCGATCACTTCGGTGTCGCTGCGCTGCGTTGCAGTGGCAAGTTCATGGAAACGTTCGAGAATTTCGGGGGCGACGGCGATCTGGTTCATGGCAAGTTCTCCTCTTTACAGTCGCAACCTTACCCTATCCAGCGCCGATCTTCCAACTGCCTGGCGCGGCCGAGGGTGGCGAGGGTGGCGAGGGTGGCGAGCAGTTGCGTGAAGGAACGCTTTGGCAGCAGCCCGACATCCTCGGCGAACATGCTGAACAGGCAACGGGTGAGAAAACTGGCGACAACCTCGGGCGTGTGCTGCGTTTCCAGAGATTTGGCGATAACGGCAAGCTGGTCGGCAATCTCGCGCGTAACTTTGGCGGACGCCGTGGCGGGGTCGAGACTCTGCGGGTCGAGCCAAATAGCACGAAGACGCGCGCGAACGGCCTCGTCGCGCAGGTCGGCGAGGCGAATGCGGTGCGAGCGCGCAAGAGCGCATCGTCGAACACCTTGCCCACCGCTTCGGCCAGTTTCGTCTGCTTGGCTTCGAGGATGAAACAGGCACGGCGATAGCAGTCGATGAAGCCGCTGGAACTGCCGCCGTCGCCATGCCGGAAAATAACGCGGCGCTCGAAGACGTAGGCGTTGTCGCGGGCGTCGGCCTGGGCCGGTTCGGGTTTGGGCAGTGCCAGCAGTGCGCACAGCTCGGTGATGAAGAGCTGGTAGTTGGCGCGCTCGCTGCCGCCGGCGGCTTGCCAGCGGGCGATGAAGGTGTCGATGGATTCTGGTGTCATGGCGAACGCATTGTAGCCGCCGTCCCAAGCTGGCGGCGGCTCGGCCACGCCGTCCCGCCAGCGCCGACTTTCTGGCGCGGTCAACCGTTATTCAAACGCCCACTCTTCCACGGCCAAACCGGGTACGCGGTGAAATTCACGGGCGTTGTTGGTGATCAGAACGCTCTCTTCGGCCAGAACGTGGGCGGCGATCATCATGTCCATTCCCCCGATGGACTGGCCGCTGCGCTCCAGCGCGGCGCGAATGTGGGCGTAGTGGTGGGTCGCTTCAAGCGACCAGGGCAAAATGTCGAATCCGGCCAGCCAGGCTTCCACCGCCGCACTGAAACGGGGCGAAGCCAGTTTCACGGCGCCAAAGCGCAATTCGGCGGCCACGACCGCCGACAGCCAGAGCTGACCGCGCTCCAGCGCGGCAAATCGCTCGATCATGCTGACCGGGTGGCGCCGCAAAATGTAACTGCAAATATTGGTATCCAGGGAGCGGCGCATGGGTGATCAGGCCCAGTCGCGCTCTTGCGGGGCGGGGTCCTGGCGGTCGGCCAGAAAATCGGCGGGCAGGGCTTCCGCGCTGGCATAAAACGCCGCCAGCCACTGGCCCATGTTGTTGCTGCCGGTCACATTCGGCGTCATCCACAGCGCATTGCCGATTTGCTCAACCCGTACCTCGCTGGCTTGCAAACGTAGCTTGGCTGGCAGGCGTATCGCCTGGCTGCGCCCGCTCATGAATAGTTTCGCAGTGGTCGTCATGCTTGGCTCCAATGTAATATCACACCGTGATATTCCGCCAAATCGCGCGGGACGTCAAGCTGCGGTTGCGGCTGTCAGGAAATGCCGTCCCGCCAGCGCCGACTTTCAGGAATTCAACCAGCGCACTTCACGCTGCGGGAAGGGAATCTCGATACCCTCTTCCTTGAATGCCTTCCAGATCGCCAGATAAATATCCGACTTGATCTGCATCGAACCCTCTTCGGGGTCGCCGATCCAGAAACCGAGTTCTAGGTTGATGCCAGAATCGGCGAAAGCCGTGACAAAGCCCTTGGGCGGCGGCTCGGCCAGCACGCGCGGCTGGCTGCGCGCCATCTCGACGAGGACGGCCAGCGCGCGTTCGAGATCGGTGCCATAGGCCACCTGCACCTGCGTGGCGAGGCGCACCTGCGGATCGGTGAGCGTTTCGTTGCTGATGATCGAGCTGACCAGCATTTCGTTGGGCACGATCATCTCGACGCCGGTATTGCTGCGCAACAGGGTGAAGCGCGTGGTGATGCGCGTGACGATGCCGCGCGCGGTGCCGGCGGCGCCAGCGCCAATCGCGACCAGGCTGCCGATGCGGATCGAACGATCAAGCAGGATGATGAAACCGGAAACATAGTTGGCCGCGATCTTCTGCAGGCCGAAGCCGAGGCCGACGCCGAGCGCGCCGCCGAATACCGACAGCATGGTGAGATCAATGCCGACCAGCGGCAGGCCGATCAGCACCGCCAGCAAAATGAGCAGCGCGCGCGCCAGCCGGCCGAACACCAACTGCAGGTTGCCGTCGAGCCCGCGCGCAGCGAGTAGCCTGGCCTCGATGACGCCGCTGATCCACAGCGCCACCAGCAGGGTGACCAGCACGGCGCCGAGGCCTTGCAGAATCAGCCAGAGATCGAGCTTTGCCTTGCCGAGACTGAATCTCACGCTTTCCATCAGCTCGATCGCTTCCGGCAACAAGCCCAGAATGTGCAGCGCCACCACGCTCCACACCATGAACGCCAGCGTGCGTTCGAAACCGGCGAGCCAGGGCGCACTGCCCGTGAAGCTGTGACGCACGATGAACATCACCGCGCGGATTACCATCAGCGAAATCAAGAGCGGAATGGCGAGAGACAACAGATTGACACTGTGCCACTGCGCCAGGAGCGGCCGCGCCGCCAGCACCAGCAGCAGCATGACCAGCGGGAGCGCCAGCCGCTTGAGTCCGCGTCGGCCAAAGGCCCGTGCGGAACCTTCGGGCACGGCATCCGTCTCCGCTGTTGCACCAGCGACCAGCCGTTGTCCCAGCCAGCGATCAACGCTCCAGGCCAGCAGAAAACACGCCGCCAGCACGCCGATCTGCCACAGCACCGCTGGTTGTTGCAGGTCGCGCCAGAGTTCGAGCAACAGCCCGCCGGCGTTCATGGAAGAAGCGCCTCGGCATAGGGCAACGCGTCGTCACGATGACGCCGCCAGTTGTCGAAATAAGCGCGCGCCAGCCGCGGATTGCCGCGCAGGATCAGCAGGTTTTCGGAATTCCTGGCTTGCGCCGAAAACGAGAAGTTGTAACTGCCGGTAATGACCACGGGCGCATCTCCTTCCGCATCGATGAGGAGGATTTTATTGTGTGCGGCGGCGTAGCGGGTTTCCAGATGCACGACAATGCCCGCGGCATGAAGCTGCGGCACCAGCGAGCTGCTGCCCTTGGTGACCATCTCGCGGTCGGCCAGTATTTCAACCTTGACGCCACGCTGATGAGCCTCGATCAGCGCGCGGGTGATGTTGCGGCTGGTGATGAGATAGGCCTGCACGCGCAGGCTTTTTTGTGCCGCGCCGATCGCGCTGAGCAGCGCGCCCTCGGCATCGTCCCAGGGCGTGAACAGCACCTCGATGCGGCCCGTGGCGGGCAGTTCGACCGCCGTTGCCGCTAGCGGCAGCCAGGCCAGCAGGCAAATAATCAGCCAATGCTTCACGCCGCGCGTTCCAGCACGGCGGCATAGAAACCGTCGGTGCCATGGACGTTCGGCAGTAGTTGCAGGTCGGGTCCCGGCAAGTCGATGACAATGCCCTGCGCCCCGAGCACTTCCGCCGCCGACCGCCGGGCGAATTGCGGATGCGCGGCGAGGAAGGCATCGACGATCTGCACGTTTTCCTCGGGCAGCAGGCTGCAAGTGGCATACACCAAACGTCCGCCGGGTTTCAGCAGTTTTGCGGCGGCGGCGAGGATGTTGCCCTGCTTGACGACCAGTTCGGCCACGCTTTGCGGCGTCTGCCGCCACTTCAGATCGGGGTTGCGCCGGAGCGTGCCGAGGCCCGAACAGGGCGCGTCGACCAGCACGCGGTCGCACTTGCCGGCCAGCCGTTTCACGCGCTGGTCGTTCTCGTGGGCAATGGCGACCGGATGCACATTTGACAGGCCGGAGCGGGCGAGGCGCGGCTTGAGTTTCGCCAGGCGTTTCTCGGAAACGTCCAAGGCATACAGCCGCCCGGTCGAGCGCATCAACGCACCGAGCAACAGCGTCTTGCCGCCCGCGCCGGCGCAGAAGTCGACGACCATCTCGCCGCGCTTCGGCGCCAGCAGGTGGCCGAGCAACTGGCTGCCTTCGTCCTGCACCTCGATGGCCCCGGACAGGAACAGGGGATATTGCGACAGCGCCGGCCTGCCCGCCAGCCGCACGCCTTCGGGCGCCAGCGGACAGGGGCTGGCCTTGAGGCCATGTTTTTCCAGTTGCGCCAGCACAACGGGGCGCGTGTCTTTCAGCAGATTGACCCGCAGATCGAGCGGCGCGGGCTGGTTCAGGGCGCGGGCCAGCGCCAGCAACTCGGCCTCCGGCATCAGTGCGGACAGGCGTTCGACCAGCCAGTCGGGAAAATCGGCCTGCTCGGCCAGCGTCAATGCTGGTTCTGGCCGGGCCTTGAATCCGGCCAGCCATTCCGCATCATGCTTCGACAGCACCGCGTCAAGCGAGCGATAACTCAGGCCCGTTTCGCGGATCAACGCCACCAGCACCAGTTGGCGCGCTGTCGCTGCAGGGCCGATCAGGGCGGCCAGCGAGCGTTTTTTGCGCAACACGGCATACGCCGTATCGGCGATGAAGGCGCGCTCCTGCGGGCCGGAGCGGTGCGCCCGGAAAAAGGCGGACAGCGCGACGTCGGCAGGCTGTTGCAGGCGCAACAACTCGATAGCGGCGGCAGTCGCCTGGTCGATCAGGATGCGGGTGATGGCTTCATTCATTGTGGATTTCCCAGTTCTACCGCCGTGGCGGTCTGATCATAAACTTCACCCTTTTTGTCGCGATGACGGATCTTCAGCGGCAAACGGGTGGTGGTGTCGAGCCAAACTTCGGTGGATTCGTCATGCGCGCCTGGCAGTTTGAGGTGCTGCACCTGGCGCGGACCAAAATTAGTGTCCAGCGTCAGGGTTTCAAGCAGCCGGATCGTATGACGTTCGATTTTGCGTCCCGTCGCCACCATCACGGCGTATTCACCGCTTTCCGGCGGCAGCGCCCCAAGCTGATACAGCAGCGAGAGCATGTCCTGGGTCTGACCGGTCATCGCCTGACTATCGCCGCCGGCGCCAGAGAACAGGCGCTGTTCCACAGGATCGAGACGCAGGATCAGTTGCGGCTTGCTGCCCCGTTCGGCCTTGAATTCGAGCGGCTGCAATCCCGTGGCAACAAAGGCGCCGCGGCTTTCCTGCACCACCGAGGCCGGCTTGAACAAGGCGACGATGCCGGTGGTTTCGGTCAGCGCGCGCAATTGATATGTCGCGCCATCGTGCTGCCAGCGATGCTCGGCCTGGCCGACGATGAAGCCACCTTCGCCGCGCGTCACCTCGAAGCGGATGCGGCCGCGCTGCGGCCAGATGGCGGCAAATGCAGTGGTAAAAGTCGGCGCTGGCGGCATGTTTGGCGTCCCGCCAGCGAAAGTCGGCGCTGGCGGGACGGCGTCAGCCGCGCCATCCGGGTTGATGGGGACGGCGTCAGCCGTTGCCACTTCGCCCTGCCCTTCTCTGGGCAATGGCGCAGGCGACAGCTCGGGCGCCGCCACGGGCGGCCGTGGCCGGGACACCGCGCGAGGTGCACGCTTTTTCACTGATACGGATTGTTGCACTACCGGTGCGGCAAGCGGCGCCAGCGTCGCATCCAGCGCCATGAGCGGCGCGGCGTCATCCGGCAAGGCCAGTTCCCAGCCCGGCGACGCCAGCACAGCCAGATGCAGCATCAGCGAAAGCGCCAATGCAAGCAGGAGTGGCCGTCGCACGGAAACATTCATTCGTCTGCCGGAACGCGCAAGGCAGCAGCCGCTGGCGTGGTGTCGTGCGTCCAGATCACGCGCCCGCCTTCAAGACGGCAACGTTCTTCCAAGATGCCGCGCGCGGCCTGTGGATAAACCATGTGTTCCTGCGCCAGCACGCGCGTCGCCAGTGTGTCGGCCGTATCGCTTGCCAGCACCGGCACGGCGGCCTGCACGATGATCGGGCCGCAATCGAGCGCCGGCGTGACGAAATGCACCGTGCAACCATGCACGCGCACGCCGGTCTGCAAGGCGGCCTCATGGGTATGCAGGCCGGGGAAGGCGGGCAGCAGTGACGGGTGAATGTTCACCAGCCGCCCTTCAAAACGCTGCACAAAAGGCTCGGTCAGCACGCGCATGAAGCCGGCCAGCAGCACCAGATCGGCGCCACGGCGGTCAATTTCAGCGGCCAGCGCCGCATCAAAATCGTCGCGCGAGGCAAAGGTCTTGTGGTCGACCACGACGGTCGGCACGCCGCGCGCGGCGGCCCAGGCCAGTCCGGCCGCATCCGGGCGATTACTGATGACAGCGCTGCAAACCCCCGGCAGACGGGCATCGATCAGCGACTGCATGTTGCTGCCGCGACCGGAGATGAGGATGACGTAACGTTTCATTTGATGGGCAAAAAGACAGCAGTGGCTAAATTCTGGACGATCTTGACAACGCCGCGGTTGGTCTTGTCGGCGACGATGCTGGAGAGCAGGTCGAGGTTGCCGACCAGCCGGCCGAACTCGCGCTCGAAACTGAGATTTTGCACTGGCGTCATCTCGTTGGAATACAGCAGGGGTGCGCCCGCCGGAAGATCGCCCTCGGGCTGATTGCGCCGCGCATTCGCCAGCTTCCAGGCGGCGATCTCGACGTTGCGCGCGGCATTATGCAGTTTTTGCGCATCGAGATCATCGAGAATGAAGAACTCCGTCTTGCCGTTGAAGGCGTCGTGCAGCATGTTCGTCAGGCCGCCGACATAGGCCGCCACGCGGTCGTGCGCGTAATCATCGGCAAGGGCAGCCAGCACGGCAGCCGTGCCAAAACGCCCCCCGGGCTCCGGTGAAAGCGCGGCCCGCGCGGGGTCGGCCAGTTGTGCCAGTGCGGCATCGAGGCTGGCATGGCCGCCCTTCTTCCATTCGCGCGGATTACGCCGGTAGAGCTTTTCCGCCAGCCGCCCCAGACTGGCAGTGACCTCGCGCCGATGCAGATCGGCCATGCGGTCGACGTCGGTCTTGGCAAACTGCGCCGGGCTCGACACGCAAGCAGCCAGCGGCAGAGATAACAGGGCGGCTAGGCAGGAACGTCGATTCATCGTGATGCCCAGTTTACCCCACGACTTATAATGCGGCGCTCATGCCGCGCATCCAGCCCCTGCCCGACCTCCTGATCAGCCAGATCGCCGCCGGCGAAGTGGTCGAACGGCCGGCCTCGGTGCTGAAAGAGCTGATCGAAAACAGCCTCGATGCCGGTGCGACGCAGATCGACGTGCAACTCGAAGAAGGCGGCGTCAAGCTGATCCGCGTCACCGACGATGGCGGCGGCATCGCCCGCGAGGATCTGCCGCTGGCGCTGGCGCGCCACGCCACCAGCAAGATCAGCAGCCTGGCCGATCTCGAACGTGTCGCCAGCTACGGTTTTCGCGGCGAGGCGCTGGCCTCCATCGCCGCCGTGGCGCGGGTCGCCATCACCAGCCGCAGCGCCGCCACGCCGCACGCCTGGAAGCTTGATGCCGGCGCGGCGGACAGCGCGCCGGCCGCACTCACTGACGGCACGGTGGTTGTCGTCGCCGACCTCTATTTCAACACCCCGGCGCGGCGCAAATTCCTCAAAACCACGGCCACCGAATTCGCCCACTGCGACGACGTGCTCACGCGCATGGCGCAAGCGCGACCGGATGTCGCCTTCACGCTGACGCATAACGGCCAGCTAAAGCGCCGTCTCGAAAGCAGCGACTTTGCGCGCCGCGCCCGCGACCTGCTCGGCGACGAGTTTCTCGCCCAGGCGCGCAACGTCGAGGCGATTGCCGGTCCGTTGCGGCTTTCTGGCTTCGCCGCCCTGCCCGCCTACGCAAAGCGCACGCGCGCCGAGCAGTATTTCTATGTCAATGGCCGCTTTGTGCGCGACAAGCTGCTGGTCCATGCGGCGCGCCAGGCCTATGCCGACGTGCTGCATGGCGCGCATCACCCGGCCTATGTGCTGTTTCTCGAACTCGATCCGGCGGCGGTCGATGTCAATGTGCATCCCGCCAAAACCGAAGTGCGCTTCCGCGATGCGCGCGGCGTCCATCAGTTCGTCTTTCACGCCGTGCAGCGCGTCCTCGCCGCGCCGTTGGCGGCAGCGCAAGTTGCAGCGCACGCCGCTCATGGGCAACAGCGGCCAGCGCCGACTTTTGCGCCAGCACAACAGGCCAGCTTCACCCTGCGCGAACCCATTTCAACAGCGGCAACGGCCTATCTGGATTTTGCGCGGCAGGCATTCAGCGATGCCGCCGTCCCGGTCACCCCGGCGCAGGCCGGGGCAGCGCTGACTTTCGGCGCAACCGATCATCCGCTCGGCTATGCCCTCGCCCAGTTGCATGGCATCTACATTCTCGCCCAGAACGCGCACGGGCTAGTGCTCGTCGACATGCACGCCGCGCACGAGCGCATCCTCTATGAACGCCTCAAAACCAGCGCTGACAGGCAACCGGAGGTGCAGCCATTGCTGGTACCCGTGCTGTTTACGGCCAGCGTCGGCGAACTGGCCAGCGCGGAAGCACACGCCGACACGCTGTCCACCCTCGGCTTCGCCATCGCTCCCGCCGGACCACAACAACTCGCCGTGCGAGCCGTCCCCGTGCTGATAGCCGGGGGCGACAACTCCCAGCTGGCGCGCGCCCAGCTCGCCGACCAGGACTAGCAACCCGCCAGCCGCGTCATCGAAACCCGCCGCAACGAACTCCTGGCAACCATGGCCTGCCACGGGGCCGTGCGCGCCCATCGCAGCCTGACCCTCCCTGAGATGAACGCGCTGCTGCGCCAGATGGAAGCGACGGATCGCGCCGATCAATGCAACCACGGCCGACCTACCTGGGTGCAGCTTGCGCTGGTCTATCTCGACCGGATGTTCATGCGCGGTAAATAACGCCGTCCCCATGCACGCGGCGGGAGCGGCTGACGCCGTCCCGCCAGCGCCGACTTTCCAGTGCTACACTAAAACCGTGTTCCACGAAATCACGGGGTTACTGTCATGGCCAATGTCACCATTACCGCTGAAGAAGAAATCCTCCAACGCGCACGCGTCGAGGCGGCACGGCGCAATCAGAGTCTTTCGCGTTTTCTGGGTGAGATGCTCAAGGAAAAGTTTGCGCAGGAGGATGAATACGAGCGGGCGATGAAGGCGTTCCTGTCTCGCCCCCCTTGGCCGCTGCCCGAGGAAGCACCTCGCGCGGACGGCCGCCGTTGGCCGCGCCGGGAGGAACTGTATGACCGGAAATGCCTGAAATGAGCCGGGTGTTTGTCGATACCAATATCTTCATCTACCGTCGCGACCCACGTGACCCCGCGAAACAGGCGCTCGCCGATGCATGGGTTGCGGCGTTGGCGCGACAGCGCCGTGGGCGCATCTCCTGGCAGGTGTTGCAGGAGTTTTATTGCAACGCCGCACGCAAGCTGGTACCTCTGGGACTCACCGTCGATTTGGCACGCGACGACGTTCGCTGGTTGGAAAACTGGAACCCACTTACCCCCGATGCCGCCCTGTTCAACGCGGCCTGGACGGTGCAGGATCGGCACGGCCTTTCCTGGTGGGATGCGCTGATCGTCGCGGCTGCGCTGCGCCAGGGCTGCACAACCCTGCTGAGCGAGGATCTGCAACACGGCATGGAGGTCGATGGCGTGATGGGCGGCGGAACTTTGTCCATCGTCAACCCCTTCGATCCGGCCGTCGCGCCGCCAGGCTGAGTCGTGGCGAGCGCCCCGCTTCCCCCCGCCCTCTGCCTGATCGGCCCCACCGCGAGCGGCAAGACCGATCTGGCGCTGGCCATCGCGGAGCGCTTTCCCGTCGAGATCGTCAACCTCGATTCGGCGCAGGTGTTCATCGACATGGACATCGGCACAGCCAAGCCAGACCGGGCAACGCTGGCACGCTTCCCGCATCACCTGATTGATCTCATCACGCCGGAGGAACGTTATTCGGCCGCGCAATTTCGCGCCGATGCCTTGCGCGTCATGGCCGAGATCACGGCGCACGGCAAGATACCGCTCCTGGTTGGCGGCACGATGCTCTACTTCAAGGCGCTGATTGCGGGCCTCGCCGACATGCCACAGGCCGATCCGGCATTGCGCGCGGCCATCGATGCCGAAGCCGCCGCGCGCGGCTGGCCCAGTTTGCATGCCGAACTCGCACGGCTCGATCCCGAAACTGCCGCGCGGCTCGCGCCCACCGATGCCCAACGCATCCAGCGCGCCATTGAGGTACTTCGCCTCACCGGCAAACCCCTGGGCGAATTCTGGCTGGGCCAGAAACGCGAACCCTTGCCTTTCCGGCTGCTGACCATCGCACTGACTGCGCCTGAGCGCAAACGCCTGCACGAGCGCATCGCGCTGCGCTATCAAGCCATGCTGGCCGCCGGACTGGTCGGTGAAGTCGAGGCCTTGCGGAGCAAATATCAGCTCAGCGCCGAGCTGCCTTCGATGCGTTGCGTGGGCTATCGCCAGGTCTGGCAAGTACTGGAAGGGCAACTGCCGGCAGCGGAACTGGCCGAGCGCGGCATCATCGCCACGCGCCAGTTCGCCAAGCGCCAACTCACCTGGCTGCGCGCACTGCGCGAGTCTGGCGTCCTCGACCTGGAAGTTGACTTGGCGGAATCGGCAACTGCTGCGAGAATGGCGCGCAAAATCAACCAGCACCTGGACTACACACCCGCATCGACAGCATGACGACACAACCCATCAGCGCGGACGAACTCGAAAGGTTCACCACCCGCAATCCGCGCGAAATCCACTTTTACCTGCACCAATTGATCAATGACGGCGAGCGGGTCAGCGTGAACTTCAGCGAAGGCAAGGAAACCGAGCTGACGATGCTGCTCGATATCAACGCAGACGAGAACATGCTGATTTTCGACTGGGGCGGCAGCGAAACCGCCAACCGCAATCTCATGCAAAGCGAGCGCAACTTCTTCGCCTGCGCGCCGCACGGCGTGAAAAACCAGTTCGTGTGCGGGGAAGTCTACGAAACCATCTTCAGGAAGCGCCGCGCCTTCGCCACGCGCGTACCGGCTCACTACACCCGCCTGCAGCGACGCGAATTCTTCCGGCTGGCGCTGCCGATGACATTGCGCCCATCCTGCATTATTCAGCAGGAAGGCAGCCCGACGCTTCAATTGTCAGTGGTGGATATCAGCATCGGCGGAATTGCCGCCGAACTGTCCGGCAGTCAGCTGGCTTACGAGATTGGCCAGACCCTGCCGCGCGTCCAGATCGACCTCAAGGGTGTCGGCTTGCTCGACGTCGCCCTGGATGTGCGCAACAAGACCGCCGTACAACGCGGTGGCAAGACTTCCGACCGCATCGGCTGCCGCTTAATCAACCTGACTCACGCCATGGAAAACCAGTTGCAACGCTTCATCACCGACGTGCAACGCGAAGAGCGCGCACGGCTCGGCGGCTAAAACAAAGCGGGCGCCGTCTTCATTCGTACGAGGCGAGCCGGCTGGCGCCGTCTCGCCAGCGCCGACTTTTAACGAATGATCGTCTGTTCCTGCCCGGCCTGCCGCGCCTCGATGCGGCCCAGCGCATAAACCGTTTCGCCTGACGCGCTCAGCAACTCGGCCGCCCGCGCGGCATCACTCGCAGCCACCACCACCACCCTGCCGATGCCGCAGTTGAAGACGCGAGGCATCTCGTCGTCGGCGACGTTGCCCTCGCGCTGCAGCCATTGGAACAGCGGCGGCAGCGGCCAGGCTGCTTGGTCGAGCACGGCGGTCACGTTCTCGGGCAGGGCGCGCGGCACATTACCGGTCAGCCCGCCGCCGGTGATGTGGGCCATGCCCTTCACCGTCAAAGCCTCCATCAGCTTGAGCAGCGACTTGACGTAGATGCGCGTCGGCGCGATCAGCGCATCCGCAAATGGCTGGCCGTGAAAATCCGCCGCCAGATCGGGCTGGGCGCGTTCGACGATGCGGCGGATCAGCGAATAGCCGTTGGAATGCGCGCCTGACGAAGCCAGGCCGAGCACCGCGTCGCCCGGCGCGATGCTTTTCCCATCGATGATTTTCGATTTTTCAACCGCGCCGACGGCGAAGCCGGCCAGATCGTATTCGCCGGCCGGATACATGTCCGGCATCTCGGCCGTCTCGCCGCCGATCAGCGCGCAACCCGCGAGTTCGCAGCCTTTCGCGATGCCTTCGACGACCGTCGCGGCCGTGCCCACGTCAAGCTTGCCGCAGGCGAAATAATCGAGGAAGAACAGCGGCTCGGCGCCCTGCACGAGTATGTCATTGACGCTCATCGCCACCAGGTCCTGTCCCACCGTGTCATGGCGGTTCAACTGGAAGGCCAGCCTGAGCTTGGTGCCGACGCCATCGGTGCCCGAGACGAGGACAGGTTCGCGGTACTTTTTCGAAATTTCGAACAGCGCGCCGAAGCCGCCGATACCGCCCAGCACTTCGGGGCGCATGGTGCGTTTCGCGGCGGGTTTGATGCGTTCGACCAGCAGATCGCCGGCATCGATATCGACCCCGGCATCGCGGTAAGTCATGGGGCTGGAGGAGGGTTTCATGGGCAAGGTCGGGCTAAAAAGATGGATTTGCGACGATAATCGCGTCTGCCGCGAAAGAAGACGCGGATTTTACCGCGAAGTTTAAGAAATCAGCCCGCAGAAGACCTTGACCCAACTCCTCCTCGACCTCCAGCCGACCCAGGCGCCCAGCCTCGACAATTTCATCGTCGGCGAAAACCAGGAACTGCTGGCGCGGCTGCGCACGCTGGCCGCCTCCGGCTGCTTTGACGCCCTCTATCTCTGGGGACGCGAAGGTTGCGGCAAGAGCCATCTGCTGGCTGCAACGGCCGCGCTTGCCCTACGCCGCCGTCCGGCGCTGCTGCTGGCCGATGCACCACGAGCCGAAGATTTCACCGCCCCCCCCGGCGGCCTGCTGATTGTCGACGCCGTCGACAGCCTGGACGACGCGGCGCAAATCGCCCTGTTTCGCATCTTCAACACCGCGCGCTTGCTCGGCCTCGGCCTGTTGCTCGCCGGCAGCGCCCCGCCGCTGAAGCTGCAACTGCGCGAAGATCTGCGCACGCGCATTGGCCAGGCGCTGATCTACGAAGTCAAAACGCTCAACGACGAACAAAAGGCCGCCGCCCTGCGCCGCCACGCCCTGGAACGCGGCCTGAAGGTCGACGACGGCCTGGTGCGCTATCTGCTTTCCCATGGCCGGCGTGACCTGCCCTCGCTGCTGGCGGTGCTCGACCATCTCGACCGCACCACGCTGGAACGCCAGCGCCACGCCACGCTGCCGCTCCTGAAAGAAGCCCTGCAACTCCAACTCGTTCCTGACGACAATGAACCTGACCCTGTTTGATCTTGACAATACCCTGCTGGACGGCGACTCCGATTTTGAATGGGCGCAATTCCTCATCACGAAAGGCGTGCTCGACCGCGAAGTGCATGCGGCGAAAAACCAGGCCTTTTACGACGCGTACAAGGCTGGCACACTCGACATCCACACCTTCCTCGAATTTCAACTCGCGCCGCTGGCGCGCCACTCACGCGCGGAACTCGACGCCTGGCACCGCGAATTCATGGCCACGCGCATCCTGCCGCAGATCAGCGTGGCGGCGCGCACACTGGTCGACCGGCATCGCACGACCGGCGATCTGTGCGCCATCGTCACCGCCACCAACAGCTTTGTCACCGGCCCGATCTGCCGCGAGTTCGGCATTCCCCATCTGGTCGCGACCATTCCCGCCCACAAAGGCGGTCATTTCACCGGCGCGCCGCGCGGCACACCATCCTTCCGCGAAGGCAAGATCGAGCGGGTTGAGGCATGGCTCGAATCGCTCGGCCTGTGGTGGGGCGCTTTTGAACGCAGCACTTTTTACAGCGATTCGCTGAACGATCTGCCGCTCCTTGCCAAAGTCAGTCACCCCGTGGCGGTTGACCCCGACGACACCCTGCGTGCCCATGCCAGCCAGCATGGCTGGCCGATTCTGACGCTTCGGGTATGATGCGCGCCCCATGATTCGCAAACTACTGCGCCGCATCTTCAAACGCGGCGAACCCTCGCCCCATCCCGTCGAAATCATCCCGGCCGAGCGCCACGGCATTCGCCCCGAGGGCGTTTCGCCCGGCGCGCGCCGCACTTGCGAGGCGCTGCAACAGGCCGGCCACCATGCCTATGTCGTCGGCGGCGCGGTGCGTGACCTGATCGCCGGCCGGCAGCCCAAGGATTTCGACATCGCCACCGATGCCACGCCCGATGAAGTACGGCGGCTGTTTCGTCGCTCGCGCATCATCGGCCGCCGCTTTCAGATCGTCCATGTCATGCAGGGCGGCGAAACCCTTGAGGTGTCGACCTTCCGCGCCGCCCATGACGAAGACACCCTGAAGGACGAACACGGCCGCGTGCTACGCGACAACGTCTGGGGCAGCATGGAAGACGACGCCGCGCGGCGTGACTTCACCATCAATGCACTCTATTACGATCCGACCAGCGGCGCGGTTTTCGACTATCACCACGGCGTGCGCGATCTGCAAAGAAAAACCCTGCGCATGATCGGCGACCCGCGCGCCCGTTACCGCGAAGACCCGGTGCGCATGCTGCGCGCCGTGCGCTTTTCCGCCAAGCTCGACCTGCGCCTCGACCCGCGGGTGCAGGCGCCGATCCGCGAAATGGCCGAGCTGATCGAAAACGTGCCCTCGTCACGGCTGTTCGACGAGATGCTCAAGCTACTGTTTTCCGGTCATGCCGTCGAATGCGTGAAGCGCTTGCGCGAAGATGGCCTGCATCAGGGCCTCCTGCCGCTGCTCGATGTCATTTTCGAACAACCGCTGGGCGAGAAATTCGTCATGCTGGCGCTGGCCGACACGGATCTGCGCATCCGCGCCGACAAACGCACCTCGCCGGGCTTCCTGTTCGCCACCATGTTGTGGCACGAAGTGCTGGCCAACTGGGAAAAGCGCAAGAAAAACGGCGAACCCGCGGTGCCCGCGCTGCACACCGCAATGGACGAGGTGCTCGACACGCAGGGAGAAAAGCTGGCGATCACGCGCCGCATCGCCGGCGACATCAAGGACATCTGGCTCTTGCAACCGCGCTTCGAAAAGCGCGGCGGCCGCGCGCCCTTCCGCCTCATCGAACAGCAGCGCTTCCGCGCCGCCTGGGACTTCTTGCTGCTGCGCGCGAAGAGCGGCGAAGCACCGCAGGAACTCGCCGACTGGTGGCTGGCCTTTCAGGAAGCCGGTAACGCGGAACGCGAAGAAATGCTGAAGCCGGACAGCGGACCGAAGAAGCGCCGCCGCGGTCGGGGCCGCAAGGCTGGCGAAGCGGGCGCGGCTGACGCCGTCCCGCCAGGAAACGCTTAATTCGTGCCTGGCCCATTTCCCTTTCTCGGAGCATAAAATGGTAGCCGTATTTCCCGTGCGATTTTGGAGCTAGCCATGAAAGTGTATTCAGCAGTAATTGAGCGGTGCCCACAAACCAACCTCTTCGTTGGATTTGTTCCCGGTTTTCCCGGAGCTCATTCACAGGGGGAAACGCTGGATGAAGTCAACCACAACCTGCACGATGTTATTGCAATGCTTCTGGAAGATGGCGAACCCATTCTGGATTCCGAGTTTGTCGGGGTTCAAAACGTCGCCGTCGCCTTAGTCATGGGCAATATTCCCGTTCTCAAGCCC